>NZ_AUEZ01000016.1 GCF_000426245.1 Bradyrhizobium sp. Ai1a-2 | reverse complement strand
GAGGTCACAATGCGCCACCCGATTACAAGTTCAGGGTGTTCATCTCAGGCCAGAAGCGGCGCGTGACGCCCAGGATCAAACGCGAGCTGCGCCGGCGCTCGGCCGTCGAGCCGGTCATCGGCCATCTCAAATCCGAGCATCGCATGGGGCGCAACTACTTCTGGTACCGCAAGGGCGACGCCGCCAACGCCGTCCTCGCCGCCGCCGGATACAACTTCCGCCGTCTCATCCGCTGGCTGGAGCTTTTGTTGCACCAAATCCTGGTCAGGCTCATCCTCCGATTTCAGCTCGTCCCAAGCTGAAATCAGACTTCTTCACGGGCGACTAGAACCGGCCGCCACCGCGGATCAGCCTGACGACCACGAGCAGCAGGACGGCACCGATCGCGGAATAGACGATTTCCGAGACGAGCCCGCTGCCGAGACGGATGCCGAGCTTCGGAAACAGATAGCTTGCCACCAGCGCGCCGGCGATGCCGACCAGGATGTTGCCGATGATGCCGAAACCGGTGCCGCGCACGATCTTGCCGGCCAGCCAGCCGGCGAGCAGGCCGACAAACAGGATGACGAGAAGGCCCTCGTTGGAAATGTACATCTGAAGTCCCCCGGACCCTGCGCCTGGCGCCGCGAAAGGCTAACCACAATCAGGTGACACGACGACTGGAATCTGCCGGAGTTTTCTTGACGGCGAGGCGGTGTTACGTCGCGGCAACAGCCGGCTCGGCCAGCACGCACCGCGCGATCCGGTCCGGCGCGACCTGGACGGCGGGCGGCAACTGCTCGGAACAGCGCGGCTGCGCCAGGCTGCAGCGCGGCGCGAAGGAGCAACTGGTCGGCGCACGATCGAGCGAGGGCGGCGTGCCCGGGATCGTCTCCAGCCGCTCCCCCCGCTTGGCGCCATGGATGGTCGAGGCCAGCAGGCCCTTGGCGTAGGGGTGGACCGGGGAACGCACGATGTCACGGAGACTGCCCTGCTCGACGATCTGGCCGGCATACATGACGGCGACGCGGTCGCAGATCTCGATGGCGACCCCGATATCGTGGGTCACGAAGATCACGGACATGCCGAACTCGCGCTGCAATTCGCGAAGCAGCAACAGGATCTGGATCTGCACGGTGGCGTCGAGCGCGGTGGTCGGCTCGTCCGCGAGCAGGATCTTCGGCTTGCAGGCGAGCGCGAGCGCGATCATCGCGCGCTGGCGCATGCCGCCCGACATCTCGTGCGGATAGGAATCGAGCCGGCGCTTGGCGGAGGGAATGCGCACCACCTCCAGCATCTCGAGCGCACGCGCCACCGCCTCGCGCTCGCTCTTGCCCTCGTGCCGCATCACGGTTTCCGCGATCTGGCGGCCGATGGTGTAGACCGGATCGAGCGCGAGTGCCGGCTCCTGGAAGATCATCGAGACAGTCTGGCCGCGAAAGTTCGACAGCGCCTCGTCGTCCATCGCCAGCACGTCCTGTCCCAGCACCTTGACGCGGCCCGAGATCTGCGTCCGCTTCTTTGGCAACAGCCGCATCAGCGCGCGCAGCGTGACGCTCTTGCCGGAGCCGGATTCGCCGAGCAGACCGAGCACCTCGCCCTCACGGAGCGAGAGGCTCAGGTCATTGACGGCGTGCACCGTGCGTTCGCCGGTGAAGCGGATGTTGAGATCTCGGACTTCGACAAGATTGGTCATGCGAGCTTCGGCACCTGGGCGTGGAAATCGGTGGCCCGCTGGAACGCCGCGCCGATGCGGAGCAGCGTGGTTTCCTCGAAGGAGCGGCCGATCAACTGCATGCCGACCGGGAGCCCTGCGCGGGTAAAGCCCGATGGGACCGCCAGCGACGGCAGGCCGAGATAGTTGACCGGGCGGGTGAAGCGCGTCAGCCGCTGGATCACCGCTTCGGCGCCAGGGCCGTTACCGACGTCGCTTTCGGCGATGGTCGGCGCAGGCACCGGCGCTGCGGGCGCGATCACCGCATCCACGCCGCTGACCGCGGCATTGTAGGCGGCGAGCGCGGGGCCACGCCAGCGCATCGCCTCGAGATAGCTGACGGCGGGAACCGCGAGCCCGTTCTGCAGCCGCATCAACACCTGCGCGCCGTAATCCTGCGGACGCTCGATCATCCAGCGCTTGTGGAAGGCAGCCGCCTCGGCGGCGAGCACGAGCTGGGATGCCGAACTGAGCTGGCGCTGGTCGGGCAACTCGACCTTGACGATCTCGGCGCCCTCACGCTTGAGGACGGCGATGGTCTCGTCGAGGATACGCGCCACCTCGGCATCGAGATCGTCGACATAGAAGGCGGTGGGCACGCCGATCTTGAGACCTTTCAGCGAGCCTTTGGTGGCTTCCAGATAGTCCGGCACCGGTAGCGTCGAGGCAGTCGGATCCTCAGGATCGCTACCTGCCATCAGGCCGAGCAGCAGCGCGCAATCCTCAGCGGTCTGCGCCAACGGCCCGACGGTGTCGAGCGATTGCGACAACGGCATTGCGCCGGCACGGCTGACGCGGCCGACGGTCGTCTTCAGTCCGGTGACGCCGCAGAAATGCGCGGGCATGCGGACCGAGCCGCCGGTGTCGGATCCCAGCGCCGCAAAAGTCAATCGCGCCGCGACCGCCGAGCCGGAACCGGAAGAGGAGCCGCCGGTGATGTGATCGACGTTCCAGGGATTATGCACCGGGCCGTAATGCACGTTGTGGCCGGTCGGGCCAAAGGCGAACTCCACCATCTGCAGCGAGCCGAGCCGGATAGTGCCGGCGTCCTTCAACCGCTGCAGCGCGGTTGCCGTGGTCTTGGCGACAAAGTCGCGGCGGATCAGCGAGCCGCAGGTCACGACCTTGCCGGCCTCGTAGTACATGTCCTTGTGCGCGAGCGGCACGCCGTGCAGCACGCCGCGGCTCTTGCCTTTGGCAAGTTCCGCATCCGCTTCATCCGCGGCGGCGAGCGCCTGTTCGGACTCGATCGCCATGAAGGCGTTGAGCTTGGGCTGCCACTCCGCGATGCGGTGCAGCAAGGCTCGCGTCACCTCGCGCGAAGAGACTTTCTTCCCGGCGATCGCTTTCGCGACCGCGGTCAGCGACATCAAGGCAACTTCACTGCTCATTTCGACACCTTCGCGGTCTGCGCGAGCACGAAGCTCGCGGGCTCGAGATCGAACGGCAGCGTGCCGGCGACCGGCGCAAAGCCCGCAAAGGCCGGGCTGATCGAATTGGAGATACGCGCCGCGACCTCGCCGTCGACGGGCACGCCCGCGACGTCGGCCATTACCAGCGCTTCCTTGGGACTGGGTTTCGTCATGCCGCCTCTTCCTCCCTTGCCGGTGCGCGGCTGTGCCCCGAGCCCGGAATAGCCATGTAGCACGCCGCCTGATGACCCGTACTATCGAGCGTGGTCAGTTGTGGAGTGGCTTTTGCGCAGAGCGGCTCCGCAAACGGGCAGCGGGTGTGAAACCGGCAGCCTGGTGGCGGATCGATCGGGTTCGGCGGATCGCCCGAGATCGGTGGCACCTCGGTCCGCTTGTCCGGATCGGAGGACGGCATCGCCGCCAGCAGCGCGCGCGTATAGGGATGCGCAGGCGCATCCCAGACCTTGTCGACCGGGCCGAGCTCGACGACTTCGCCGAGATACATCACCAGCACGCGGTCGGAGATATAGCGCACGACGTTGAGGTCGTGGCTGATGAAGAGATAGGTCAGCCCGAACTCGCGCTTGAGGTCGGCGAGCAGGTTGAGCACCTGCGCTTCGACCGATTTGTCGAGCGCGGAGACGGCTTCGTCCAGGATCACCAGCCGCGGCGACAGCGCCAATGCGCGCGCGATATTGACGCGCTGGCGCTGGCCGCCGGAGATTTCGTGCGGATAGCGGTTGGCGAAGTTTTCGGGCCGCAACCCCACCTTGCCGAGCAGTTCGCGCGCCAGCGCGCGAGCGGCAGCATCTGCCATGCCGTGCACCTTCGGTCCGAAGGCGATGGATTCCTCGATGGTGAGGCGAGGATTGAGCGAGGCGTAGCTGTCCTGGAACACCATCTGCATGCCCCGGCGCAATTCGCGCAGCGACAGCGCGCGGCCGACCTGCATGCCGTCGTAGATGATCTCGCCGGAATCGCGCTTCATCAGGTGCATCAGGAGCCGCGCGGTGGTCGACTTGCCGCAACCGGACTCGCCGACGATCCCGACGGTCTCGCCCTTGGCGATCGAGAACGAGACATTATCGACCGCGCGCACGGTCTTGCGCGCGCCGAACAATTCGCCGCGCACCGGGAAGTGCTTGGTCAGGCCCTTCACCTGAAGCAGCGGCTGCGCGGCACCGCCGACGTCCTCGACGGGGGCAAGCATATCGACGTGTGAATGCATCTGGCTCATGAATTGCTCGTTGACTGCATCGGTCTGTCCGCGGGGAACACCTCTCCCCATCGGGGAGAGGTCGGCGCGGAGCGCCGGGTGAGGGGGAGCAGGTCCCACAAGAGAGCGTAACCCCTCACCCGGAGCGCATCTGCGATGCGATCCGACCTCTCCCTACGGGAGAGGTGCAGAATCGCGGAGATAGCTGTGGTCAAACTCATCGCTCAGTTCCGGATGTCCATGGCGCTGCGCATGCCGTCGCTCAGAAGGTTGAAGCAGATCGAGACCGCGAAGATCATCACGCCCGGGAGCGCCGCGACCCAGGGATTGACGTAGATCGCGGTACGCAGCGTGTTCAGCATCAGGCCCCATTCCGGTTCCGGCGGCTTGGTGCCGAGACCGAGGAACGAAAGGCCCGCAGCAAGGATCATCGACACCGAGATCAGGCCGGTGGCGTAGACGAAGATCGGGCCCAGCACGTTGCCGAGCATGTGCACGCGCATGATGGTGAGCGGACCCGCACCGGAGGCGCGCGCGGCTTCGACGAAGTCCATGTTGCGCACGCCGGTCGTGACGCTTTCCGCAACGCGGGTGATCTGCGGCACGAACACGACGGTGAGCGACACGATGGAGTTGACGATACCAGCGCCCAGCGCGCCGGAGATCGCGATCGCCAGGAGCACCGACGGGAAGGCGTAGAACACGTCGATGGTGCGCATGATCGCGGTATTGAGCTTGCCGCCGACATAGCCGGCAACCAGTCCAAGCCCGGTACCGATCACGAAGGCAAGGATGACCGGCAGGATCCCGACGATCAGCGACAGCCGTCCGCCATAAATGAGACGCGACAGCATATCGCGGCCGAGCTCGTCGGTGCCGAGCAGATAGCCTGGCGTTCCGATGTGGCGCAGGCGGCGGATCATCGAGCCCTGGTAGGGATCGGCGAGCCCGAGCCATGGCGCGAACAGTGCCGACGCAAAGATCAGGATCAGAATGAGCGCGCAGGCCATGCTGACCTTGTCGCGCGTGATGCGGCGGGCAACGGTGGCCCAATAGCCGCGCGCCTTGGTCGCGGGAGCGGCTTGCAGTGCGAGATCGGTGATCGTGCTCATTTCACCTCTCCCGCTTGCGGGAGAGGTCGGCGCGACGCGCCGGGTGAGGGCTCTCTCCACACGTATAGTCCCATCGCGGAAGCACCCTCACCCCAACCCTCTCCCGCAAGCGGGAGAGGGGGCGCAGTTTCCGTCTTGATTGGCACTCGATCCATTCTCATCATCGCATTAGCCTCGCTTGATCCGCGGATCGATGGCGGCCTGCGCGATGTCGACCAGGAGGTTGAGCAGCACGAAGAACAGCGCCAGCACCAGGATCGTGCCCTGCAGCAGCGGCAGGTCGCGCTGGAAGATCGCGGAGTTCAACAGCAGTCCCGAGCCCGGCCAGGAGAACACGGTCTCGATCAGGATCGAGCCGCCGAGCATGTAGCCGAGTTGCAATCCCATCACCGCGAGCGCGGTGGGCGCCGCGTTCTTGACGACGTGGCGGAAGACGTTGGTCTCGCGCAGGCCCTTGGCGCGCAAGGCTTCGACGAAATCCTGCGACAGGATATCGCCGGTCAGCGCCCGCACCGTGCGGGTGACGATGCCCATCGGGATCACCGAGCTCGTGACCGCGGGCAAAATCAGGTAGCGGAGGTGATCCCAGTCCCACGCCCACGCGCCGGAGCCGCCGGGACCGGCGCCGACCGCGGGCAGCCAGTTGAGCTGCACCGAGAAGATGATCACCAGCACCATGCCAAGCCAGTAATGCGGCACCGAGACGCCGGCGATCGCAAAGGAAGTCGCAAGCTTGTCGATCCAGCTGTCGCGGAAATAGCCGGCGATCAACCCGAACAGCAGCCCGAGCGTGAAGCCGATCAGCGCGGCAAAGATCGCGAGCATCACAGTGTTGCTGACCGCGCGCATCACCTCCGACAGCACGGGCCGGCCCGTCGCGATCGAATTGCCGAGATCACCATGCACAGCGCGCCACAGCCACAGCCCGAACTGCACCGGCAGCGGACGGTCGAAGCCATAGGCGGTGCGCAATTGCTGCGCCAGCTCCTGCGAGGCATCGGCCGGCAGCACCGCGACCAGCGGATCACCGGGCGTGATGTGCACGAGCAGGAAACATACCAGCGCGACGCTGATGACGATCGGGATCACATAGACGATGCGTCTGGCGATATAGGCAAGCACGAGCGACTCTCTACTTCCCTTCTCCCCTTGTGGGAGAAGGTGGCGCGCAATGCGCGCCGGATGAGGGGTTCTATCCGCGGACACCAATGCTCGAAGGAGAGGCCTCGATCCGCGGAGGCAGACCCCTCACCCGGCTTCGCGTTCCGCGAAGCCACCCTCTCCCGGAAGGGGAGAGGGTGAGCAGCAGATTGGGCTTACTGCGTCATCGAGATCGGCGAGAAGTCGACGAACCAGCTCTTCGGTTGCACGAAACCCTTGACCTTCGGGCTCATCGCGCGCGGGGCGACGTCGTGCGCGACGTAAAGGAATGCCGCGTCGTCGACGGAGGCCGCATGGAGCTCAGCGAGCGCCGCATCGCGTGCGGCGGGATCGAAGCTCTGGCGGGCCTTGGTCACGAGTTCATCGAATTTGGGGTTGTTGATATAGCCCCAATTGTTCGACACCGGCGGCGCCATCGACGACTGCAGGAAGCGCACCAGCGCAAAGAACGGATCCATCGCCGCATAGGTGACGTTGGTGGCGTTCGCACCATTGGCGGTCGGGTCCTTGGCACCGCGCCGCCAATTGGTGAACAGCGTGTTCCATTCGATCACGTCGAGCTGCACATCGAAATAGCATTCGGCGAGCGCCTGCTGCAGATATTCGTTCATCGGCAACGGCAGCATCTGGCCTGAACCTGATGCAGACGTCTGGATCTTCACCGTTAGCTTCTTGTTCGGACCAAAGCCCGCTTCCTGCATCAGCTTCTGCGCGGCGGGCTTGTCATACTTGATCTGGAAGGTCGGATTGCCGCGCCACGGATGGCCCGGCTCGAACGTGCCGGTCGCCGGCACCATCAACCCGGCGAGCAGGCCGTCGCGCAGGCCTTCGCGATCGACACAAAGATTGGCGGCCTTGCGGACGCGGATGTCGTTCCACGGTGAGCCCTCGACGCGGGAAAACTGCCAGGGCCAGACATGCGGCTCTTCATTGGAGTAGAGAACAAAACCACGCTGCTTGATCTCGGGCAGCGCGTCCGGCGCCGGCGCCTCGACCCAATCGACCTGGCCGGAGAGCAGCGCGGCGGTGCGCGCATTGGCTTCCGGCATCGGCAGCAGCACCATCCTGTCGACCTTCGGAACGCGCGCCTTGTCCCAATAGGCGGCGTTCCTGGCCAGTTCGAGCCGCTCGCGCGGCGTGAATTTCGTCATCTTCCACGGGCCGGTGCCGGAGGCATCCTTGGCGAAAGCCGCCCAGGCGGCCTGCGATTTCGCCTTGGCGTCGGCGCCTTCGGCGGTGTCATAGAACTTCTGCCACTTTGCCGGGCTGGCCATGAATAGATTGGTCAGGTTGATCGGCAGGAAGCTGTCCGGCTCCTTGGTGGTGAGTTCGACGGTCATGTCGTCGATCTTGCGGGCCGAGGCCAGCGTCGGCATGCGCGAGGCGGTGACGCCGACCTGGCTCGGATCGAACTGCGGTGCATCCTGCTTGAGCACCTTGTCGACATTCCAGACAACGGCATCGGCATTGAACGGCGAGCCGTCATGGAAGGTGACGCCGGGGCGCAGCTTGAAGGTCCATTTCTTCTTGTCGGCGTCCTCGACCTTCCACTCGGTCGCAAGGCCGGGAATCACGACGCTCGCCTTGTCGGCTGACGACAGGTCCCACATCGTCAGCGCGTCGTACATCGTGAGCCCAGTGAAACGGTTGCCTTCGAAGCCTTGGTCGGGCTGCCCGAGCGTGCGCGGAATATCGGCAGCGGTCATGCCGATGCGCAGCACCGTTTCGGCGCCGGCTGCGAGCGGCAGGCCCGCCATCGCAATCGCCAGCGCCGCAGCCAGCGCCATCGCTTTGGTTTTCACAGTACGCATCGCAAACGTCCCTTCTTCAACTTCGGGTGATTAATTGTTGGGCAATCGTATGCAATGCCTGTGCCAAGGGGAATAGTTCTGCGGAAAATCACCCTGGGATGCGTCGATTCTTCTCAGTCCGTGCCATGGGACGGAAAGATGTGCCTATTCTGGCATCAAGCTTGCTTGGTTGGCATCCGGTATTCGGAATACGTCAACGGAGCTTTGGTAACATGCGCACCCGATATTCGATTCTCGTAGCTGCTTTGGCGTTTGCCATCGGTGCAGGCTGGAGCAGCAGGCCGGCGCAAGCCGAAACCGTGGTGCGCTACGGAATCTCGATGGCGGATATCCCGCTCACGACCGGTCAGCCCGACCGCGGCGCCGGCGCTTATCAATTCACCGCGTATACGATCTACGATCCGCTGGTCGCCTGGGAGATGGATGTCGCCGACCGGCCGGGCAAACTGGTGCCGGGCCTCGCCACGGAATGGAAGGTCGACGACAAGGACAAGACCAAGTGGCGCTTCACGCTGCGCAAGGGCGTCAAGTTCCATGACGGCAGCGACTTCAACGCCGACGCCGTGATCTGGAATCTCGACAAGGTGCTGAACGACAAGGCACCGCAATTCGACAAGCGGCAGAGCGCGCAGGTGAAGACCCGCCTGCCCTCGGTCGCGAGCTACGCCAAGATCGACGATTTCACCGTGGAGATCACGACCAAGACGGTCGACTCCTTCTTCCCGTACCAGATGCTCTGGTTCCTGGTCTCGAGCCCGGCGCAATATGAAAAGCTCGGCAAGGACTGGGACAAGTTCGCGAGCCAGCCCTCCGGCACCGGGCCGTTCAAATTGACCAAGCTCGTGCCGCGTGAACTCGCCGAGCTCACCAAGAACGAGGACTACTGGAACAAGAAGCGGATCCCCAAGGTCGACAAGATGGTGCTGATCCCGATGCCGGAGGCATTGACGCGCACCAACGCGCTGCTCGCAGGGCAGGTCCACCTGATCGAGACGCCGGCGCCGGATGCCGTGCCGCAGCTCAAGGCCGCCGGCATGAAGATCGTCGACAACGTCACCCCGCATGTCTGGAACTATCATCTGAGCGTGCTGCCCGGCTCGCCCTGGACCGACATCCGCCTGCGCAAGGCGCTGAACCTCGCGATCGATCGCGATGCCGTGGTCGGGCTGATGAATGGACTGGCGAAACCTGCCAAGGGCCAGGTGGACCCGTCGAGCCCGTGGTTCGGCAAGCCGACCTTCGACATCAAATATGATCTCGCCGCGGCCAAGAAGCTGGTGCAGGAAGCCGGCTACTCCAAGGAGAAGCCGCTGAAGACGACCTTCATCATCGCCCAGGGCGGCACCGGACAGATGCTGTCGCTGCCGATGAACGAATTCCTGCAGCAGAGCTTCAAGGAGATCGGCATCGACGTCGAGTTCAAGGTGGTCGAGCTCGAGACTCTCTATACACATTGGCGCAAGGGCGCAGCCGACGAGATGAACGCCGGCATCACCGCCAACAACATCGCCTATGTGACCTCGGACCCGCTTTACGCGATCGTGCGCTTCTTCCACTCCGGCCAAATCGCGCCTGTCGGCGTCAACTGGGGCGGCTACAAGAACCCGAAGGTCGATGCGCTGATCGACGAGGCCAAGCAGACCTTCGACACCACCAAGCAGGACGAACTCTTGGCGCAGGCGCATGCACTGATCGTCGACGACGCCGTGCTGGTGTGGGTGGTGCACGACACCAACCCGCATGCGCTCTCGCCCAAGGTCAAGACCTTCGTGCAGGCGCAGCACTGGTTCCAGGACCTGACGCAGATCGGGCTGCAGTAATTCACGCGTCTCTCCGCGTCATTGCGAACGAAGCGAAGCAATCCATTTTCCACTTGTGGAGGCGTGGATTGCTTCGTCGCTACGCTCCTCGCAATGACGGGCTAACCAAGCTTCGCAGGGTGGGCAAAGGCGCTCTTCGCGCCGTGCCCGCCATCCAACACTCCGCTCTGGATGCTGGGCACGCTGCGCTTTGCCTACCCTACAAATTCGCTGAACTCACTTCGTCAGCAGCGCAAACGCGCCGTTCCAGTCCTCAGGCGGCGGGTTCTCGAGAAAATGCCGGATGCGCGCCTCATAGAGATTGTACAGCCGTTCCAGCACGAGGCCCTCGTCGGTCTTGCGGCCGCGCTCGATGGTGGCTAGCGCACCTTCCCAATCGCGGCCGCGGTAGCAGGCCAGCATCTCGATCGTGAGATTGCGCAGGCGCTGGAAGCGGCCGGACTGCGCGGCGTCCTCGCGGCCGGCGATCGCGTAGATCACCTCCGGCTCCTTCTTGCCCTTGACCATGATGAAGTCGAGCTCGAGGATCGCGAACTTCTCCTTCGCGGCAAGCGCGGTCTTCGATCCAACGATGATCGGGAAACCGTATTCCTTGGACTGCCCCTCGAGGCGCGAAGCGAGATTGACGCTGTCGCCGAGCACCGAATAGTCGAAACGCAGGTCGGAGCCCATGTTGCCGACCACGCAAACGCCGGTGTTGAGGCCGATGCCGACATTGAGCGGGATGTAGACGTGGCCGCCCGCATCCGCCTCGTCCTTGCGCAGCTTGTTGAGCTCGTCGATGCGCTCGAGCATGTCAATCGCCGCCGAGCAGGCGTTGATTTCGTGCTCCTTGTCGTCGAGCGGCGCGTTCCAGAACGCCATGATCGCATCGCCCATATATTTGTCGATCGTTCCCTTGCGGGCGAGGATCGCGTTGGTGAGCGGCGTCAGGAAGCGGTTCATCAGGGCGGTCAGTCCCTGCGGGTCGCGCTTGTAGGATTCCGAGATCGTGGTGAAGCCGCGGACGTCCGAGAACATGATGGTCATCTCGCGCTCCTCGCCGCCGAGCACGAGCTTTTCCGGTGACTGCGCGAGTTGCTCGACCAGCGCGGGCGACATGTACTGCGCAAAGGCGCCGCGAATTTGCTTCCGCTGCTGCTGCTCGCGGACGAAGCTCGAGAAGATCAGCGCGAGATAGATCGCCGTGGTCGACATCAAAGGATAGGTGAAATCGATCAGCAGGCGGTGCTGCGTGTAGAAGTACCAGGAGGTGCCGATCAGCGCGGTCGCGAACATCGCGCCGAGGCCGACCAGCGTGATCGGCCCGAACAGCGGAGCGAACGCGATCACGAGCAGGCCGAATATCAGTGCGGTCCCGAACTCGAATGCGATCCCGTAGTTGGGCTGCGATACGCTGGCCCCGCTCAGCGCGCTCTCGAGCACCTGGGCATGGACCTCGACGCCGGGCATCGCCGGCGTGACCGGCGTGGTCTTGATGTCGTTGAGCCCGACCGACGAGGTGCCGATCAGGACCAGCTTGCCCTGGACCTTCTCCGGCGGCACCCGCCCGTGCAGCACGTCGACCGCCGAGACATAGATCGAGGGGTCGGCCTGGGCGAAATGCACCCAGAGCTGGCCGTTGTGGTCGGTCGGGATCCGCAAGCCGCGGAGCGCCAGGCTCTTGATGCCGGCCTCGTCGGTGTCGATCAGCACGGTGCCGGAGCCGGTCGCCACCCGCAGCACCTCGAAACTCAGCGACGGCATGGTGACGCCTTGCGCCAACATGATCATCGGCACGCGGCGGACGATGCCGTCGCGCTCGGGCCTGATCGTGAACAGGCCACGGCCGGCGGCGGCCGCCTCCAGCACATGGACATTGCGCAGCAGGCCGGGGAAATCGAACATGAAAGGCTGCGGCTCCTCGCCCTTCATCGCAAGCGGCGTCAGCGGCAGCGACTTGTCGAACTCTGCGATCACGAACGGCAGGCCGGACGCGCCCAGCACCACGCGCGACTTGCTCATCGCACCTGCCAGGATCTGGTCGTTGGTCGGCAGCGCCCGCAGCTTCGCCTTGGTCTCCTCATCGAGATTGCGAATGGTCTCTGCGGCGGCATCCGGGTTGAGCCGGTCGGGCTCGGAGAACACGATGTCGAAAGCGATCACGACCGCGCCGAGATGGGTCAGGTTGGTGACCAGATCGGCGATCCGCGTGCGCGGCCAGGGAAACTGGCCGAGTTCGGAGAGGCTTTTTTCGTCGATATCGACGATGGTGACCGGCCTGATCGTCTTGACCCGGGGCTCGATGACCTGGAAACCGTCAAAGGTCCTGACCCGAAGTTCCGCGACCGCAGGCGGATCGAGCACCCTGAGCGCGGCAAAGCCGATCAACAGCGCAAGGCAGGCGAGCCGCGCGTAGCCGAAGCGCCGCTTGAACCACCTTCGCAATGCCTTCAGCCGCCTCATACCGTCTCGATATCACGCCCGCGTCGATTGTTCACGCCGGGAGTTTCCAAGGGTGCAGTGCACCCAGGCGTGCGGGCCGGCTCGGTCAGACGCTACCCCGGAGGCAGGATGAAGTCGTTGGCATGCAATTGGCCCAGCGTGACGTTCTTCAGCAGGATCGTGTTGTGATCGTTGCCGTCGAGGTCGATCTGCAGGTCATGGCCGTTCGGCGCGGCCGTGACGTGATCCTGGAGCCAGGCATTGGAGCTCTCCTGAGAGGTCGGATCGAACGCTGCGTAGTCCAGCTCGATCTTGTCCTGGCCCGGCGTGAAATCGCCGATCGTGTCGTGGCCGATGGCATTCTGCTTGAAAACGAACGTGTCGTTGCCGGCACCACCGAACAGCGTGTCGTTGCCGGCACCGCCGGAGAGGATGTTGTTGTGGCCGTCGCCGGTCAGCGTGTCGTCGAAAGCGGTGCCGCGCAGGTTCTCGATCGAGGTGAAGAGATCGCCTTGCGCCGCGGTGCCCGCCGTAGCGCCGGTGAGCAGGTTGACGCTGACGGGACCGCTCGCGTGCGAGTAGTCCACGGTGTCGCTGCCCGGATCGGTCGGGCCTGACGGGCCGCCGAAGCCGTTGAAGACATCGGGATGATCGCTGGCCAGGAACACGTCTGGGCCGACGCTGCCGACATAGTTGAAGGCAACGGCGATGTCGCTGAGCGTGCCTGTTCCGGCAGACTGGCCCGGATCGGACGGAGCACCTGGACCGGGGGCACCGACGACGGCATGGACATTGATGTTCCAGCCATGGGTACTGACCAGAAGATGCGCCTGTGTGGCCTGGGCAGGATCTGTCGTGCCGAAAATATCGATCTCGTCGATGACATAGGAGATGGAGCCCGTCTGCTGATCAGGGCTGAAGCCGCTGATGACCATCTTGAAAATGATGTCTTTGGCGTCGTTGAAAACGAAAGCGCTGGTGCCGTCACCAGCGACGGGCTGGCTCGCCGCGAAGTCATCATAGAACGTGCTGAAGTCATAACCGGCGAGCGAGTGCACGGTGACGGTAACCGGCGTGAATTCCTTCTCACCGAGGGTCAAGTTTGCGGTCGAGCTCGCGCTCAGCGTCCCATCGGAAGCGGTGTAGGCGAAGCTGACCGGACCGGCATAGCCCTCCTCAGGCGTGTAGGTCCATGTGCCGTCCTGATTGGTGACGAGGCTGCCGCTGCCGCTGGCAATGCTGAGGCCGGTGATCGACAGCGACGGGCCGTCGACGTCGCTGACGCTGGGCAGGATATCGGTGGCGTGGATGACGTAGGACGCGTCTTCGGTGCCGTTCGCCAATGTCACCGGCGTCGCGACCGGAGCATCGTCGATACCGGTGATCGTCCATGATACCGAGGCCGGCATGGTGACGTGGCCGTCGGAGACGCCATAGTTGACCGTCACCGTCGTGTGTTCGCCTTCGGCCAGATGCTGGTAGGCGGCAACGCTCGGATCGAGCGTGAAGGAATGCGTGTCGACATTGTAGTACACGCCGGCCGGCAACTGCGTCGGAACGTCGACGACCGCCAGCGTATCCTGGTCGGAGTCGGACGCGTTGGCGAGCGCGTTGAGCGTGCTTGGGCTGCCATCTTCCGTCGCTGAACCGGTGACGGCGCCCGAGACCACCGGCGCGTGGTTGCCGGTCTCGTTCAGCGTGACTGATACGGTCTGGGTGAGCGTGCCGCCGTGGCCATCGCTGATCACGACGTTGAAGGTCTCGACCTTGCTGTGACCCGGCAGGCCATCGAGCGCCTGCCGCACCGCTGCCGGATCGGCGGTGTAGGTCCAGACGAATTGGCCGCCGACGCCGCCGATGTCGGACTGCTTGACCAGGGTCAGCGTCCCCAGCGCAGTGCCATTGCCGGTATAGGTGCTGGTGGCGGTATGGACATCGTTGAGGTCGGGATCGGCGAAATTGATTGTGCCGGTAGCGGAGAGGCCCACCTCGCCGTTGTGCACCTCGAACTGATCGACGCCATCGATGCCGGTATTGCCGTCGGTGGTCGGAAGGGTGAGCAGCGCGTCCTGATTTCCGGACTGCGGCAGCTCGTAGTAATGCGTGCCGTCGCCGGCCGAGTAACCGGCGCGCGCGGGGGTGCCGCCAAGACCGTCCGAGCCGCCGCTGGCGTCACCGGTCGTCCAGTCGATATCGCCGTAGCGATACTGGATGTCGAAATTGCCGTTGCCTTCGCTGATAAGGACCAGCTGAAACGAATTCAGTTTGTCGGTTCGCTGATTGTAATAGCCGACATCATCCCAGGTGATGGTCATGATGCCGTCGGCCACGTCGAGATCGTAATAGACGTTGCCGTGGCCGCGGGTATCGACGTCGGCCCAGAACACCGCGATGATCGGATTGCCGAAGCCGGCATCGATCACACTCGGCGTATAGGCGCCGGTCGGCGATCCGAAGGTGATGTTGCCGTTATTGTTGATATAGAGCGAGGTGTATTGATGGCCAAAGAAATTGATGCCATTCGCGCCGAACACCGACTTGATGTCGATGGGTCCGGAGGAATTGTCATCGCCGTGGTCGAGCGCCAGCGCCCCATAACCCTCCGCGCCAGGAAGGTCCTTGATCAGGCCCGTCCCCAGAAGCTTTGCGGCAACCTCCGGGCTGACATGGCTATTTGAGACGGCCACGTCGATCACGCCATCCGTCACCGTTCCGTCCGCCAACGTCGGCGCATCGTTGACATTGGTGAAAGCAATGCTGCCCGCCTTCACATTGGAGAGCATCTCTCCGTCGCTGGCCTGGATCGAGAAGGTCGGCGCGGCCTCGCCGCCGTCGTGAACGAAGCGGACGTGGCCGGCGGCGAGATCGGCCGATGTGAAACTGGCGGCAGCAACCCAACCTTCACCGCCCAACACCTGGAATTTGCCATGCGTGACATTGGTGACCGTGAAGGTGAAGGAGGAATCGTCGAGGTCTGTAACGTTGATATTCGCCGGCGTCAGCACCACCACCCCGCCCTCGGACACCGCGAGCGTGGCATCGTGGACGACCGGCGGCGTGTCCGCCACCGGGATGGTCGGCGGAATGGCATTGTGGACGCCGATCGTGATCGGGATCGTCGTCGTACCGCCGTTATAGGTGAGCTTGATCAGGAATTGCTGGGTCGCCGTGTCGCCATAGGCCAGCGAGGCAAAATCCGATTTGTTCTCGGCGAACGCCCAGTTCACGAAATTGCCGTCGGCGCTGAAGCTTACGTGCAGGAGACCGGTCGGATTGCCTGCTGCGTCGGTGACGGTGAGCGAGACGCCGTTGATTCCCCCGGTGATGCCGACTTTTCCGTTGGTCGTGAGGACCGCCCCCGAATTGGCAGTCTGCTCGACGATCGCGTTGCGGCCGGAACTCGGATCGACCACGAAAATGTCGCCGCCAGGCCCGTCCGCGGTGGAAAGATTCGATGCGTTGCTGCCGAAGGCGATGAACAGGCCACCCGCGCTGATGGTTGCGCCGAGGTTCGAGGCAGCGTTACCCGACGCCCCATCGGCCGCGGTCGAGACCAGCGTGATCTTCGGATGAGCAGGATCGGTGAGATTGACCACATAGGTATCGGCAACCGAGTTGTGGTCGTTCGACGTCAGCGCGGCGTCGCTCGCGAAGATGATGAAATGGCCGTCGGGGCTGATGACGGGGTTGTAGCTGCCGCCGCTCGGGTTCGAGGTGTGGAAGACGATCTGGTGGGTCTGCAGGTCGTAGAGATAGATTTCCGAGTGCCCGTTCGCATCGGCGCTTTGATAGACGACGTAGCGGCCGTCGGCGCTGAGCGAGGCAGCGCTCGCGCCGGCCACCTGCGAGGTGTCCGCGATCGCACTGATAACCCCGGTCGAACGATCATAGACGTAGAGATGGCCCGAGCTGCCTCCGGGGTCGGCTCCCCAGAACGCAACAACATGGCCATCGGCGCTGATCGCCGGCTTCAGCAATGATCCGCCGGCGCCGGCATCGGCGGGCGTGATCGTGGTGAGGACGTGTCCCTGCCGATCGTAGACGACGATATTGCCGCCGTTCTCGACCGCGATCCTGTTGCCGTCGCCGCTGACCGCAGGCGACGTGCCCACGCCGATCTGTATCGTCGTATGGTACTGCGCCGAAGATGGATCGTTGTTGTAGAGGAAGATGACGCCGCTGGAGCTTTGATAGACGATGGAGTGACCATCCGAGCTGATGGTCGGCGAACCATAGACGCCCCCGGGGGGCGAGATCACGATGGTGACACCGGTCGCACGGTCGAACAGATAGATGACGCCGTCGGGGTCATAAGTGACGAATTGTCCGTCGGCGCTCATCACCGGCCCGAAATGATCGCCTGTGCTGGTGGTGGATATCCGGGTAACCGTTGGCGGATTGACGACGAACGGGATCGACGGCTGCGGCCCGGTGGGCTGGGTGGACTGGTTGTTCTGCTGCGCCGGGAAGCCCTGATCCAGCAATGCCTGATTTGACGTACCGCCGAAGCCGAGTCCGTTGTCCGTTCCCATCAGGACGGAAAAGGTCTGGCTGTTGCCGGTGTTACCAATGTTGGTGACGTGCGTGTTGAGCGCCGAGCGGAATTCGGTTCCCGGCGAATTGGGCGAGGTCGAGCTGCCGATGTTGGCGAATTTCGTCTGCGGGTTGGCGTTGTTCTCGGTGTGCTGCGGCAGGTTCGGGTCGATCGCCTTCTGGATGTCGTAGGTGTTGAGCACCGCCTGGAAGGTCGCGAATTCCTGCGCGATCTGCGCCGGCGTCTTGTCGCTCTGCCGCGAGATCAGGTCGAACGTCGTGGTCGGCGTCAGCGTCAGGACGCTGCCATTGCTGGTCACCGTGCCGATCAGATCGCCGCGCGTGTTGTAAACCTGGACCGCATGGACCTGGTTGTCCTGCTGATCGATCACCGAGATCGTCACCGCGCCGTCAGCCGCGGAGATATCGAGGATGACAGCGGTGCCGCGAATGCCCATGGTCGCGATCGGGGTTGCGACCTTCATGTCACCGGTCTTGGCAACCTGGCCGGCAACGAAGCTCGCAGCGCCCTGCACCAGCGTGATCAGCGACGAGTTCGAATTGCTGGTCGCGTCAAAGGTGAGGTCGTTCAGCATCAGCCGCGCATTGGCACTGAGGTTGAACGTGGTGCCGTCGTTCAAGACGAGCCCGAGCGTGGAGCCGCTGCCGGTCTGCACCACGTCGCTCTGATAGACCGCGTCGCCGTTCTGCAATTCGACGGTGACGCCGTTGCGCACCACGCTGGCACTGCCGGTCAGCTTGGCGATGTGGCCGACCAGCTTTGCCGCCGGCGCACCAGCGGCCTGCGCGTAGGCGGTGTGGCCGGTCAGCGCATCGACGACTTTTGCATCAAGCGGCGCGCCATTGGGCGACACCAGCGTCGGCCGCTTGTCGCCGTGGAAGTAGTTCGGCACCACCACGCGATGCAGCTCGTCGGTGATGACGAGATCGTTGCCGGATTTGTGGAAGTTGCCGGAGAACAGAAGATGCGCGTCGGGGACAGTAAAACTGTCCGCGTGGCCAGCGCGGAACGCAAACGAATCAAGATCGATATGCGCGTTGGAAAGAGACCCCAGCCCACTCGACGCAACTTTGTCGGCGTACTTCAATGCCCCCACCAGAAATAGTTAATAAAAATGCAAATTTCGTCAGACAAACCTACATAGCATTAGCAGAAACCATGTGAAAGCACGCACCGGGTGCGAGGCCAATTGGCAGCATGGTCGGGAAATCTTCGTCCAGCCTGGCGCGAAGCAGATTTCATCTGACGCAAGTCGTTGCCCGAAGAGCGCATGCCGCCCCCTTTAATTCGTGGAAAGTTGAAGGGAATTCAATTACTTATTGATGTGGAAGGATATTTTGACTGCCGGCCAGCCGGTCGAAGCTACACCGCCGTTCGGGCGACCGATGTGATGTAGATTACGGATCGACTGAAGAGCTGCCCTCGTTAGCCATACGCGCAGAAAGGTCGTCTGCCTGTTAAGCAGACATCAAGGATAAGACATCGCCACCCCCAAGAAGGTTCGACTCTGGGGATTAGCGAGGTCGATAAAATTTTCGAAGGTTTGGCGAGACCGGCTTCAGCGTCTTCCGCATTTCTACGGGCCCAGTCGTCCCTCCTTAAACAGATCGCAAGCGCGCTCGCGCAATCCTCTCCCCACGAAACGATCCGGTCACGCGCTGGCGAACGCCGCCGATGCCCGGACAGGGGGTGTCAAATGGGAATATTCGGTTGTTCGGGCGCGCTACGCGCGCTCATGCTGGCCTTTGGCCTGCTTTGGCTTGCACCGGCGGCACAGGTCAGCGCGGGGACGCTGCTGTCGCCTGGGGGCGCGGTCCTGATCAAGAAATCGATCGAGCCGTTCGGGCGCGCGACCGCCATCCTCTCAGAAGGCGGATTGCGCGACAAATGGCTCGGCCTGCAGCGGCGGCTCGCCGATGATCTGGTGCAGCTTGCGCTATGCGAGGGCGACCGCGACGGCTGCGTCTCGCCCGCCGCGCTGAAATTTCTTGCCGTCGTCGACGACGCGAAGGTTCGCGACGGCCGCGGCCGGCTCGGCGAAGTCAACCGCGCTGTCAATCTCGCGATCAGGCCCGCGGACGACCTCGTGCAATATGGCGCAATCGACGTCTGGGCTTCGCCGCTGATGACCTTTGCGAACGGCGCCGGTGATTGCGAGGACTACGCCATCGCCAAATTCGTCGCGCTGCGTCTGGCCGGCATGGCGGCGGAGGACCTGCGGATCGTGATCATGCATGACACGTTGCGTGGCGAGGATCATGCGGTGACGGCTGCCCGGCTCGACGACCAGTGGCTGACGCTGGACAACCGCCGCATGATGATGGTCGCCGATAGCGACGTCAGGAACTACCGCTCGACCTTCGTGATCGATGAGGCCGGTGTGCGACGTTACACCGACATGCCGTTAGTGGCCGAGGCCGCGCTGCACTAACCACTGTCATTGCGAGGAGCGCAGCGACGAAGCAATCCATCTCTCCGCCCGTGGCGGCATGGATTGCTTCGCTTCGCTTACGCCCCCCTCAGAACGACAGGCTGTCCTTCGTCAGCACCCAGCGGCCGTTCTTGATCTGCTGCACCTGGGTAATGGTGTTGGCGAGGTGGTCGGTCTTGGAGAACTTGGTCGGCGGCGAACTGAAGATGTCGAGGAACTTTTCGCCTGACTCGAGCGAATCCAGCATCTTCTGGCCGGTCAACTCCTTGCCCGCCTGCTGCGCATAGAAGGCAAACGTCATCACCGCGTTGTAGCCGATGATCGCCTGCGTGTTGGCATCGGTCCCGAACATTTTCTTGTAGTTGACGAGCCAGTCCTTCACCTTGCCCTTGGCGGTGTCCTCATAAGGAATCTCGAATCCGGACGCCGCATAGAGGCCCTCCACCGCTTCCTTGCCGAGCGCCGGCACTTCGAGCACGTTGGTCGGTGTCGCGCCGAGGAAGGTCACGTCCCAGCCGAGCTTCTTGGCTTCGCTCATTGCGCCGATGGTCTCACGGATCACGGTGCCGAGCACGACGAGATCGCAGCCGTCCGATTTCATCTTGGCGACCTGGGCGCTGAAGTCGGAGGCGCCGCGCTTGTAGCTCGTGATCGAGGCCGGCTGCAGCTTCATCGCGGTAAGCTGCTGGGTGAAGCCGTCGAGCACGTTTTTGCCGTACTCGTCATCCTGATGCATGATGCAGGGCTTCTTCGGGTTCTTCAGCTCGACCATATATTTGAGCGCGGCGCGCGTGCTTTCCACATAAGGCAGCAGGTTGTTGAACTTCAGCCGCTCCTGCGGCTTGCTCGGATCGAACTTGAAGGTGAATTCGGCCGCCGTCAGCGGGAACAGCTGGAGCACGCCGGCGTCGAACAGCACGTCCTGCGCGGCCAGCACGGTCGGCGAGCCCATCGGGCCGATCATCGCGAAGATCTTGTCGCGCTCGACCATCTTCTGCGAGGCCAGCACCGCCTTCTTCGGATCGTAGCCATTATCCTCGAGGATCATCTTGATCTTGCGGCCGTTGATGCCGCCGGCGGCGTTGATCTCCTCCACCGCCATCTTCATGCCGTTGGAGACCGGCACGCCCCAGACCTTGATCGGACCGGACAGGTCCTGATGGGTGCCGATGACGATCTCGTTCGCCGAGATGCCTTCATTGGTGACTTTGGTTTGCGCTGACGCCGGCAGGTGGGTCAGTGCCAGCGCACCCACCGCAAGGCTCAATGCCCTGAATGCTTTCGACATAAATGATCCTCCTCTCCGTGGCCCATATCGAGCGAAGGACCGGGCCTTTGGGCTCCCTTCGCGTTCTTATGACTTCGCCTAGGCAACCGCGCGTTCGCCGTACATCGCTTCGATCTCGACGGCGTAACGCTTGTTCACGAAGCTGCGCTTCAGCTTCATGGTCGGCGTCAACTCCTCATCCTCGGGCGTGAGCTGGCGCTCGATCAGATAGAATTTCTTGATGGTCTCGACGCGCGCGAAATTGACATTTACGGCCTCGATCTCGCGGTGGATCAGATCCTGGATCTCCGCCGCTCGGCACAGGCTCGCGTAATTGGTGAAGGGGATGTCATGATCCTGGGCGTATTTCTCGACATTCTCCTGGTCGATCATCACGAGGCAGGTCAGGTAAGGCCGCTTGTCGCCGATCACCACCGCATCCGAAACATAGGGCGAGAATTTGAGCTGGTTCTCGATTTCCGAGGGCGTGATGTTCTTGCCGCCGGACGTGATGATGATGTCCTTCATCCGGTCGGTGATCTTGACGTAGCCCTCATTGTCGATCGTGCCGACATCGCCGGTATGCAACCAACCCCTGGCGTCGATGGTCTCGAGCGTCTTTTCAGGTTGGTTGAGATAGCCCATGAACAGGAAGTCGCCGCGGATCAGGATCTCGCCCTTGGGGCAGGTCATCACCTCGCCCCAGGGCGCGGCCTTGCCGACTGAGCCGAGCTTGATGCGCTCGGTCGGCATGATGGTGGCGACGCCGCAATTCTCGGTCTGGCCATAGACCTCGCACATGTCGATGCCGAGCGCGAGATACCAGCGGATCAAGTCAGGTGCGATCGGCGCGGCGCCAGTTAACGCGATCCGGCAACGGTCGAGCCCGAGCATGCGGCGGATGTTGCGGAACACCAGCCAATAGGCCAGTTGGTTGGCAAAGCGTAGTGGCAGCGGCGGTTGCTCGCCTTCCAGCCGGTAGTCCGTCATGCGATAGCCGATCGCCATCGCGCGGCGGTAGACCCAGTTCTGGAACGGGGTCGCATCCTTCAGCGCGATCGTGATACCGGAGTAGAATTTCTCCCACACCCTTGGCACGGCGAGGAAGGCGGTCGGCTGCACTTCGCGCAGATTGTCCGGCACGGTCTCGGGGCTTTCGGCAAAATTCATCACTGATCCGAGTGCGACCGAGGTGTAATAGCCGCCGACGCGCTCGGCGACGTGACAGAGCGGCAGGAACACCAGCCGCTCCTCGTGATCAGTCGATGGGTAGAGGTCGTTGGCGTGGCGCATCTGATGCGTCACGCTGCGGTTGGCATGCATCGCGCCTTTCGGCGGGCCCGTAGTGCCCGAGGTATAGACGAGGATCGCAAGATCGCCGCTGCTCCGGCTTCCGATCATCTCGTCCCACAGCGCCTCATTGTCCTGCGCATGATTGCGGCCCAGCGCGGTGAATTCGGCAAGCGACATCACCATGGGATCGGAGAAGCCGCTCAAGCCCTCCATGTCGAAGACGATGATCCGCTCCAGTGTCGGGCAGCGCGAGCGACAGGCGAGCAGCTTGTCGAGCTGCTCCTCGTCTTCCGCGAAGACGACGCGGGTGCGGGAATCATTGATGAGATATTCGACCTGGGCCGGTGAGTCCGTCGGGTAGATGCCGGACGAGACGCCCCCGGCGCAGAGGATGCCCATATCGGCATAGACCCATTCCGGCACTGCGTTGGCGATGATGGAGGCGACATCACCGGGGCGGAAACCGACGGCATGCAGGCCGTAGGCGATGTCCTTGGAAATCTGCAGCCACTCGCGCCAGCTCGTCGGCTGCCAGATGCCGAACTTCTTCTCGCGGATCGCAGGCTTGTCGCCACGCGTCTCCACCGCCAGCAGAAAACTCCTCGCGATCGTGTCGGCGACCGTCAGCACCGCCGGTCCGGCCATGCCCGTTCCCTCCTCTCCTCGCCCGTCGCGACCGCCGGCTTTGCGCCGATCTTTCCGCGACAGGCCTTCAATCTATCGCCAAGTCCCTCTCAACGCCATGTTTTCTTCTTTTTCCAACGTCGCTCCCCCCGCGCACCCGCCTCCTTGGCGCCGAGATAGAATTCCTGGATATCCTTGGAATGCATCAGCCGTTCGCAGGTGTCGTTCATCACGATGCGGCCGATCTCCAGCACATAGCCGTAGTGCGCCGTCTCCAGCGCGACCTTGGCGTTCTGCTCGACCAGCAGGATCGACATGCCCTGCTCTTCATTGACCCGGCGGATGATGGTGAAGATCTCCTTCACCAGGATCGGTGACAGCCCGAGCGATGGTTCGTCCAGGAGAAGCAGCGTCGGCCGGTTCATCAGCGCCCGCCCGATCGCGAGCATCTGCTGCTCGCCGCCGGAGAGCTGGCCGGCCGGCTGATCGATCCGCTCCTTCAGCCGCGGGAAATAGCCGTAGACGCGGTTCAAATCCTCGGCGACGCCGTCGCGGTCCTTTCGCGGATAAGCGCCCATCATCAGGTTCTCGCGCACCGACAGGAACGGAAACACCTCGCGCCCTTCCGGCACATGGCTCAAGCCCAGCCGCACGATCTTGTCCGCCTCCATGCGCTGGATCGGCTTGCCCAGAAATTCGATCGAGCCCTTCTGCGGATCGAGGATGCCGGAGATCGTCTTCAGCACCGTGGTCTTGCCGGCGCCGTTGGCGCCCAGCAGCGTGACGATCCTGCCGCGCGGCACTTCCAGGCTGATGCCGCGGATCGCCATGATCGGCCCGTAATAGCTCTCGATGTTGCTGAGCTTCAGGATGGTCTCGGGCACGACGGTGGCGATCATGGCATCACGCTCCGAGATAGGCCGCGACGACGTCGGGATGCTGCTGCACGTCCGCAGGCGAGCCCATCGCCAGCACCCGGCCATAGTTCAGCGCGATGACGCGATCGGAGACGCGGTTCACCAATGTCATATCGTGCTCGACCATCAGGACGGTAATGCCGAGCTCGGATTTCATGTCGCGGATCCAGAACGACATGTCGTCGGTCTCTTCCACATTCAGCCCCGACGACGGCTCGTCGAGCAGGATCAGCTTCGGCTCCGAGCACAGCGCACGGGCCAGTTCGATCACCTTGCGCACACCGTAAGGAAGCCCGGAGATCAGCTTGTCGCGGTAAGGCTCGAGATCGAGGAATTCGATCACCTGTTCGACGCGGCGGCGATGCACCTTCTCTGTCGCGCGCACGCTCGGCAGGAACAATAGTTCCTGCCAGAGCTGCGTGGTGGAATGGCGATGACGGCCGACCAGGAGATTGTTCAGCACCGTCGCATTCTCGAACAGTTCGATGTTCTGAAAGGTGCGGGCAATGCCGAGCTTGGCGATGTCGTAGGCCGGCTGCTCGGTGATGTCCTGGTCCTCGAAGAAGATCTTTCCCGAGGTCGGCGGATAGATGCGCGAGATCAGGTTGAAGATCGAGCTTTTTCCCGCGCCGTTCGGCCCGATGATCGAGAGAATCTCGCCCTTCTCGACCGCGAAGCTCACGGCATCGACTGCCTTGAGGCCGCCGAAATGAAGCGAGAGATTGTCGGCGCGGAAATAGCTCATCGGTTCCGCTCCGATTTCACGTAGATCTTCTGCCGCTTGAAGGTGGCGCGCTTGTAGAGCGGAAAGAGCTGGAAGAAGAGCTTTATCTTCAGCCAGCGGCCGTAAAGGCCGAGCGGCTCGAACAGCACGAACAGCACGATGATGATGCCGTAGATCGCCCCCTTGAGGCCGTTGGCGGAGGCAAAGGCCGCGACTGCATCCTGGATATGCGCGGCGCGCTCGGTGCCGGCGCCCAGGGTCGCGGCGAGGCCTGCGATCACGCCGGGCATGTCGTCCTTTAAGTAAGTCAGGAACGGATCGATCATCACCAGGAAGATCGCCCCTAGCACCGCACCATGCAGGCTGAAGGTGCCGCCGATCAGGATCACGATGATGAACTCGATCGAGAGCTGCAGCGTGAACATTTCCGGGCTGATGAAGGAAAGCTTGTGCGCGAACAAGACGCCGGCAAAGCCGGTGATGGCGGCGCTGATCGCAAACGACTTCACCTTGTAGAGCGAGACGTTGATGCCCATGCTGCGGGCCGCCGTCTCGCTGTCGCGGATCGCAACGAAGGCGCGGCCGGTCGGCGAGCGCAGCAGATTCAGCGAACCGACGATGGTCAGCACCAGCACCGCGAGGCAGAGATAGTAGAAGGTCGGCCCGTCGCGCGGCACCGCGGTGCCGAGGAAATAGAGCGTCTTGACCCGCATGCCCTCATTGCCATGGGTCACGCTCTCCCAGCGCGCCAGGATCTCCTCGACGATGAAGGCAAAGGAGATGGTGGCGATGACGAGATAGATGCCCTGCAGCCGCAGCGCCGGAAATCCGACGAGCGCGCCGACCACGCCGGTCAACAGCCCTGCGGCCAGGAAATAGACCGGAAATGGCACGTTGAACTGCTGCAGATAGGCAGCTGTGTAGGCGCCGATGGCGAGAAACGCCGCGTGCCCCAGCGACGCCTGCCCCGTGAAGCCGGTGAGGATCAAGAGGCCCACGCCGACTGTCGCATAGATGCAGACGAAGACGAGCTGGCTCATCAGATAGCTCGACAGCACGTGGGGCGCGATCAGGAGCAGCGCCAGCAACAGGCCGTAGGAGAAGACGTAACCCGAATGCGGGAACAGCTTGATGTCGTCTTCGTAGTCGGTCTTGAACAGGAACCGCATGCCGCTCAAACCTTCTTGCGCACATGAAGGCCGAACAGGCCTTCGGGCTTCAGCAAGAGCACCGCGAGCAGCACGATGTAGGGCGCGACGTCCTTCCACCCCTGCGGCAGGTAGAAGCCCGCCATGCTCTCGATCACCCCGATCAGCACGCCACCGACCACCGCGCCGGGGATCGATCCGAAGCCGCCGAGGACGGCGGCCGGAAACGCCTTCAATCCCAGCACCAGGCCGACATTGGAATGGATGAAGGTGATCGGCGCCAGCAGCACGCCGGCGCAGGTGGCGACAGCCGCCGAGATCGCCCACACGATCGAGACCACGCGCTTGACGGGAATGCCCATGTAATAGGCCGCCAGCATGTTCTCCGAGCTCGCCCGCATCGCGGTGCCGAGCGTGGTGCGGTTGAAGAACAGATAGAGCAGCGCGCACAGGATGATCGTCGCCGCGATCACCGACAGCTTGTCGTAGGCGAGCACGAGGCTGCCGATGCGCAGGACGCCCTGGCTGAACGGCGTCTCGATCTTGAAATCGTCGGTGCCCCAGATGATGCCGGCGACCGAGCGCAGGAAATAACCGAGCCCGATGGTCGCCATGATGATGGAGAACTGGGGATAGCCGAGGATCGGCCGCACCACCAGCCGCTCCGCCAGCATACCGAACAGCGCCATCGCAGCCACCGCGCCGGCGAAGCCGATCCAGTAATTGAGGCCGAGCATGCCGATGAAGGTGAAGGCGAAGAAGCCGCCCAGCATCATCAGATCGCCCTGGGCGAAATTGACGACCTCGGTTGCCTTGTAAACCAGCACGAAGCCAAGCGCGATCAGGCCGTAGACGCAGCCGAGCGCAATGCCGCTGACGAGCTGCTGAACGAAGTCCAGCATCGCTTTCCCTCCCCGATGCACGGCGATTCTTGGCGATCGCTCGTCGCATCCCGCGTCCGCCCTCCTCTTTTCGGGAGCGCTGGAAGCTGCCTGTGTCCGGCGGCGATTTGAGCGCAAAGCATGAACCAAAGTCAACCAAGCGCTGTGCCCGCCGCCTGGCATAATTGCGCAGAAATGCCGCAGCCCGCCGTTCTCCGGCATTGCCCGCGATTTGCGGCTTGCGATTCACCGCGCCGAAACGCTTTTCGGCCCATGGTCCGCAACCAGACATCAACCTGGACCGTCCCCGCATCATGACGCCCGTTTCGCCAGCACTCGGAGTGCGAGGGTTAACCAAGCGTTTCGACCGGCCGGCGGTCGACGCGCTCGATCTCACCGTGCGGGCCGGCGAGTTCTACGCGCTGCTCGGACCGAACGGCGCCGGCAAGACCACAACGCTGCGGATGGTCGCCGGCCTGCTCAGGCCCGACGCCGGCGCGGTGTCGATCTTCGGCATCGATGCCCTCGCCGATCCGATCGCCGCCAAGCAGATCATGGCCTGGGTATCGGATGAGCCGATGATCTACGACAAGCTCACCCCCCTCGAATATCTCGAATTCGTCGCCGGCCTCTGGGGCATCGATCCCCAGCATTCCGAACGGTCAGCCCAGGACCTCCTCGTCTCGCTCGGGCTCGAACCGCATCTGCACGAACGCTGCGAGGGATTTTCCAAGGGCATGCGCCAGAAGGTGGCGCTGGCCGGCGCGCTGGTCCACGACCCCAGCCTGATCATCCTCGACGAGCCCTTGACCGGCCTCGACGCACTCTCCGCCCGCCACGTCAAGGGGCTGTTGCAGGAACGCGTGCGCGCCGGCTCAACCGTGATCATGACCACGCACATCCTTGAAGTCGCCGAGCGGATGGCCGACCGCATCGGCGTCATCGCCAAGGGCAGGCTCGTGGCCGAAGGCACGCTTGCGGAACTGCGCCAGCGGAATGGCCGAGGCGACACCAGTCTCGAAGATGTCTTCATCGCCCTCGTCGACACAGAGGCAGCCGCTGCATGAGTTCGGCCGCCGATCTCACCTGGTTCGCCCGGCACGAGATCCGGCTCGCCTGGCGCGAATGGCTGGAGATGATGACGGGCGGACGGCGCCGGCACAAACGCGCGGTGATCGGCCTCGTCGTTTTCGCCGCCATCCTGCATCTGCCGGCCTATGCGGTGGTCGGCCGTTTTGCCAACCTGACGCTGCCGCTCGAC
The DNA here is from genome assembly GCF_000426245.1 of Bradyrhizobium sp. Ai1a-2. Classification (GTDB taxonomy): domain Bacteria; phylum Pseudomonadota; class Alphaproteobacteria; order Rhizobiales; family Xanthobacteraceae; genus Bradyrhizobium. Next base: position 104,309 of record NZ_AUEZ01000016.1, on the reverse strand, counting down.
AAGTCGGCGCTGATCGTGTTGTCGTCGACGATCTTCCTCGCATGGGCGCTGATGCTCTCGCAGGCGGTCGAATCGGTGACGCGGGTGTTTTACGCCCGCGCCGACCTCGATTTGATCATGTCGTCGCCGGTCCGGCTCACCAACATCTTCTCGGTCCGCATTGCCGCGATCGCGCTGCAGGTCACCGGCATGGCGCTGTTGTTCGCGACGCCCTTCATCGACGTGCTGGTGATCGGCGGCGGACCGCGCTGGCTTGCCGCCTTTGGCGTCGTCATCGCGATTGGCCTTTCGGCCGCGGCGGTTGCCACCGCCCTCACCGTGGCGCTGTTCCGCCTGATCGGCCCGCGCCGCACCCGGCTGGTGGCGCAGGTGTTGGCCGCGATCATCGGGGCCGGCTTCGTGATCGCGCTGCAGATCGCCGCGATCCTCTCTTACGGCACCCTGTCCCGCTTCGCCGTGCTGACCTCCGATACGGTGGCCAGTTTCGCGCCTGACACCAGCAGCCTGCTGTGGTGGCCGGCCCGCGCCACGCTCGGCGACGGCGCGCCGCTGCTGCTCCTGCTCGCCTTCAGCCTGGTGCTGCTCGGGATAGTGGTGACGATCTTCTCGCCGCGCTTTGCTGATACGATCATCAGCATCTCGGCGAACCCGGCGATGGCCAGCCGAAAGGCGAAGGTCCAGACATTCCAGCGCGGCTCGCGCCAGCAGGCGCTGCGCTGGAAAGAATTCGTGCTGCTGCGGCGCGATCCCTGGCTGCTGTCGCAAAGCCTGATGCAATTGCTCTACCTCGCACCGCCGGCGCTGATGCTGTGGCGGAGCTTTTCCGATGGCTCGGCCGGCCTGATGCTGATCACGCCTGTCATCGTGATGGCGGCGGGCCAGCTTGCCGGCGGCCTCGCCTGGCTGACGATATCGGGCGAAGACGCTGCCGATCTGGTCGCGACCGCGCCGCTGTCGCCATCCCAGGTGATCCGCGCCAAGATCGAAGTGGTGCTGCTTTCGATCGCACTCGTGGTCGCACCGTTCGTCATCGCGCTGGCCTTTGCCTCGATGCTGCAGGCAGTCGTCACCGCGCTCGGCGTGATTACCGCCACGATCTCGGCGGCCGCGATCCAGCTCTGGTTCCGCGTGCAGGCCAAGCGCAGCCAGTTCCGCCGCCGCCAGACCTCCTCGCGCGTCGCCACTTTCGCGGAAGCCTTCTGCTCGATCGGCTGGGCGGCGACATCGGCGCTCGCGCTCGCGATGCCGATTGCGGCCATCATCACCGGCGCGATGACACTGATGGTGCTCGCCACGACCTGGAAGATCAGCCCGCGGCGCGAGTGACGTACTGACCTCATTGCGAGCGAAGTGAAGCAATCCATCGCGTCGCGCGTGGAGGTATGGATTGCTTCGCTCCGCTCGCAATGACGGACATAGGCTGCGCCAGCAAGTCCGATGACGGCTGCGGGATTTGGCGATAGAGTGGTGCGACGTCACCGTCGACGGACCCTGCCCATGTTGCGATCGATCTTCGCCGCCTTTGCCCTGCTCGGCTTCCTCAGCATCGCGGCCCATGGGCAGGACGCCCAGCGCAGCGAATGCCTGGCGATGGCCAACGCGCCGCCGCGCGCCACGCCGGTCAGCCTGCGCCGCGTCGCCAAGGCCGACGAGGTCGCGATCACCTATGCCGGGCATTCCACCTACTACATCGATACCCCCGGCGGCATCCGGATCGCGACCGATTACAATGGCGCTTACCGCACCGGCCGCCTGCCCGATGTCGTCACCATGAACCGGGCCCACAGCACGCATTACACGCTGTTTCCCGACCCGAAGATCCCGCATGTGCTGCAAGGCTGGGGCGAGAACGGACAGCCCGCGCACTACGCGATGCGGATCGGCGACGTCTTCATCCGCAATGTCACTACCGACATCCGCCGCTACTATGGCGACGATTCCGGTGGCGACATGATCAAGGACGGCAACTCGATCTTCATCTTCGAGGTCGCCGGTCTCTGCATCGGCCATCTCGGCCATTTGCATCACAAGCTCGACGAGAGCCATTTCGCGGCGATCGGCCGGCTCGACATCGTGATGGTGCCGATCGACGGCACCTTCACCATGTCGCTTTCCGGCGTCTCCGAAATCACCAAGCGGTTGCGCGCCGCCGTGATCCTGCCGATGCACCGCTTCGCGACCCCGCTCGACGAATTCATGCGCCTGATCGGCCAGCAGTTCGAGATCGACCAGCGCAGCGGACGGACGCTCCGGATTTCGCGCGACACGCTGCCCTCGACGCCGACCGTGATCATCCTCGACGGCGTGTAGTCGGAGTTCACCTCGCCCCGCTTGCGGGGAGAGGTCGAAATTCAAGCTCCGCTTGAATTTCGGGTGAGGGGGAGCCTCCGCGAGGATCGCTGTCATTGTGTCTGCGGAGAGAGCCCCTCACCCCGACCCTCTCCCCGTAAGGACGGGGAGAGGGAGAGTGCTCGGCTAGGCCCACTCGCCCTTGCGGAAGACCGGCACGCGGCTGCCGTCGGTCCTGACGCCGTCGATATCGGTCTGGCCTGAGCCGATCATCCAGTCGATATGGATCAGGCTCTGGTTGCCGCCTTGCGCCGCGATCTGCTGCGGCGTCAGCTTGTCGCCGTCGATGAAGCATTTCGAGTAGCACTGGCCGAGCGCGATGTGCGAGGCGGCGTTCTCGTCGAACAGCGTGTTGAAGAACAGCAAGCCGCTCTTCGAGATCGGTGAGGAGTGCGGCACCAGCGCGACCTCGCCGAGGCGGCGCGCGCCCTCGTCGGTGTCGAGCACCTTCCTCAGCACCTCTTCGCCGCACGACGCCCTGGCTTCGACGATCCGCCCTTCCTCGAACCTGACCTGGATGTTGTCGATCAAGGTGCCCTGGTAGGACAGCGGCTTCGAGCTCACGACGTGACCGCTGACGCGGCGGCAATGCGGGGTGGTGAAAACCTCTTCCGTCGGGATGTTGGCGTTGCAGGTGACGCCGTTCTTGGCCGTCGAGGCGCCGCCTTCCCATTCATGACCGTCGGCGAGCCCGATCGTGAGATCGGTGCCGGGTCCGGTATAGTGCAGCGCATGGAAGCGCTGGCCGTTCAGCCATTGGGTCCGCTCGCGCAACACCGCGTTATGCTTCTCCCATGCGGCGACCGCGCCGTCCTGGTCGACGCGGGATGCGGCAAAGATCGCATCCGCGAGTTTCGCCACCGCGGTCTCGAGCGGATCGTCAGGAAAAACCTGCTTGGCCCAGGACGCGCTAGGATAGGCGATAATGTTCCAGTTGACGTCGAAATTGACGATCTTCTCCAGCGCCGGCTGGTAGGCGACCGAATTGGCCTTGCTGGCGCGCGCGACCTTGGTCGGATCCTCGCCCGACAACAGCATCGGGTTGTCGCCGACCACCGCTAGCCGCGCGGTGTTGGCGGAGAACGCCTTGGCCATGCCCTGATAGAGCCAGTTCGCCGCGCGATCGAAGCTTTCGCTGTGGCCATGGCGATAGCGCGCCAGCGTGACCTCTTCGTCGGAGAGGATCGGCGTAACCAGGCCGGCACCGGCCTTGTAGGCATGCACCGCGAGCCGCCGCACCAGCGGCAGCGCCGACGACGGCGCGGTCAGGAGCAGATCCTGTCCCGGCTGCAATCCGAGCCCGATCCTGATGGCGACTTCGGCGAGGCGGTCGAGCTTGTCGGGATCGATTGCGGCGGAAAGGTTGCGTTGCGATGCGGTCATTCGGGATCCTTGGAATTAGTGCCTGGAATAGAGATAGGCGACCGGCGCAGGCGCTTCAACGTTTCACCGAGGACAGCACCCGGTCCACCATGTCGGGTGCAAGCCCGAGATAATTTTTCGGTGATGTCAGCCGCTCGATCGTCCCCCGGTCGATGCGGGTCGAGACCCGCGGATCGGCCGAGAGCGCATCCGCCAGCGTCATGCTTTTATCGTTGGCGACGCGGCAGGCATCATAGACGACGTCGTGCGCTTCCTGGCGGCCGATTTCGGGCGCGAGCCCCATCATCACGGCCTCCGCGACGATCAGCCCGCGGCTGATGTCGAGATTGTCTGCCATTTTCTTCTCATCGACGATTAGTCCGCCGAGCGCGAATTTTGCCTGGTGCAGGCTGCCCGCGGTCAGCACGAAACTTTCGGGAATCGCCATCCATTCGGCATGCCAGGGGCCGGTGGCGCGCTCGAAATCCTGCACCATTGCGTCCAGCATCAGCCCTGCGTGCTGGCGTACCGCCTTCGCTACCGCCAGCATCAGTTCCGAGGAGATCGGGTTGCGCTTCTGCGGCATGGTCGAAGAGGCGCCGCGGCCCTTCACGAAGGGCTCGTAGACCTCGGCGAATTCGGTCGAGGCCATGATCATGATGTCGAGCGCGATCTTGCCGAGGGAACCAGTGACGAGCGCCAGGAAGTTCACGGCCTCCGCAAATCCGTCGCGCGCGACATGCCAGGTGGCAACGGGAACGCCGAGGCCGAGTTCCTTGCACAGCGCCTGCTGCACCTCGAATCCCTTGCCGCCGAGCGAGGCGAGCGTGCCGGCGGCGCCGGCGAACTGACCCACCAGCACCCGCGGCTTAAGCTGCGCCAGCCGTTCGGCGTGGCGGTCGAACGCCGCAAGCCAGATCGCGGCCTTGTAGCCGAAGGTGACGGGAAGCGCCTGCTGCAGATGAGTGCGGCCCGCCATCGGCGTATCGCGATAGCGGCGGGAGAGATCGGCGAGGATGCCGCGCAAGGCGGTGATGTCGTCTTCGATGATATCAAGGCCGTCGCGCAATTGCAGGACCACGGCGGTGTCCATGATGTCCTGCGTGGTTGCGCCCCAATGCACGTAACGGCCGGCTTCGCCGCATTGCTTCGCGAGCTGATGCACCAGCGGCAGGATCGGATAGCCGACGATGTCGGTCTCCTCTCGCAGCACGTCGAAATCGAGCGCCGCGACATCGGTACGCTTCGCGATCTCGTCCGCGGCCTGCTGCGGAATGACGCCGCAGCGCGCCTCGGCTTTTGCCAGTGCAACCTCGACCTCGGCATAGCGCGCGATCAGACGCAGGTCAGAAAAGACCTCGCGCATCGCCGACGTGCCGAAGGCGTCGCGGAACAGGACGGAATCGAGGACGGTGGTCGCAGCGGGAAAGACAGGCATGACGGGCGTTTCGCTTTTTTGTTGTGGTTGGCAAGGGTAGCGTAGCGCAATATCGGTGCCAGTGGTTAGGTAGATTGGCGCAAGGTGGCTCGGCGCAACCGCCATTGCGAGCGGAGCAATAACGCGCTTAGTCTCGCTGCTAGACCCTCATGGTGAGGAGCGCGCAGCGCGTCTCCGGACGATGCTTCACATCGCTCGGAGAGCCATGAGGCCCCGCCGGTGGCCTCGCCCTTCGAGACGGTCGCTACGCGACCTCTTCAGGGTGAGGGGATAGGTTGGAGTGTGCTACTCGATCCACGTCATTGCGACGGGGTCGATGCTGATTCAAATTTCAAACAGCACGTCCGTAGGATGGGTAGAGCGCAGCGAAACCCATCGCGATGGAGCGGGCGGCGCCAATGATGGGTTTCGCTTCGCTCTACCCATCCTACGTCTGATTCAAACAGCGGATATGAGTTTGCGTTCTCGCGACGCTTTGCGTCCGAGGTTTGCGTCTCGTTTCACCCTCGTCGATATCAGAGGGCGCAGGGAAAGCCGGGTGCTGGTTGCACCCGTGGGCCCCGTGCAACAAAAAGCACGGGGGTAGGACCACAGGTTCAACCGAAGCATTCCGGCTTTCCCTGCGCGATGGTTTACGGCTTATTTCGTGCTCTCCCCGGTGACCGGGCTCTTTTGCCACCGTCATCCATCCCTCAGGACTTAGCGCCAGCGTCGGGGCGCCAGGACCACACGACTTCGCCGTCCGCGTTACATGCGCTCGTCAGTCGCACGCATCGCGTCCACCGCATCTCACCGCAACGTCCGTGACGATCGCGAGCCGCCCCTCATCCGCCGTGAGACGCGCGGAGTCATAGCGATGATTTGCCCGACGGCGAAAGCGGAATATTTTTGCGAGACGGGCTGGACAGACTTATTGCTGATTTGCCCGTCGGGCAGCGAGCGGGAGAGAGAGCGCCGTGCGAAACGGCCGCAAATGCCGTGAGCTTCCAAAGCCAGGCTTGGTCACGGCATCACGCTGCTGTGGGCCAATTGCTTCGTGACGGGCAGTTCGCGGTGCGGCGATCCGAAGGCGGTCCAGATCGCGGCGGCAAGCACCAGAGCGGTCACGATGTAGGGGGCAGCGTTGGGACTTCTGCTTTTCATTGGTCTCATCCGGCGACTGCGGGGCGCGTGCGCCGGCGCCATTGTTTTCGTCGGTCGTGGGTAATTGAAATGATGTCACGGCCATTCGCCGAGAACCGGTGACACCCAATCCTACTTCAAGAAATCCCGAGCCTGCTTCAAAAAATACCGACCGCCTCTTCAATCGACTGTTAGCAATGTTCGCTGCATGAATACTTTGTCGGCATTGGGACGGTGTCTGCACTTAGTCACTAAAAAGTATTTGATTTTGGATGACGCAATCGTCCATGCCATCACCTCCATGACGGATTGATGACACGGGGACCTTGTGTGACTACTCAAACGCCACGACTTCATGAAAACAGCAGGCGCCGTAAATCGGCGCAGGAAGAGGTAGCGCGTTCGCTCGAGCGTGAACTGGGTCTTCTGGCCGAAGAGCGGAAAGAGCGCGCCCGGCTGCTCGGACTGGATGCAACATTGGATCTCAACAAGCCCACTGAGTAATGGGCTACCGCACGCCGGGCAAGCCGATCGGCCCGCCCGGCCTGCCAGCCCCTAGAGAATCAACAAAACGCGGACGGACACCGTTCGACAATGAGGCGGAACCCAAGATCGCGGGTGGCACACCGGCGGCACAACCACTGGTTCCGGGGTGGAGAACGACATCGGTCACGCAGGTGCGGCGCGATCGACGTCCGTCAGGACCTTGCGGAGGGAATGCGGCCTTCGGCCAGCGCGAACAATTTGTGAGGGTCACGCAGCACGATGCGCTGGCGGCCGCCTTCGACGAGGCCCTGCTGCTCCCATGCGCTCAGGATACGGCTCACCGTGTGCAGCGTGGTGCCGGTCATCTCGGCGACGTCCTGACGGCTGATCGGAAAATCAATCTCGACGCCGGTCTCGATCCTGCGGCCGGCCTGCTTCGCCAGGCGAAGCAGCGCGTGCGCGACGCGCTGCTTGACCTGCTCGCTCGACAGCTCCATGACCCGGGCCTGCGTATCCTGCAGCCGGCTGCCGACCGTCTGCAGCGCCTTCGCCGCGAGGCTCGGGAATTTCGCGGTCAGGCGCGGCCACGCCGCCGATGGCCAGCACAGCGCGATACTCTCGACCGCAGCCACGGCCGTCGCCGGATAATGCTTCAGCGCCAACGCCTGCGCCACGCCAAAAATCTCGCCCGGCGAGACGTAGCGGACGACGATCTGCTGTCCCTGCGGCGTGGTCTTCTCGACGCGGAGATGGCCGTGCAATAGCACGAAGAACGCATCGGCCTCCGCGCCCTGATGAAAAACCGCGCTGTCCTTCGGATACCGGATGGAGCGCGCTTCCCGCAGCACTTCGTCGAGCTCGGCCGGGCCAAGCCCGGCGAACAGCGCGACGTCGGCCACAACCGATCGGTCCACGGGCGGCATGGTGCTCTCTTCGTACGAAACCGGTGGCGTGGAACCTAGAACCCGAGGCCCCACGAGGCAACTAGGGGCGGAACCGGAGGCCCGTTGCCTACAATCCTCCGGAACGTTGTCCTGACGCAAACCGCGCAGGGCCTCGGAACGCTACCGTTCAATACACACACGCCAACAGGGTTTCGAGGAGGTTAACATGCGCGAGACGATGCTTCTGGCAACAGCCACCATGCTGGCCATGGCCGGGCTCGCCGCCACCCGGATCGAGCACTGGGCCCTCGCCAAGCTGTTCGCTCGGCGCAAGGCCGGCAGGACCGCCGAGGCGGGAAAGTAACAATAACCAGAGCGGGATGATTTTTCTTCGAATAATCATCCCGCTCTATCTTTTTGTTTGCGCATGATCTTTTCGGAAAACCGGTATCCACTTTTCCGGATCATGCTCTAAACGAGCGGATGGCAGCCATGTCGATCCCAAGATTGCGCCAGTACCAGGGGCCGGCCGTGCTCTCTTACGGCTTCCGGCCGTTCTTCCTGCTCGGCTCGGCCTATGCCGGCGCGATGATCCTGATCTGGCTCCCGGTGTATGAAGGCCATCTGGCGCTGACCACGGCATTCTCGCCGCGCGACTGGCATGTGCACGAGATGCTGTTCGGCTATGTCAGCGCGGTGATCGCCGGCTTCCTGTTGACCGCGGTGCCGAACTGGACCGGGCGATTGCCGCTGCAAGGCAATTCGCTGGCGACGCTGGTCTCGACCTGGATCGCCGGCCGGATCGCGATCTTCCTCTCGGCATCGATCGGATGGGCGCTGGCGGCTGTGATCGACGTCGCGTTCCTCACGCTGCTCGCTTTGGCGGCGGCGCGCGAGATTGTGGCGGGACGCAAGTGGAGTAACCTCCCGGTCGTGGCGCTGGTCTCGCTGCTCTCGCTCGCCAATGTCGCCTTCCATATCGAGGCGCATTTCAACGGCCTTGCCGATTATTCGACGCGGTTTGCGATCGGGCTTGTGATCATGCTGGTTACGCTGATCGGCGGCCGCATCGTTCCGAGCTTCACGCGCAACTGGCTCGCGCGCCAATCCGCCGGCCAGATGCCGGCGCCGTTCAGCCGCTTCGACAGCATCACGGTCGCGCTCGGCGGCGTCGCGCTGCTGGCCTGGGTCGCGATGCCGTCGGGCTGGCTCACCGCGGCGCTGCTGCTGCCCGCCGGCGTCTTCCATTCGATCCGGCTTGCCCGCTGGGCCGGATACCGGACCGTGTCCGACCGCCTGGTGCTGATCCTGCACCTGGCCTACGCCTTCATACCGGTGGGCTTCCTCCTGACCGGACTGGCTGCGATCGACCTCGTTCCGGTGGGCGCCGGCATCCATGCCTGGACCGGCGGCGCCATCGGCGCGATGACGCTCGCGGTGATGACGCGCGCCACCCTCGGCCATACCGGCCAGGCGCTGCAGGCCTCCGCAGGAACGCAGGTGATCTATGCCGCGATCGTCATCGCCGCGCTCGCACGCATCTGCGCCTCGCTCGAACCGGCGCACATGATCCCGCTGCTGACGGCGGCCGGCGCCGCCTGGGCGATCGCCTTCATCGGCTTCGTTGCGCTTTACGGTCCCGCGCTGTGCTCGCCGCGAAAGGCGTGAGGCTTGGATTTACAGTATCCGAGGAGGTGACCGGCCGCATCGGGAAGGTACTGCAGCTGTATCCCGTTAGGGGCAATTTCACCAATTCGCATTAATCCGTTCGGAACCATCGGCGGCCGAAGCCGCCGAAAGCTCCAGAATAGGTGTGCGATGCTCGGCAATCTCAGAATTTCCTCCAAACTGATGATCATGGTCGGAGTTTCGGTGCTCGGCATCGTCACTGTGGCCTTTGTCAGCCTGCAGGCGCTGAAGAATAATCTGCTCGAAGATCGGAAAGCCAAGCTGCAGGATGTGGTCCTGCTCGCGAGGCAGACGGTGGAGCAGGACTACGAGGCCGCCAAGAAGGCCGGCCTCTCCGACGCGCAAGTCCTCGAGCGAAGCAAGGCGCTGCTGCGCACGCTGCGCTTCGGCAAGGACGACTATTTCTATGCCCTGGGCAAGCAAGGCGTCGTCGAGTCGCATCCGAATCCGAAGGTCGAGGGCAAGAACCTGATGGATACGCCTGACACGGACGGCGTGTACTTCACCCGCCGGCAGGTCGAGATGGCGCCGCAGGGCGGCGGCTTCGTGCTGTACCGCTTTTCCCGCGCGGCCGGCGGCGAGCCGGTGCCGAAAATCTCCTATGCGACCGAATTCAAACCCTATGGCTGGGCTATCGGCGGCGGCGTCTATCTCGACGACATCGATGCGATCTTCTGGTCGGAGGCGCGCTGGATCGGATCGATCCTCGCCGTCGCATTGCTGCTCGTCGCCGGCATGTGCTTCCTCGTCGGACGCAGCATTGTCCGCCCGATCACCGGCATGACCGCCGCCATGCGCAAGATCGCCGACGGCGCGACCGACACCGAGATCCCCGCGCAGGAGCGCCGCGACGAAGTTGGCGCGATGGCGCAGTCGGTCCAGGTGTTCAAGAACAACATGATCGATGCGGCGCGGCTGCGCGGCGAACAGGACGATATGAAGAATCAGGCGGAAGCCGAGCGGATCAGCCTGCTCGGCAAGATGGCCGACGAATTCGAGAACAGCGTCCGCAGCTCGCTCGATGCGCTCGCGGGCGCAGCCGTCGACCTGCGCACGACCTCGAACAGCATGTCCGGCGCGGCCTCGGAAGCGAGCCGGCAGGCGACGACGGTGTCCTCCGTCGCCGAACAGGCGTCCGCCAACGTGCAGACTGTTGCTGCTGCGACGGAAGAATTGTCGTCTTCCGTCTCCGAGATCGGACGCCAGGTCGCGGAGTCGACCCGCGTGGCCCAGCAGGCGGTGGACGAGGCCAACCGCACCAATGTGACGGTGCAAGGCCTCTCGGCGGCGGCGCAGAAGATCGGCGACGTGATCAAGCTCATCAGCGATATCGCGAGCCAGACCAACCTCCTGGCGCTGAACGCCACGATCGAGGCGGCGCGCGCCGGCGAGGCCGGACGCGGCTTTGCGGTGGTGGCCAGCGAAGTCAAATCGCTGGCGAGCCAGACCGCGAAGGCGACCGAGGAGATTTCCGCGCAGGTCGCGGCGATGCAGGGCGCGACGACGGACGCCGTGCAGGCGATCGAGGGCATCGGCGGCACGATCGGCGGGATCAACGAGATCACCACCGTGATTGCGGCGGCGGTCGAGCAGCAGGGCTCGGCCACCAGGGAGATCGCCCGCAACGTGCAGGAAGCCGCGCACGGAACCAGCGCGGTCTCCAGCAATATCGGCGGCGTCACCCGCGCCGCGGGCGACACCGGCACGGCCGCGGGCAAGGTGCTGGATTCGGCGGAAGAGCTCAACAGGCAGGCCGCGATGCTGCGAGGCAAGGTCGACGGCTTCCTCGCCAACATCCGCGCCGCGTGAGCAACAGAGCGTTTTCGAGCGAAGTGGGACACCGGTTCGCGTGAAGAAAACGCGTCAGAACAAGAATCTAGAGCTTCGGTTCTGACTCTGTCAGAACCAAAGCTCTAGCCCGGCTCGAGTACCTGAGGAACGACTGTCAATCGGGGTCGCAGCCCGAGATCGTCGAGCTGCGACTGATCCTCGATCGCGCCGGAACGCAGCGCGGAGAAGCGCGAGGGCGCGCGCCGCACCAGCCGATAGACGGAGGCCGGCGGCAGGTTGCTCATGGTGCGCCCGACCAGCGTGGCTTTGAGCCCGAGCCGATCGAGGATCGGCCGCGGGATCGGCGCCCTCGGTCCATAGGTGAACTGATAGAACGCGCCGTTCGGACGCACATAGCGAAACGCGCCGCTCAGGATCGACAGCACCTTGCGCGGCGACATCGTGAGCAACGGCAAGCCGCTCACGATCGCACCGACCGAACCGTCATCGGCGAGCTTCACCGTGCCGAGCCGCGCCGCATCCATCCACAGCACGCGCGCGCCGGGAAAGCGCAATTGCAGGACCTGGACGAATTCGGATCCGTATTCGACGATGGTGAGATCCTGCTGCCTGATTCCCTTCTGCAGCAGCTTGTAGGTGAAGACGCCGGTGCCTGCGCCGAGCTCGATGACGGGGCCGGATGACGACGTAATCTCGCGGGTGATCAGTTCGGCGAGCGCATTGCCGGATGGGGCGACCGCGCCGACACGGCGCGGGTTGAACAGCCAGGAGAGAAAAAACGATGTGGCATCGTGAGACATGAGTCCATGACCTTGCAATAATCAGCGCATTGTCCCGGCGCCGTGCCGCAAGCCCCAGATGCGATTCGGATCAAGACGCGCTCACCATCCACGCGCGGCATTGCAACAGCATTGCGTGTTGCGAGGAGATGATGTGGCCACATGAAAAATGCCGTAGCCCGGGTGGAGCGTCAGCGTAACCCGGGGACGGTCGTCGATGTTGATGCAGATGTCCCGGGTTGCGCTTCGCTTCACCCGGGCTACAGATCCCTCAGCCCAAAGCGGGGAGCACCATCGGCGGCAGCGAGATGCGGAAGCAGGCGCCGTGGCCGCTTCGTTCGGTGACGCTGACCTCGCCGCGATGCAGATGGATGATCTCGCGCACGAGGTTGAGGCCGAGGCCCGCGCCGCGATGCCGCGGCTGCAGGCGGTGGAACGGCTCGAAGATGCGCTCGCGCTCGGCAGCCGGAATGCCGGGGCCCTGGTCGCGGACTTCGACCGTCGCCGGCGCGCTGACGGCAACGACGATGGCGCCGCGATGGCCGCCATGCTGGATCGCATTCTGCACCAGATTGACGACGGCGCGTTCGAGCGCGCCCCGATCGCCCCACACCTCGATGCGCGCGCCCTCATGCTGCAACGAGATCTCATAGCCGGCCGCGATCGCCAGCGGCGCGAGATCGGCGATCACCTGCGCGCAGAGAGCTGCAAGATCGATGGCGGACGATTGCACCAGCCGCTGCTCGAGCCGCTGCAGATCGAGCAACTGCTCGGTCAGCGTCGAAAGCCGCGAGACGTCCTCGATCAGGCGCGCTTTCTCCGTGCTCTGCGGCAGGCCTTCGAGGCGCGTGGTGAGGATCGCGATCGGCGTCCGCAATTCGTGCGCGGCGTCAGCCAGAAAGCGCCGGTGCCGCTCATAGCCTTCGTCGAGCCGTCCGAGCGCATCGTTGACGGCGGTCACCAGCGGCGCGATCTCGGTCGGGACCGCGCCGACCGGGAGCCTGGCGCCGCGCTTGTCGATGTCGATTTCGCCGGCCTGATGCGCCGCTTCGTCGAGGCCCGCGAGCGCGTTTCGCACCACGAGCGGGGTCGCCACCAGCGTCGTCAGCGCCATCAGGGCAAAGCCGGGCAACATCAGCCCGAAGAAAGCTAGCGTGATCTGCAGCAGCGACTGCGCATCCGAGATCCTGATCTCGCTGGTGACGATGATCTGCACCGGGCCTGCTGCGGTCTCAACCACTTTCATCTGCCCGCTGATACGACGCGAATCGTCACGGGCGCGATCCCAGCTACGAGTTTCGCCATCGACATCGCCGAGCGCGCCGCCGAGACGGGAAAACTCCGGCGGCACGTTGCCCTCGGAGAGCGAATGGCCGGACTTGTCGTGGATCACGAACCACAAATTACGCGTATCGCCGCGCAGCTCCTTCAGCGCCGGCGTCTCGTGCAGGACAAGCGTTCCGTCGGCGCTGCGCGCCACCGCGTCGCGCAGCACGTCGATGCCGCGTCCCTCGTCGCGTCGATATACGCAACCGGACGCCCACAGAGTTGCAATGACCAAAACAACAAGAGCGACGAGCAGCACCGCATGCAGCGGGATCAATCGGCGGATCAGGCGCGACCGCAACGACGCCGTGTTCATCGCCGTCATGATGCCGCCCTCAGGAGATAGCCGACGCCGCGGATGCCGTGGATCTCGACGCCGGCGCCGGCCTCGGTGAGCTTGCGGCGCAGGCGCGAGACATGCGTGTCCAGCGCATTCGACTGCACCTCTTCATCGAGCGAATAGACCGCGGCCTCGAGTGAAGAGCGCACCACCGTGCGCCCCATCCGCCGCATCAGGGTTTGCAGCACCAGCAACTCGCGGCGCGGTAATTCCAGGAGGCGGCCGTCGACCTCGGCCTCGCAATGGTTCAGATTGAAGCTCAGCCGCCCGAGCCTGACGATATCGGGCTGCAGGTCGGCGGGCCGCCGCCACACCGCGCGCAGCCGCGCCAGCAATTCCTCGACCGCGAACGGTTTGGCCAGATAGTCGTCGGCGCCGGTGTCGAGGCCGGTGACGCGGTCCGACAATTCGCCCCGCGCCGTCAGCACGATCACCGGGGTCGGGATCGCCTTGGCGCGGAGCTTAGGGATCAAGCTGATACCGTCGCCGTCGGGCAGGTTACGGTCGAGCAGGATCGCGTCATAGGCGCCCGCCACCATGATCTCCGCGGCCTCCAGCAGCGAGGTCGCCCGGTCGGCCAGCATGTCGTAGCGTTTCAGGACCGCAGACAAGGCCGACGCCATCTCGTCTTCGTCCTCAACCAGAAGTATCCGCACCACCCTGACCCAGGCAATTCAAGTTCACCGGGTTCCATAGAGCCGTTGGATTGCGGCTACATTGCGTGTTTGGCGGCTATCGGGGCGCCAAGCTGGGGCTGGAAGGGCCGCCGATTCCCCGTATCGCAACCTTGCTCAGTTCACACAGCCACAACACCGAGCTTGCGACCGCCGCACAGAACAGCCAGTCACCGGCGCTCAGGCTGACGGTCGAAAATGCCTCCTGGAGGAAGGGCGTATAGATCACGAATGCGTGCAGCAGGAGCGAAAGCACCACCGCTGCCCAGAGCCAGGCATTGGTGAAGAGCCCGTGGAATGCGCTGAGTTCGTCGGAGCGCGCGTTGAACACATTGAAAAGCTGAAACAGCACCAGCGTCGTGAAGGCCATGGTTCGCCCATAGGCGATCGTGCCCGAGCCTTCGATCAGGCCGCCCGGAAGCGAGGCGTCCAGCACCAGCAACGTGCCTGATGCCATGATGATCCCGACCAGGAAAATCCCGCCCCACATGTGCCGCGTCATGACGCCCTCATCGCGCGGGCGCGGCGGGCGCTGCATGATGGCCGGGTCCGCCGGGTCGACCGCGACAGCGAGCGCGGGCGCGCCGTCGGTCACCAGGTTGATCCAGAGGATCTGCGTCGCCAGCAGCGGGAGCACGACGACACCGCCGGCGGCGGAAAGTCCGATGCTGTCCGCGAGCACGACGCCGAAGAACATCGTCAAGACCTCACCGATATTCGACGACAGCAGATAGCGCAGGAATTTGCGGATATTGGCGAAGATCGCGCGTCCCTCCTCGACCGCGGCGACGATGGTGACAAAATTGTCGTCGGCGAGGACCATATCGGCCGCCTCCTTGGAGACGTCGGTGCCGGCAATTCCCATCGCGACGCCAATGTCGGCCGCCTTCAGCGCCGGGGCGTCGTTGACGCCGTCCCCGGTCATCGCCACGGTTTCCCCTGCCCGCTGCAGCGCCCGCACGATGCGCAGCTTGTGACTGGGATTGACGCGCGCATAGACCGAGACCTCCTGCACGGTGCGGTCGAGTTCTTCCTCCGTCATGGCCTCGAACTCGGCGCCGGAAACCGCGCGTTGACCTGATGTGATGATGCCGAGCTCGGCGGCGATGATCGCCGCAGTCTTGGGATGATCGCCCGTAATCATGATAGGGCGGATGCCCGCTACCCGGCAGCGTGCGACCGCATCGCGCGCTTCCTGGCGCGGCGGATCGATCATGCCGATCAGGCCGAGAAAGACGAGGTCCTGCTCCACATTCTCGTCGAATGCATCACGCTGCGACCTTTCCGCGGGCAGCGAGCGGAAGGCGACGCCAAGCGTCCGCAACGCTTCCTCGGCAAGCGCATCATTGCTCGCCATGATCTCAGACTTGCGCGCGGCGGTGAGCGCGACTGCGTCCGGTCCGACGAGTTCGTGGGTGCAGCGCGCGAGCAGGACATCGGGCGCACCCTTGGTCACCGCAATCAGGCGGTCGCGCCGCTCGGTGTCCGTATGCACCGTGCTCATCAGTTTACGCTCGGACGAGAACGGAATCTCGCCGATCCGGGCGAAGCGCTGGTCAAGCGCGGCAGGAAGCAGGCCGGCCTTGCAGGCAGCCACGATCAATGCGCCTTCGGTCGGATCGCCCTGCACGATCCAGGCGCCGTCGCGCTCCTGCAGTATCGCGTTGTTGGCGCGCTCGGCCGCCGTCAGCGTGCGTTCGAGCTCGAATTGCAACGCGTTCCTGTCCGACGCATCGCCGACGAGATGCACGTCTCCTTCCGGCGCATAGCCGGTGCCGGAGAGATTGGTGCAGCCGCTCGCCGTCACGACCCGGCGCACGGTCATCTCGTTCCTGGTCAAGGTGCCGGTCTTGTCGGATGCGATGACGGTCGCCGAGCCGAGCGCTTCCACCGCGGCGAGACGGCGGATGATAGCGTTCTTCTTCGCCATCCGCTGCATGCCGATGGACAGCACGGCGGTGACCACCGCCGGCAATCCTTCCGGAACCGCTGCGACGGCCAGCGCCACGCCGAGCAGCAGCACCGCGAAAATCTGGGAGAAGCCGTGGATGTCGCTGACGAGAAAGATCGTGCCGATCATGGCCACTGCAATCAACACGACCGTGATCGCAAGCATCTTGCCGACGCGCGCAAGCTCCCGCTGCAGCGGCGTGGTCTCCTGCGGCGCCTCACGCAGCATGCCGGCGATCCGGCCCATCTGGGTCTGCATCCCCGTGGCGGTGACCACAGCGCGGCCATGCCCATAGACCGCGATGGTCCCGCTGAAGATCATGTTGTGCCAGTCGCCCAGCTCGGCCTTTTCAGCCACGGGCGCGACGTGCTTGCTCACCGGCAGGCTTTCGCCGGTGAGCGCGGCTTCCGCCGTCTGCAGCGCGGCAGTTTCGATCAGCCGGGCGTCGGCCGGAATGGTATCGCCTTCCGCAATGACGATGATGTCGCCCGGCACCAGCTCGGCCGCCGGGATGTTGCGCCGCTCGCCATCGCGGACTACGTTCGAGTGCGCGGCGGACATCTCACGCAACGCGGCTGCGGCGCGCTCCGCCCGGGCCTCCTGGATGTAGCCCATGAGCGCGTTGAGCAGGACGATGGCAAGGATCGCGATGGCCTCGTAAGGCAGCGCGGTTTCGTGCTCATTCAGCCAGATCGCGATCGAGATAACCGCCGCCGCGATCAAGAGAAGCACCAGCACGTCGGTGAACTGATCGAGGAACTTCAGCCATTCCGGACGCGGTGGCACCGTATCCAGTTCGTTCCGCCCATCGCGCGCAAGGCGCCGGGCGGCCTCCGCACTGCTCAGGCCGCGCGCGGCATCCGTATGCAGGGCGGCCACCGTCTCCGCCGCCGTTTGCCGGTGTGCCTCGTGCATCGTCGGATCGGAGGATTTCCTATGCATGCCGCTGCAATGATACGTTGCGATGAAGTTTCCTGGTACCGGGAACCGCGCTTGTCGGGATGATCCATGTCAACCCACACGACGCGATCGACGCTACAGCAGTCATGGGAACGCGATTGCGACGGAAGCAGGTGAACGAAATGTCGCAGCCAAGACCGTTGCGGTCACGTGCTGGAACCCGGACGATCGCATCGCGGCGACGAACAGGACACCGGTGCTTTCGGCGAATTGAATGGAGCCTGCCGCACGGCTGAAAGGTAGCGTCACATGAGCGAAGCAAGCCCGACGAAAGAACCGCCGAAATCGATCCTGCTTGCCACGGATCTCAGCCCTCGCTGCGACCGCGCGCTCGATCGCGCCGTGCTGCTGTCGCAGTCGTGGCAGGCAAAGCTCGTGATCCTGCACGTTCTCGAAAACCTCCAGGATGCGGATTTCGATCCGACCGTTCCATCCTGGCGACGCCCACCCGATCCCGTCAGCGTGGCGGCAAAGCAGTTGCTGGCGGATATCGGCCCGCTGGCGAAGACAGCCGATGTCGTGATCGACGAAGGCGACCCGGCCGAGGCGATCGTGCGCACCGCCGAAAAGAAAGGATGCGATCTCATCATAACCGGCGTTGCGAGGGATGAGCCATTCGGCCGACTTTTCCTTGGTACGACGGTCGACCGCCTGCTTCGCAGTTCGCGCACACCCACCCTGATCGTGAAGAAAAGGGGACAGCGGGCTTACGGCCGCATTGCCGCAGCGATCGACTTTTCCGATGCATCACGCCATGCGCTCGACGCCGCGGTCCAGTGCTTCCCCGAGCAGGCGCTCATGATATTCCACGCATACGAAATGCCGATGAGCGGGTTGGCCCACGATTCCGCTGCCTATCGACGGCAAACCCAGCAGGCTGTGGAGCAGGAATACAAAGCCTTCCTGACGACAGTGACATGCGGCGAGACGATCAGGCAGCGCGCACGTTCTTTCATCGAATTCGGGACGCCGGATGAAGTGCTGCGGCGGGGCGTGCGCGACATGGACATCGACCTTGTCGTGCTCGGCACCGAGGGCCGTGGCGCGCTCTCCGAAATGCTGGTCGGAAGCGTCGGCAAACATCTCATGGCCGAACTGCCATGCGACGTCCTGATGATCAGGGAACCCGCCGCACCACCAGCCGCCTAGCAGTCACGTCGGCTCCTGCACGAGATGGACAATGCCGGCCACCTTCTCCACCGGCACGACGAAGGCAAGCCCGTGGCCCGGCCGGGTCAATTCCGCGGCGAGGACGATCTCCTGAAGGACGGTGTCCTTCAGCTCCTCCGGAATGACCGTCAGGACGATTTCCTTTTCCGGCTCGATCTGGATACCGAAAACACGCTGCTGCTCGTTGCGCCCGATTCCACGCCCGAACAACACCGTGCCGCCGTGTGCGCCGGCTCTCATCGTTGCCTCCAGCACCGTATCGCCCCACCCTTTGCGGACGATGCTCACAATCAAGCATGGGCCCTGCATCGTTATTTCTCCTGTTCGCGCGTTTTCAGGCGGACGAGAAGTCCCAGAATCATGACCGAGATGATCGGAGCCACGGCAATCAGCGCCACAAAACCAAAGCCGTGGATGATGGGATCCTGATCTCCCATCGCCGCAGAGGTCCCCAAAGCGAGCGCCAACAGAAACGTGTTGGCGAGCGGGCCTGTGGCGACGCCTCCGGCATCCACCGCGATCGCAACGAAATCTCGGTCACTCAGTCGCATCAAAAAGATCACGAGAAGATAGCCTGGCACAATCAGATAAAGCAGCGGAATGCCGTACGCGATCCTGAGCATGCCGAGGCCGACCCATAAGGCGACGCCGATGCAGACCGAATACAGGACCAACGTTCCGTGAATGGAGCCGTTCGAGGCTTCCTCGACCTGGTTTGCCAGGATGCGCACGGCAGGCTCGCCCCATGTGGTGAGGAAGCCCAGCAGCGATCCGGCCAGGATGATGAACCAGGTTTGCTCCAGCGCGCCAAAGGCTTCGCCGATGGCCCGGCCGAACGGCAGGAATCCGATCCCGACCCCAAGCAGGAAAAGGAAAAGCCCGACCGCGGCAATCGCCGTTCCTCTCAGAATGTCGGCCACCTGGCGCTTCGGCAGCCTGAGCAAGAAGAACTGGAAAAGCAGAAACAGCACCACCAGCGGCGCGATCGCGAAGATCACGCTCCAGGCGGTTGCCGCTATCTCTGCCGTCCAGGTTTCGGTCATGACAGCAGCAACCCCGCCAACAGAACCGCCACGATCGGGCCGATCGAAGCAAATCCCAGAAGCCCGAATCCATCCGATACCGCCGAGCGTCCGGCCAGAACGGAGCTCAAGCCGATCGCAACCGCAATCACGACCGGAGCCGACAGCACGCCGGTCGTGACGCTTCCGGCATCAAAGGCGAGAGGCGTGAAGTGCGCGGGCGCAACGAAGGCCAGCGCAATCACCAGCGCATAGGCGACCGTAAGCAGCGACCGCATCGACCAGCCCAGAATGATCCGTCCCATTGCGAAGGCGGCGAATGCCGCAACCCCGAACGCGACGACATACAGGATCGCATGCCCGGAAATCGTGCCACGGGATACCGCGTCGACTTGTTGCGACAGAACCAGCACATCAGGCTCCGCGACGGTCGTCGCAAAGCCAAGGCAGAAGCCGACCGCGACGATCAGTGCGATGGATCCCTTTTTCGGCAATTCGGCCCCGATGAATCGTCCCATCGGCAGGATGCCGAGATCGATGCCGGTAAAGAGCAGGAGCATGCCAACGATGGTGAGGATCGAGCCCGCGAGAAACTGCAGGAACAGCCCGACCGGAGCCTGAACGACCGTCGCCTGAAGGATGCAGACGATGCCGATGAGCGGTGCGACGGCCTTGAGGACGTCAAGCAGCTTTTCTTTGAGCAAAGGCCGCATCCAATGGATCCTACTTGGATGATTCGTTTTCGTGGGCCGCCGTCCATACGATCAGGTCGCGCGCGAGCGCATCGAACGCAGCGTTGAAGGCCTTTGCCGCTGGCGCGGGCGCCAGCGTCTCGATCGGCGCTTCCTGCTGGAAGACGCGCGCGGCGCGCAGATGTCCTGATGAATCGAGGAGCTTGGCGGACAGCGCGATTGCGGCGCGCGGCTGCGGCGCTGTCACGATCTCGAACCGGCGCAGGTCGAGCAGCAGGCGGGACGAGCCTTCCGGCGCGGCGTCGGGCCGGAACGGCGGATGGGCGATGTCGTAGTTCTCAAAACTCTGCAGCAGTTTCGCCTGCACCAACTGCGGCAACGCGTCGCTCCATTGCGCGTCGGCGAAATCCTTGTCGTCGTCGCCCGCGAACAGGAAGCGCTGGGTCTGCAGGGCGGTGATCGCCGTCGGTTCGGCAATGGAAAGCGTTCCCTTGAGGGGATGGATCGGCGCATCGAACCGGCTGGCAGGGCTGAGGTCGTAGACTGCCTTGCGCGTGGTGGCACCACCGCCGCCCATCGTCCGATCGAGCCCGGCGATGATATTGTCCAGGCGTGGGGTGTTGCGCGCGAGCCCTTCGGCAAAGGTGCCGATGTTGCCGATCGCATCATGCAGCGTTGCGGAATTGTCGCTGAGCACGGTATCGACCTTGCGCAGCGCGTCGCGTGCGGCCTGCGTCATGCTCTGCCCTGCGCCTTTTTCGGCGATCAGCGGGCCCTGCACGCGTGGCGCGTCGATCCGCTCACCGCCTTCCAGCGCCACCACGGGCACGCCGGTCAGGCCCTGGAAATCGAGGCCGACCCTGGTATCGGCGCGAACCGGCGTGTGCTCGAGCACGGCGATGGTGGCATGAATGTCGCGCGGCCGGTCCGGCACGAATTCGAGCGCGGTGACCTCGCCGACGCGGATGCCGTTGAACAGCACCGCAGCGCCCACCAGCAGGCCGGGAACGGGACCGTTGAAGACGACCTGGTAGGTCTCGCGCTTGCCGATGCCGCCGGTGTTGTTGAGCCAGTAGACGAAGCCGAACACGGCGACGATCGCCGCCAGGACGAAGGCGCCGACAACGATAAAGGGAGCGCGCGTTTCCATTGATGTCGTTCCGTTAAGCGTTGAGATGAAGCATTTGCGCTCGCGCGCCGTGGAAATAGGCCCGCACCCAGGGATGATCGGATTCCAGCACGGATTTCAGCGGACCGAGCGCGGCGATCTTGCCGTCGGCCAGCGCCGCGACGCGGTCGCACACCGCGTAGAGCGTGTTGAGGTCGTGGGTGACCATGAAGACGGTGAAGCCAAGCGTCTGCTGCAGCGTCTTGATGAGGGAATCGAATTCGCCCGCGGCGATCGGGTCAAGCCCCGAGGTCGGCTCATCCAGGAACAGCAGCGCGGGATCGAGCGCGAGCGCGCGGGCCAGCGCCACGCGCTTGACCATGCCGCCTGAAAGTTCGGAGGGAAACTTGTCGCCATCGTCGACGGTGAGGCCGACCATCTCGAGCTTCGCATTGGCGATCTCGTCCAGCAAAGACGGCGACAGATGCGCGGCCTCGCGCAGCGGGAATTGCACGTTCTGCCGCGCGTTCAGCGCCGAGAACAGCGCGCCCTGCTGGAACAGCACGCCGCTCCTGGCGTCGTTTTCGGCAAGCTCGATGATGCCGCCGCGCTTCGGCAGCAATCCGATGATCGTGCGCATCAGCACGGATTTGCCGCCGCCGGAGGCGCCGACCAGGCCGAGGATCTCGCCCTGACGGACATCGAGACTGAGATGGTCGAGCACGATCTTGCGGCCGAAGCCGACGACGAGATCCTGCACATGGATGGCGATACGTTCTTCGGTCACGGCTACATTCCGATCGAGGCGAAGAACACGGCGAACAGGCCGTCGAGCACGATGACCAGGAAGATCGACTTGACGACGGAGGACGTCGTCTGTTGCCCGAGCGATTCCGCGCTGCCCTTGACGCGGAGGCCTTCGCTCGCCGCGATCAGGCCGATGACCAGCGCCATGAACGGCGCCTTGATCATGCCGACCTCGAAGCTGTTGATCGAGACCGCCTCGTGCAGCCGCGCGATGAAGATCGCCGGGCCCATGCCGCCGTAGAGCCAGGTGACGAGCCCGCCTCCATACAGCGCTGCCATCGACCCCAGGAAGGTGAGGATCGGCAGCGCGATCACCAGCGCCAGCACGCGCGGCAGGATCAGGACCTCGACGGGATCGAGGCCCATGGTCGTGAGCGCGTCGATCTCCTCGCGCATCTTCATCGAGCCGATCTCGGCGGTGTAGGCGCTGCCGGAACGTCCGGCCACCATGATCGCGACGATCAGGACGCCGAGTTCGCGCAGCACCAGGATGCCGACCATGTCGACGACATAGGAATCGGCGCCGAACTTGCGAAAATGGAAAATGCCCTGCTGGGCAATGATGGCGCCGATCAGGAACGTGATCAGCGCCATGATCGGGATCGCGCGCCAGCCGACCTGGCCGAGTTGATAGACGGTGGAGGTGAAGCGGAACGATCGCGGATGGCGCAGCGTCCGGAACAGCGCGATGCCGACACTGCCGAGCATGTCGAGAAAGACCATGCTCTCGGCGGTGACGCCGCGCCCGACCCGCTCGAGCAGGTCGGCGAGCGCGTTGGTGTGCCGCGCAGGGGTCGGCGCCGTGCGGTTTAGCTTCCGCACTTCGCCGATCAATCCGGAATAGCTGGCGGAAAGGCCGGTTATCTCGGCCTCAGTCGTCTGCGCAGGCCCGCTGCGCGCCATTTTCTCGATCAGCCACGCGCCCACAGTGTCGAGCGCGGTGATCCCGCTCAGGTCGATCTTGCGGATGCCTTGCGCGACGCGCGGCTGGATGCCCGCACACAGCCGCTCCAAAATCTCGACATTGGCAACCGTCCACGCGCCACGCGGATGCAGCGAGCCGACCGCGCCGTCATCCATGGTCAGGTCAGGGGCACTGTTCAAGATGATACCTCCGGAAGTCCGGAGGCGACCCTAGCCAGGCCGGCGGGCAATCGTTTGACACAGCGCAATAAATCCCGAGGGCAGCTTCGTAGCGCGGGTGGAGCGGAACGCGTACCCCCGGGGACATCTGCATCAACGGGTGCGAGCGGCCCCGGGTTACGCTGGCGCTCCACCCGGGCTACGGGCCCTCTTTCGTGCGAGCGCTCCCGACCAAGCCGCCGAGCGTGGAGTACGGGGCCGACAGAACTCGGCGAATCCCTGCTTGAGCCGCTGGCCCAATTCGTCAGCCGGGCGTCTCACGACGGATCGAAGCCGAGCGGGACTTCCACTGTCATGGAATCGGGAAGAGCCGGTGGTATCTGCGGCAGCGGCTGGGCGCGCCAAATGGTATCGATTGCGGCCTGATCGAGCACGGCTTGACCGGAGCTGGTCTTGACCCAGGCGCCGAGCAGCTTGCCGTCGCGGCCGACCGAGAACACCGCAAGCACTGTCCCCTGCAGATGCTGCCGCTTGGCGGCCCGCGGATAGCGCTGGAATTTGTCGATATGACGCATCAGGGTGTCCCTGAACTGCAGCTTCGCGGGGCTTGGCACGGCGTCCGCGGAACGCTGCGGGATCCTGCTCGAAACGGCCGCTTCGGAAGACGACGTCTCTTCCGCCGGCAGTGACGCCAGCGCATTGCGCGACGTGTCGGCCGGCGTCTCAGTCGGACCTTGCCCGGATTTGCCGCGTTCACGGCCGTTGACTGCGACGCCTGGTTCACAGGAATCGGCAGCGGATCCGGACGCGGCAACAGCCGGACCTCGACGAACGCCTTCGGCTCGGCCTGTCCGGCGGACCTGTACAGTTGAAGGTGAAGCCAATACACGCCGCCGGCGAAAAGCAGCCCGACGATCGCCGGAAACAGCATCAGCCGCAAGCCTTGCCCCAACAGCGAGGCATCGGGATCCTCATGGGCTGCGAAAAATTTCATCGCGACGTGCTTACTGTGGGGACCGCGCACACCGGATAGAGGCGGGCGACGACAAATAGCGCAAGCACCGGCAGAACAGGTCGAACCGCCGTCTCAGTGGTAACCGGTGAGGCACCGACATGGGCCCCCAATCGCGCCCCCCGCGCTAGCATCCGGTCATCTCGTTCGTACCTGCCTTCCGTGAAATCATCCGGCCCGCAAATCGGCTCGCCAGCGAGGCGCGCAGCTAAGGCTTGGGCCGGAAGCTACCTGATATAGCCTTTCTGTGACAAGAATCTATTCCCGCCACGCTGCCGGCGAGGCCTGTTCGAGCGCGATGAGCACGCTCGACGGTCATCACTTTTACCACCGGCTGTCACGCATTTTACGGCGGCGGTATTCGATGCCGTCATCAGAATCGACGCGTTTCTACGCAGATCAGTCTAGGCAATCTGCGTAAACTTGATCGCCATGCGAACCGGTGTCCACCTTCGGATCAAGTCCGAGGACATGCTTCGCTCGAAAACGCTCTAGAACAACAACACGCCGTCGTCATGTACTTCCGGTTCCGTCCGGCGCGGCGCGGATTTTGACTTCAAGCCAAGGCGTTGCAGGAAATCCCGATGGACCTGCCGCTCCCGTTCCATCGTGTACTGCGCGACCAGATCGTCCAGCACCACCTCATCGCTTGACGTCAGCGACAGCTTTCCAGCGATCACGCTCGAAGCCTCGAGGCGCGCGGCAGCGGCCGGAAGAGACGCCGACGCTTCGCCGAGTGCGGTCATCAGATCGCGGGCACCACCCATCAACGCCTCGAATTCGGCGCCCTCGCGGACAAGCCGGTCCATCAGCCGACCGAGCCGTTCGTTGCCGGCCTCGATCTCCTGCAGCGTTTGCATGATCGAAGGTTCGAGCCTGGTCAATTGCGCGGGATTTCCACGATCGCGCAGCTCCTTCAGATCGCCGGCAGCGCGCTCGATCCGGTCGAGGATCGGTTTCAACCTGGAGGCGCCGGCGGAGACCTGATCCGCAGTCACCTTGAGTTCGTTGGCGATCACGACAAACGCATTGCCCTTGACGCCCAGATGGCCGGCCTTGAGGCTGGCATTCATGCCGATCAGGATGATGTCGACCACGGCCTCGCCAAGGCCCGCGATCGCCAGACGAAACTTGCCGAGCGTATCCTCGACGACGGAGAGCGCGGCATCGACCGATTTGCCGGAACTCTCGCAAGTCGCGATCAGTTCCGAGGCCTGCGCCAGCGTTTGCTTGATGACGGCAAGGAACGACGGGGCCTCGCCGTCGTGGCCGCCATAGACCGAACGACCTTGCGCGACGACGCCGGTCGCATCGGCAAGAACGGCATTCAGCGAACGGACGATCGCGCCGATATCATCGCCGAATTCGCGCTCTGCGTCCTTGAGCTGCGCGGCCTGGAGCTGGCAGACGATTTGGGCTCTTTGCGCGCCGGCATCCGCCTCAAGCGCCGGCACGATACGCGCCGGCGTCCCGGCGGCACGGCGCAAGCCGCCGCAGACATGCTCCAGACGTTGCCGCGTGCTGTCACCCGACTGCAGCGAGACGATCGCGCTGCCGACGGCATCGGCGATCTTCTTGGTGCTGCTGCCCGCCAACGCAACAAGATGGACGCTTTTGTCCTGCTGCTCGCGCATCCCTGCGTAGGCCGAGATCAGGCCGGCGCTCGCCGAGAGCAGCTGCTCGCGATAGAGCTTCTCGAATTCCTTCTGCCGATTGAGTGCGGTTTCGACCGCCAGCGACAACAGTTTTTGATCGCGCGCGCAGCCTTCGATCGAATGCTGGACTGATTGCCCGAGCTCGAACGCCTCCTTGGTGAAATCAAGGAAGCTGTCGCGGTCGCCGTCGAGCGAGGCCGCCTCGATGCGCGCGCTCCGTGCGATGATGGAGATCATCTGGATGTGCTTGAAGAGCGGCGCGATCTGCGAGGATGCCGCCTCGGCATCCTCGCCGATCCGGCCGAGAAGCGCGCTTTCTGCCGGCAGCGCTTCGGCAAGCGCGTTCAACCGGCCGGCGATATCCTGAAGCGCCGTCGAAGCGCCTTCGATCTCGGCGCCCGACATTTCGCGCGAGAGCCCGGTGAGCGCGCCCTCCAGCTCCTTGAACAGGGCGTGACCGCGACCGAGCTGATTGCCGGTTTTCGCAAAACTGGCCTCGATGCGGGATGACACGTCCTCGATGGAGGCAAGTGCCGCGCTAATCGTGTCGGTCTGGACGTCGGTAGAGATCATTGCATCATTCCGTCAAAGCAGGTTGTCCGGCCTGGTGCCAGAGCATGATTTCCCGGGAGATCTGGCCGAGCGAGACCACCTTCTCGACGGCACCGTGTGCGATCGCCTCTTTCGGCATGCCGAACACCACGCAGCTCTCCTCATCCTGCGCGCGCGTCGCAGCGCCAAGCTTGCGCATCTCCAAAAGGCCCCTTGCGCCGTCGTCGCCCATCCCCGTCATGATGATCCCGAGGGCATTGCGGCCGGCATATTGAGCCGCCGAACGAAACAGGACGTCGGCCGAGGGCCGATGCCGCGACACCGGCGGACCGTCCTTGATCGCGATGCTGTAACGCAAGCCGGTGCGCTGTAGCAGCATGTGGCGGGCGCCGGGCGCGATATAGGCGCAGCCTGGCTGCACCGGCTCGCCATCCTCGGCCTCCTTCACCGTGATCTGGCAGGCAGCGTTGAGACGCCGCGCGAACGCCGCGGTGAAGCCCTGCGGCATGTGCTGGACGATCAGGATCCCCGGACAATTCGGCGGCAGCGCCTCCAGCACGTCGAGCAGCGCCTCGGTGCCGCCGGTCGAGACGCCGATGCAGACGATGCGCTCGGTGGTCGGCCGCGAACGCCCCTGGATCGGCGGCGGCATGATCGCATCCGCGGTCAGCTTCTTCTCGACGATGCGCCGTTGCAGACGCGGGCGCACACGCGCGCGCGCGGCCGACTTCACGGCTTCGCGCAGCCGGCTCGAGCATTCCAGGAGCGCCTGCCGCGTATCGATCCGCGGCTTGGGAACGATATCGACCGCACCGGCCTCGAACGCTTCGAACATCTGATCGGAGCCCTCTTCGGTGAGCGAGGAGCAGATGATCACCGGGATCGGGCGCTGCGCCATGATCTTGCGCAGGA
The DNA here is from genome assembly GCF_000426245.1 of Bradyrhizobium sp. Ai1a-2. GTDB lineage: Bacteria > Pseudomonadota > Alphaproteobacteria > Rhizobiales > Xanthobacteraceae > Bradyrhizobium. Next base: position 77,145 of record NZ_AUEZ01000016.1, on the reverse strand, counting down.
AGGTGATTCCATCCATGCGCGGCATCTCGATGTCGAGGATAATCACGTCGGGCAACTCGTTCTGCAGTCGCCGCGCCGCGGCGAACGGATCGGACGCCGTCGCCATCACCTCGATATCCGGATCCTCGCTCAGGATGCTCGTGAGGATTTGGCGGACCGACGCCGAATCGTCCACGATCAGCACGCGAAGTTTTTGCCTGGGCATTGCCGTGTTGACCATGCGCTAGACCCTGAAGATCGTTGGTTGAACCTGCTTCAATGTCGGCACCGTGTTGTGGATCATCGATTCGGAATGCCCCACCAGCAGATAGCCCCCCGGCCGCAGATGCGAGCAAAGCTGATCGACGACCTTGCGCTGCGTCTGCCTGTCGAAATAGATCAGGACGTTCCGGCAAAAGATGATGTCGACGTCGCGATCCACGGGATAGCTGGAATCCATCAAGTTCATCCGCATGAAATTCGTCAGTCGGCGCAATTCCGGCACCACGCGCACCTCGTTGCTCGACCGGTCCTTTGACGACAGGAAGTAGCGCTTCACGAACTCGGCAGGGACCGGCGCGATGACGTCGCGCGTATAGATGGCGGCCTTGGCGAGCCGCAGGACCGCGGTCGAGATATCCGTTCCGAGGATGCGAAACTGGAACCTGGTGCCGGACCTCGTCATGTCGTCGAGAACCATCGCGGTCGTATAGGCTTCCATGCCGGTCGAGCAGGCCGCGCTCCATATCTTCAGCCCATGCGATCCGCGGCCGCGTGGCTTCAGCAGCGCCGGCACCGCAACCTCCTTCAAGAAGGTGAAATGCGCCGGCTCGCGGAAGAAATCCGTCTTGTTGGTCGTGACCACATCGATCAGATGGGTGAGTTCGTTGTCGGGCAGGCCATTGTCGAACAGATGCTCGACATATTCGTTGAGCCCGGAATAATTGAGCGCGCGGACGCGCTTGTGCAGCCGCCCCTCCAGCATCAGGCGCTTGCCGGCAGGCAGCTTGATGCCCACCTGCCCCTCAATCAATTGAGCGATCGTGCGGAATTGACGATCGGATAGGTGTACCCCTGCCCCCAGCATCGCCGATTTCGTAAATCTAGGCTGCGGCTGATGCGTCGACCCGGGCTTCGTCCGCGGGCACTTCCGCGTCGGCCATCAATCGCGCGAGATCGAAGATGATGACGAACTTTTCTCCCTTGCGTCCGATGCCGGCGATGTAGTCGGATTGCCAGCGTCCACCGACCGAGGGCACGGGACCGATCGAGCCCTCGTCGATGTCGGTGACCTCGAACACGCAGTCCGCCACGAAGCCGACGCCAACCAGGCGGTCGTTCATCGGCACGTCCAGGATGATGATGCGCGTCGCCTCCGTCGCCGGCACGCTCGGCAGATCGAGCTTCAGACGGAGGTCGACGATCGGATAGCCGCTCCCTCGCACATCGATCATGCCGAGCATGAAATGCGGCGCGTGCGGCAGTCGCGAAATCGGGCGCATGTCGAGGATTTCGCGAACGTTGCAGATGCTGATGCCGAAGGTTTCCCCGGCAAGACCGAGCGTCAGATATTGAGCCGTGCCGGCCATGTTGCGTCCTTCCGGTCCCGCGTGTTGCTAGCGCTGAAAATCGGCGTCGCGAGCGTCCTCGCCATCTTCCATCGCGAAGGCGAAGCCACCGCCGCCGGCGGCCGCCTTGAGCGCACGCGCCGGCTTGGCCGCGGGTTTTTTGGCGTTGCGGTCGGCGGCGGCCATGCTCGCGGCTTTCGCGCGGAGCTGGCCGACGGCGTGCTCGATCGGCATCGCAGCCGCCGGCCTGTCCTTGGCCTGGTCGATACGGAAGTAGGCGATGGTCGATTGCAACTGTTCGGCCTGGGAGGCGAGTTCTTCCGACGTCGAGGAGACCTGCTCGGATGCGCTGGCGTTCTGCTGGCCGACCTTGTCGAGCTGCTGGATCGCCTGGTTGATCTGCGCCGAGCCGACATCCTGCTCGCGGCAGGCCGCCGTGATCTCTTCCACCAGCTCCGCCGTCTTCTTGATATCAGGCACCAGCTTGGCCAGCATGCTGCCCGCTTCCTGCGCCACCTTCACGGTTTCCCCGGAGAGCGTGCCGATCTCGGCGGCCGCCGCCTGGCTGCGCTCGGCGAGCTTGCGGACCTCCGAAGCGACCACCGCAAAGCCCTTGCCGTGCTCGCCGGCGCGCGCCGCCTCGACCGCGGCGTTCAGGGCCAAGAGGTCGGTCTGGCGCGCGATCTCCTGCACGATGGTGATCTTCTCGGCGATCGTCTGCATCGCCTCGACGGCCCGGCCGACCGCGGCGCCGCTGGCTTCGGCATCCTTGGCCGACTGCCCCGCGATCTTCTCGGTCTGGTTGGCGTTCTCGGCGTTCTGCTTCACATTAGCCGCCATTTCCTCCATCGAGGAGGAGGCCTCTTCAGCCGACGATGCCTGCTCGGTCGCGCCTTGCGAGAGCTGCTCGGCGCTGGCGGAAAGCTCCTGGCTGCCGGCCGAGACGTTCTGCGCCGCCGTCAGCGCTTCCGCGACGATGGTGCGGAGCTTCTCGACCATGCGCTCCAGCGCCATGCCGAGCGTATCCTTGTCCGACAGGCGCTTGGCCTCGACGATGAGATTGCCCTGCGCGATCTCGTTGGCGACGGCCGCCGTTCGGTTCAGGTTCACGGTCATCGCATTCAGCGACTTGACGAGATCGCCGATCTCGTCGTTGCTGACGACGTCGATCTTCTGGCTGAGATCACCGATCGCAACTGCATCAGCGAGATTGACGGCACGGCTGAGCCCGCGGCTGATGTTGAGCGCGATCCAGGTCGCTGCCGCCACCGCGATCAAGAAGGAGCTGATCACCAGGATGATCAACAACATCTCCGCGCGCGTCCCGTCCTGCCTTGCCTGCTCGGTCTGCTCGGCCATCGCTTGCTTGACAAGCGTGATGTAGGCGTTTGCGGCCTCCAGCGCGTCAGCGACCGCCTTGCGACCGTCATTCATCGAGCGATCAGTCGCGGCCAGCTTGTCGACCTTGGCGAGGCGAACCGTCTCGTCCTGATAGGCATTCAGCTTGACGTAGGCGGCCGAGAAGGCATCGATCAGCTTCTTGCCCCTGTCGGTCGCCCCGGCGTAGATCTCGTCCCTGGTCTTCAAGAGCTGTTCGCGAATCTTCGCCAGTTCCGCCACGAACTGATCATAGTTCTTTTCCGAAGCGATGATGGAGTTCTTCTCCGCCCGCACCTGAAGCAGGATGCCCTTTTCAAGTTCGGCAGCCTTTTCCATGCGCCCGGCCCGCGAAACGAGAGTCTCGGCCGTGTTGACCATGTCGCCGAGCTTCACGTAGCCCACCGCGCCCGCGACCATGGACAACAGGATGACAAGGCCAAAGGCGCCGGCCAGCTTTGCTTTGACGGTAAGTCTCATTTCAGCCCCCAAAAGAAATGCTCGAATGGTTGGTCGGACGGCAAGCGATCCGACCTGCTAACCCACCAACTAACGCTTCGCCCCTCAGCGCTGAAAGTCAGCGTCGCGGTCGTCCTCATCTCCGTCCAGCGCGAAAGCGAAGCCGCCGCCATTGGCGACCTTGAGCGGGCGACGGCCCTGCGGCCTGGTCTCGGCCGCCGGCGGCTTCCGGGCGCCGCGATCGGCGGCGGCCATTGTCGCGGCCGTCGCGCGCAGTTGGCTGACCGCTTTGTCGATCGGCGCGGCAGCGGCCTTGCGGCCATGGTCGATGCGGAAGAAGGCGATCGTCGACTGCAACTGCTCGGCCTGGGAGGCGAGCTCTTCCGAGGTCGAGGAGACCTGCTCGGATGCGCTGGCGTTCTGCTGTCCGACCTTGTCGAGCTGCTGGATCGCCTGGTTGATCTGCGCCGAGCCGACATCCTGCTCGCGGCAGGCCGCCGTGATCTCCTGCACCAGGTCCGCGGTTTTCTTGATATCGGGCACGAGCTTGGCGAGCATGCTGCCCGCCTCTTGCGCGACCTTCACGCTTTCGGTTGACAGCGTGCCGATCTCGGCGGCGGCCGCCTGGCTGCGTTCGGCGAGCTTGCGCACTTCGGAGGCGACCACCGCAAAGCCCTTGCCGTGCTCGCCGGCGCGCGCCGCTTCCACCGCCGCATTCAGGGCCAACAGGTCGGTCTGCCGCGCGATCTCCTGCACGATCGTGATCTTTTCCGCGATCGTCTGCATGGCTTCGACAGCCCGGCCGACAGCGCCGCCGCTGGCTTCGGCATCCCTGGCCGATTGCGTCGCGATCTTCTCGGTCCGGTTGGCGTTGTCGGCGTTCTGCTTCACATTGGCGGCCATCTCCTCCATCGAGGAGGAGGCTTCTTCAGCCGAAGACGCCTGCTCGGTCGCACCCTGCGAGAGCTGCTCGGCGCTGGCCGAAAGCTCCTGGCTTCCGGCCGAGACGTTCTGCGCCGCCGTCAGGGCTTCCGCGACGATCGTGCGGAGCTTCTCGACCATTACGTTCAGCGACTTGACGAGATCGCCGATCTCGTCGTTGCTGGCGACGGAAATGGTCTGGCTGAGATCGCCGTCGGCGACTGCGCCGGCCAGACCGACCGCCCGACCCAGGGCGCGGCCGATGCTGAACGAGATCCAGATCGCCGCGCCGAGCCCGACGACGAGTGACGCAATAACCAGGCCTGCCAGCATGACGGTCGCGCTGCGGCCTTCTTCCTTGGCCTGCTCAGCCTGCTCCGCCATGACCTTCTTCGCGTAGCCGATATAGGCGTCGGCCGCCTCCATGGACTCGGCAACGGCCTGGCGGACAACGGTCATCGATCGCTCGGCGGCCTTCGTCCTGTCGGTTCTTGCCAGCTTGAGCGTCTCGTCCTGTACCGAATTCATTTTGGCATAGGCGGTGGTGAAGTTCTCGATCAACCGCTTGCCTTGTTCGCTTGCGGCCGAATGAATCTCGTCCTTCAGCTTCAACGTGGAGCCACGAATCTTGTCGATGTCGGCCAAAAACCGGTCCATGTCGCCTTCGGGCACCAGGATCGCGTTCTTCTCGGCCCGGACCTGAAACAGGACGTCCTTCTCGAGTTCGGCTGCCTTTTCCATGCGGCCGGCGCGGGCGACGAGGCTATCCGTCGTCGCCACCATGTCGTTGAGTTTCATGTAGGCCACAGCGCCGCTCACCGCGGACAGCACGATGATCGCGCCGAAGGCACAGGCCAACTTCGCCTTGACAGTAAATCTCATTTTCAGCCCCTCAAGTCTCGCCCCCGAGACTTCCTCAATTCAGGATACGTTCCATGTTCGGTACGATGACGAACTCTTCACGCCACTTGGTGATGAAGCGGATGAACTCCGGCTTCCAATGCATGCCGACGCGCGGCGTCTGCTGCACGTCGGTCCGCGAGATCTCGGTGACCTCGTAGACCTTGTCGGCGGTGAGGCCGACCAGAACCGGCTCGTTGTCGATGCCGACCTCGATCACGACGATCCGGGTGTCGGCGGAATCTTCGGTCTGCGGCATCCCGAAACGGATGCGCAGGTCGGCCAGCGGAATGACGTTGCCGCGCACATTGATGACGCTGGGCACGAAGGACCGCGCGCCGGCCACTTTGGTTGCGGGAACGGGATCGATGATCTCCCGCACCAAACCGGCATCGAGCGCGAATTTCTCGTCGCCGAGCCCGATCATGACCACCTGCATCGAACCGTCCTGGACGGTTCCGGCGTCTTGCTGCCGATCTGTCGCCATCTAAGCCGCCTCGCTCATCTGCTGCTTCTCCGCGCGCGACTGCGCCAGCGCGACGAGTTGCGCCACGTCGAGAATAAGCGCCGCGGTGCCGTCACCGAGGATGGTCGCGCCGGAAAAGATCGTGACGTCGGAATGCAGCTTCGAAAGCGACTTGATGACGGTCTGATGATTGCCAATGATCTGGTCAGCAACCAGCCCGACGCGGGTCTCTCCGGTCGAGATGATGATCGTCTTCTGATGCTGTCCCGGCGTGCCCCGCACGTCGAGAATGTCGCGGAGCCGCAGGAACGGCACGAGATTGCCGCGCACGTTGAGGAAATTGCGCCCGCGCGAGCGCTCCTCCTCCGCCGTGAGCTCGACGCACTCCTCGACCGCCGGGAGCGGAATGATGTAGCGTCCCTCGCCGACCCGGATCAACAATCCCTCGATGATCGCGAGCGTTAGCGGCAGGCGCAGCGTGATGCACGTTCCCGCGCCGGCCTTGGTCGACAGATCGATCGAGCCGCGCATGTTCTCGATGGTGCGCTTGACCACGTCCATGCCGACGCCGCGGCCTGATAGCGCCGAGATGGTCTGGGCGGTCGAGAACCCCGGATGGAACAGGAACTGGTGGATCTCGTGATCGGACATCGCCGTACCCGGCGCGATCAGCCCCTGCTCTTCCGCCTTGGCGCGAATGCGTGCGGTGTTGAGACCGCCGCCATTGTCCCTGACGGTGACAAGGACCTGCGCGCCGGAATGGATTGCCTGCAGCTCGATCCGCCCCTGCTCGGTCTTGCCGGCCGACGCGCGAGTCTCGGAGTCCTCGATGCCGTGATCGATCGCGTTGCGGATCAGGTGCACGAGCGGATCGGCGAGACATTCGATCATGGTCTTGTCGAGCTCGGTATCCTCGCCCGAGGTGACGAATTCGACCGGCTTGCCGAGGTCGCGGGACAGATCGTGGACCAATCTTCGGAAGCGGCCGAACAGCGAGCCGATCGGAACCATCCGCGCGCCCATCGTGGTGTCGCGCAGACTAGCCGCCAGCCGCTCGATCTCCTCGGCGATCATCTTGATCGAGAGATCGGAGCCGGCCGCGGCCAACTGGCTGAGCCGCGCCTGGGCGATGACGAGCTCACCGACGCGGTCCATCAACTCGTCGAGCCGCTCGGCCTGCACGCGGACAGTGGCGATGCCGCGCTCTTCGGCGCGCTTCGGCTCCTCGCGCTTCCGCTCCGGCGGCAAGGCCGACTCCGCCGCAACGGGGACCGGGGCAGCGGCCGGCGCCGGAGCGGGAGGAGCCGCCGGCTCAGCTTCCACCACCGGCAAAGCGAGCGCCGGCGCCGCGCGCTCGATCTGCGCCAGCGGCACCAGCGTCAGCTTCATCTCGTCCTGCACGAACATGAAGACGTCGTCGATGGCGGCCTTGTCGCAGCCGCTATGCAGCGTGACGTCCCATTTCAGATAGCAGTCCTCAGGCTCCAGCTCGTCCAATAGCGGCACGCCATCCGTGACCGGCACGACGAAACAGGGACCGAGCTTGCAGAGGTCGTCGAGGAGGTCGAGCGGATTGGAGCCGTTGCGGAGAATGTGCGACTCGAATTCGAGGCGCAGTTGCCAGCCTGCCGGACGGCTCTCGCTTACCGGCGGGCCGTCGACGTCAGGCTCGACCAGCAGGTCCTGCCCCACAGGCGAAACGAAGCGCTTCAGATCATCCAGGATGGCGTCGCCGATGATCTGATCAGCGTCATCGGGCGCTTCGATCAGGGCACGGATATAGTCCTTCGCCGCCAGCGCGACAGCGATCAGCTCGTGCGTAGGCTTGATCTCGCCTTTGCGGACCAGTTCGAAGGCGGTCTCAAATTCGTGGGTGAACGCGGCCACCCTGTCGAAGCCAAACATCGCGCCTGAGCCCTTGATGGTATGCAGGGCGCGAAACGCCGAATCGACCAGTTCGCGGTCATCGGGACGCAGGCCGAGATCCAGCAAAGCCCCTTCGAGAGTCTCGAACAGTTCGCTCGCCTCCTGACGGAATATCTCCGTCGGGTCCATGCTGCTCATGACCGCACCAGCTTGTTGACCACCGCGAGCAACTGCTCAGGCTTGAAAGGCTTGGTGATCCATCCGGTGGCGCCGGCGCTCTTGGCTTCCTGCTTCACCGCGTCGTTGGACTCGGTGGTGAGGAAGACGATGGGCAGACCGACCTGCGACGGCAGCTTGCGCAGGGCCCGTATCAGTTCGAGGCCGTTCATGACCGGCATGTTGAGGTCGGTGATCACGAGATCGAGCTTGCCCGCCTGTGCCTTCGCCAGGCCCTGCGCCCCGTCCCCGGCCTCGATCACGTTATGACCGGCCGGCTCGAGCACGACCTTGATCATCTGGCGGATGCTGGGGGAATCATCGACCGTCAGGACTGTAGCCATCACGCACCATCCTTCTTGTGAAAATGCTGGTCGATCATCGCCTCGCTGGAGAAACCCGCGCGGCGAAGGGTGTTGCGGAGGCTTTGCGAGAACGCAGTCAGGACGACCGGACGGCCCTGCGCCTTGCCGGTCTCTGCGGTGGAAAGCAAAAGCTGGATCGACGTGACGTCGGCCTTGTCGACAGCGGAGCAGTCGATCTCGAGCCGATCATTCCGCTTGAAGGCCTCGCGGATCGTTTCATAGACCTGGCGGATCGACGCGATGCTGCAGTCCGGTGGCAACTGCAGCCACCGTTTGGGCTCCGTCACTTCAGCCATTCGCCGTCCCCCGCATTCCCAGTGATTCGCTTTAGTCGGAATGCGAATCTCTTTCGGCTGAAGTATCGGCAGAGATGGTGATTAAGATGTTAATCAACCGCGATCTCGAATCCATGCAAGATGACCGTACGATTACGGTGCGCAGGATTCGATGGGTAGCCCGGTACGATTCACGCCTGCATTCACGCGCATCGAACTTGCCGTGCAATCGGCGATTGTCAGGCTTAGGTCGACGTTAAGAGCCCACACAGTAGCTCTTGGTCGCTGTACAACCAACCGCTGCGTACCCGGACACCCGATGCTCACACAAGCGCTTCTCGTTGACGACAGTCGCTCTGTCCTCGACTTCCTCACGCGGCTCCTGGAAGCCGACGGAGCCGTGCAGGTCAGCGCGTACACGGACCCGCTGCAGGCGGTGACGTCGGCCATGCAACGCCAGTATGACATCGTGCTCGTGGACTATGAGATGCCGAGAATGGACGGCGTCACCTTCATCCGCGAGCTCCGTGCGCTCGAGAACTTCGCCGATATTCCGATCGTGATGATCACCTCGGTACAGACCGACGAAGTGCGGATCAAGGCGCTCGAGGCCGGCGCGACCGATTTCCTGCCGAAGCATCCGCAAACGCTCGAGACCAGGGTTCGGCTGAGAAATCTTGTCCGGCTCGGCATTGCCGTTCGGCAACTGAATGACCGTGCCGACGATCTCGTCCGGGAAGTCGCCGGCGCCACGCAGAAGCTGCAGGAGCGCGAGGAGGAAATCATTCTGCGTCTGGCGCTCGCCGTCGAATATCGCGACAACGACACCGGCGAGCACACGCTTCGGGTCGCAAAATACAGTCGCCTCATTGCCGAACAGCTCGGCCTGCCACCCCGGCTGTGCCGCGACATCTATCTTGCGGCACCGCTGCACGACGTCGGCAAGGTCGCGATACCGGACAGCATCCTGCTCAAGCCGGGCCGGCTGAACGCGGAGGAGATCGCGATCATCCGCACCCACGCCGTGATCGGCGGACGCATCCTTGCCGACAGCCATTGCGAACTGATCCAGCTTGGGGCCGAGATCGCTGCCGCTCATCACGAGCGCTGGGACGGCGGCGGCTATCCCAACGGGCTCAAGGGAGCCGACATTCCGGTCGCGGCCCGCGTCGTCGCAGTCGCCGACGTCTTCGATGCGCTGACAATGAAGCGTCCCTACAAGGATCCGATGCCGCTTGCGGACGCGCGTCGTTACCTTGAGGACAACAAGGCGCACCAGTTCGACCCTGCCTGCGTCGACGCCTTCCTTTCACGCTGGAGCGAAGTTGTGACGATCGCCACCGCGCAGCATGCAATGGCGCCGTGGCAGGCCGAAATGCGCACGCTTTCGACGGCGGTTCGTTGCGGCTGAAATCAAGCTGCTTGCCGCTGTAACATCATCGCGAGCGAGCGCCTGCGGCCCACAACCTCCTCACGAACACGCTCACGCGCCATTGAGAGAACGTGAGGTGATTCCCTCTTTAAACGGCCCGTCGCGATCCGCACTTCCGAAGGGGAGCCACGCTCCATTGGCTCCGCTTCCTGATGGAGAACACCTATGTCTGCAATGAAGTTCTTGTCGATCGCGCTGGTCGCTGCGGCGACGCTTGCGACTCCCGCGATGGCTCGCGAACACACGCGGCACGTCGCGCGTGCCAATGCCGCTGCCTTTGCGGCGCCGGAACAAGTGTATGTCGGCGGACCGGGCTGCATCCCTGCCCCGCGCGTCGGCGCGTTTGCGTCGCAGCCCTGGACCAACGGTAACGTTCCCTGTGAACCTGGCACCGGTTACGGCTACTACGGTTACGGCTACGGTTACTATTGATCCGGTCGCTTCGGACCACCGCCGAACGTTGGGCCGTCACTGGCCGGAAAATCGAGTGTACTGTCGGTCAACCTGACAGTCGAGACTGAAGAGGCCGGACCGCTTATGCGGTCCCGGCCGCTTTCCTTACTCATAATTCATAGTTTCGAAGATCGAAGCGCGCGAAGGTCGCGCGTATTCCCACGTGCGTCTCATCGCTTTCTTGTTTGAGCAAGATCCTTATCTTTCCGGAAGCGGCTTTTCACGTTTCCGGATCATGCCCCGGCGCCGCCTCATCGGTCCGCTCAGCGCGCTGACTGCGCACAAAATCTCACGAAATATCCCGCGGCATTCCTAAAGACGAATTTAGTGGATGCGCTGTCGAACGCGCCTACGTTGAACCCGTCGGAGAACTCGGCCGGCTCGCTGAGCTGGCACCTTCGACACGGGGCGCTTCATTCACGAGAGGAAGTGTCATGATGAGACGATTGACAGTGATCCTGGCGACGACCCTGCTTGCCTTGAGCTTATTTACCGCCGCAGCGGAAGCGCGCGGCGGCGGCGGACATATCGGAGGATTTGGCGGCGGAGCACATTTTGGCGGGCTCGGTGCCGGCGCCCATGCCGGGGGAATTGGCAGCGGCATAACAGGACATGTCGGCGTCGATGGCCGTCGCGGCGCGCTTGGCCATCGACTCGAGGAAGGCGAAAGTCTCGGCTGTTCTGAATCGAACCTGCTGCATCCAGGCCAGCCGCTGTCTCCGGGTTGCGGCTAGGCAGGCTAATCCCGCGAACTGTCCATGCTACGGAGACTGCAGATGAGATTCCCGCTGGCCGCTGCGGCCCTTCTTCCTGTGTTATTCGCAGCTAATGCCGCCGTCGCGCAAGTGACTGCTATGGCAACCCCAACTCCAACGCTTGATGCAACCTCTCCGCTCGGCAGCGCGGGTTCGCCGATTTCGCCAACCGGAATTCCGTTGGGCGCGACCGAGCTCTCGTCGCCGGGTGTCAGTCCGCTCGCCGCTCCCGCGACGGGCACGATTGCCATTCCAAGCAGCGGCACGGTCTGCTCGACCGTTGGAACGGCGCCTTCCCAAATGTTCGGATCGACCGCCACCTTCGACGGCGCCGGAATGGCGGTCGGATCGAACGCGCCTGCGACCGCAGCAATGGCAGGCGATACGGCCGCGACGCCGGGCATGTCGCCCGCGATATCAGCGACATCGGGTGTGTCGACGACGTCGGGCACGCTGGAGAGCTCGGGCATGGCGACAGCATCCGGCATCATCGACACGTCGGGAACGTCTGGAATGTGCGGTTCGGGCTCGTCGAGCGTCACTGCATCATCGACGCCGTCATCGACCTCGCCCATGACGGTAGGCGGCGTCAATCGAACCGGCATTCCGCTCGACTCGTCCGAGATCAGCAATCTCGGCGTCAGCTCGGCAGCGCCGGTGCCGACACCCGGCGTATCGCCCCTGCCAGGCGTCGTCGGACCGATCGCAGCCCTGCCGACCGTTCCGACGATTCTCACCCCCGTTCCTACCGCCTCCACCTCCACGATGGCGGGCAGCAGCGCCTGCTCAACCCTCGTGACAGGCAGCGTCACGTCAAGTGCAGCTATTCCGGGTTGCTAACAAACCTCTCAGCGAAACCAGACCATGAAAAAGAAGATCGTTGTTGGTGCCGTCATGCTGACCGCCGCAGTGGCGGTCGGCGGCCTGCTCTATGCCATGCATGACTTCCCGTTCGAGAGGGCCGTGGCCGCGCCGATCCGGCCATCCCCGGTGCCAATCGTCGCCGGAACGGTCACCCAGCATGACGTGCCGATCTATCTGACCGGCGTCGGCACCGTGATCGCCTACAACACCGACGTCGTGCGCGCCCAGATCCAGGGCCAGATCTTCACTATCAACTTCACCGAAGGCCAGCATGTACGTGCCGGTGAGCTGCTGGCGCAGATCGATCCGCGTCCCTATCAGGCGCTGATCGATCAGTACACCGGCGCACTGGAGCGCGATCAGGCGCAGCTCGGCAACGCCAATGCCAACCTCGTCCGTTACACCCAGTTAGGCAGCAAAGGCTGGGCGACGCCTCAACTGATCGAAACCCAGAAAGCGCAGGTCGGGCAGTTGCAGGGCGCGATCACAACCGACAAGGCGCTCATCGAGGCCGCGAAGGTGCAGCTCAGCTTTACGCGACTGACTTCACCGATCGACGGCGTGGTGGGGATTCGCCAGATCGACGTCGGCAACATCATCAGCCCGTCGAGCACGAACGGTCTGTGCGTCGTGACCCAGCTCGATCCGATTTCTCTGATCTTCACGCTTCCGGAGACGGTTCTGCCGCAAATCCAGAAGCAGCAGCAGATCACCAAGGCGCCGCTCACTGTGCTCGCCTACAACCAGGACGACACGATCCAGCTCGGTCAGGGCCAGCTCGGCCTCGTCAACAACGAGATCCTTCAGACCACGGGCTCGATCCAGCTCAAGGCGAATTTTTCCAACAAGGAGAACAAGCTGTGGCCGGGTGAACTCGTCAACGCGCGGCTGCTGCTCGACATGCGGCACAACGGCCTCACCGTGCCCGCGGCGGTGATCCAGCAAGGCCCGAACGGAGCCTATGCGTGGGTCGTCAATCCCGACAACACGGTCGCCATCCGCCAGGTCAAGGTGGCGCAGATCAGCGACGGACAGGCGCTGATCGATTCCGGGCTCTCGGCAAATGAGCGGGTGGTCGTCGACGGCCAATACAAGCTACAGCCGGGGACACATGTCATCGCTCTCCATGGCAAGGCGGCCGAGGAAGCCGCCGCGCAGGACGCAATGCAAACGCCAATTCCATGAATATTTCCGCACCCTTCATCCGACGGCCGATCGCGACTGCCCTGCTGATGGTGGGGTTGTTCGTGGCTGGCCTGGTCGCCTATCCGCTGATGCCGGTGGCGGCGCTGCCGAACGTCAACTATCCGACGCTGACGGTGACCGCACAATTGCCCGGTGCCGATCCGCAGACCATGGCGTCCTCAGTGGCTTCGCCGCTCGAATTGCAGTTCGGCGAGATTCCGGGCCTCACCCAGATGACGTCGGCGAGTGCGCTGGGCTACACCCAGATCACGCTGCAGTTCGATCTCAGCCGCCAGATCGACGGTGCCGTGAGCGATACGCTGTCGGCCATCAACGCCGCTTCACCCTATCTGCCGGCGGGTCTGCCGTATCCGCCGACGATCCGCAAGGTCAACCCGGCCGACACGCCGATCCTCGTGCTTGGCCTCACCTCGGACAGCCTGCCGCTGACCACGGTGGACGCCTATTCCGAGAACATCCTGCTACAGAAGATTTCGCAGATCTCCGGCGTCGGCCTCGTCGGCGTCGGGGGCCAGCAGAAGGCCTCCGTCCGCATACAGGTCGATCCGGAGGCATTGGCCGCCCGCGGCATCAATCTCGAGGATCTGCGGACCGTGCTGGGCCAGGCCAATGTCGATCTGGCAAAAGGCACGCTCAACAGCCCGCGCCAGACCTACACGCTCAACACCAATGATCAATTGTTCAAGCCCGACCAATATGCCGATCTCGTCGTCGCCTATCGCAATGGCTCGCCGGTCCGCATCCGCGACATCGGTCGCGCGATCAGCGCGCCGGAGAACGATCTGATCGCCGGCTGGTACAACAATCAGCGGGCGATCCTGCTGGCGATCCAGCGCCAGCCGGGCGCCAATGTCGTCGAAACGGTCGCGCGCATCAAGGCGATGATGCCGGTGCTGCAGGCCTCGATTCCCGCCGGCATCAAGATCAACGTCATTTCCGACCGCACCGACACCATCCGCGCATCGATCGCCGACGTGCAGTTCACGCTGCTGCTGACGATCGCGCTCGTCGTCGCGGTGATCTTCATCTTCCTGCGCAGCTTCTGGGCGACCATCATTCCAGCCGTCACCGTGCCGCTGTCCCTGGTCGGCACGTTCGCGGTCCTGTACGAGATGGGCTACAGCCTCGACAATCTGTCGCTGATGGCCCTCTCGATCGCGGTCGGCTTCGTGGTGGACGACGCCGTGGTCGAGATCGAGAATATCACGCGGCACATCGAGGAAGGGCTCTCGCCCTATGACGCGGCGATGAAGGGATCCGGCGAGATCGGCTTCACCGTCATGGCGATCACGTTCTCGCTCATCGCCGTGTTCATTCCCCTGTTCCTGATGAGCGGCTATGTCGGGCTGTTGTTCCGCGAGTTCGCGATGACGGTGAGCGTGGCGCTCGTTCTCTCGCTGGTGATCTCGCGCACGCTCACGCCGATGATGTGCGCCTACCTGCTCAAACCCGAAAGAGAATCGCATGGCCGGCTCTACCGGTTGTCCGAACGCGGATTCGATGCGCTGCTCAATCTCTATGAGGCCGGTCTCAAGATCGTGCTGCGTCACCGCTTCGTCACGCTGATGGTGATGCTCGGCACCATCGCGCTCACCGGCTATCTCTACGTCATCATTCCCAAAGGCTTCTTTCCGGAGCAGGACACCGGGCTGATCCTCGGTCAGTCGGAAGCGTCGCAGGATATCTCCTTCCAGGCGATGGCCCAGCGTCAGCAAGCTTTGCTCGACGTCATCATGCGCGATCCGGCTGTCGCCTCTTTCGGGGCCGCGGTAGGCGCCGGCGGCGGCACCTACACCGTCAACGACGGTCGCGTTTACATCCAGCTCAAGCCCGCCGACCAGCGTGATCCGATCGACAAGGTGATCGCGCGGCTGCGGACCAACCTCGCCAAGGTCCAGGGCATTGCGCTTTACATGCAGCCTGCCCAGGACATCACGATCGGAGCCCGACTGAACAAGACTCAATTCCAGTACACAATGAACGATGCCGATCCCGGTGAGCTGACCCGCTGGGCGTCGCTGTTCCTCGACAAGATCAGGACAATCCCCTCGGTTACCGATGTCACCACCGACCAGCTCAATGCCGGGCCGCTGCTCGACATCACCATCAAGCGCGAAGTCGCCTCGAGCTACGGCATCCTGCCCTTCACCATCGACAACACGCTCGACGATGCGTTCGGTCAGCGCATCGTCTCGACGATCTACACGACGCTGCAGCAATACCATGTCGTCATGGAGGTCAATCCGAAGTTCCAGTACTCGCCCGATGCGCTTAACGGCATCTATGTGAAATCTTCGAGCGGGCAGCAGGTGCCGTTGTCGACGCTGGTCGATTCGGTCGTGAAGGTCTCGCCGCTCGTCGTCAATCACCAGGGGCAGTTCCCGTCGGTGACGATCTCGTTCAACCTGGCGCCGGGCGCCGCCATCGGCCAGGCCGTGAGCGCCATCGACGCGGTAAAGAAAGAGCTGAATCCGCCGCTCTCGCTGCAGACCAGCTTCCAGGGCAACGCCCAGGCCTTCGGCGCCTCGCTGTCGAGCACGCCGATCCTGATCCTCGCCTCGCTGTTCGTGATCTACCTGATCCTCGGCATCCTCTATGAAAGCACGATCCATCCGATCACCATCATCTCGACCCTGCCATCGGCCGGCGTCGGCGCGCTGCTGTTGCTGATGGCGGCCCATTTCGATCTGACCGTGATCGCGATCGTCGGCCTCATCCTGCTGATCGGCATCGTCAAGAAGAACGGCATCATGCTGGTCGACTTCGCGATCCATGCAGAACAGAACGAAGGGCTCAGCACGGAAGAAGCGATCTACCAGGCCTGCATCAAGCGGTTCAGGCCGATCCTGATGACCACGATGGCGGCAATGCTCGGCGCCGTGCCGATGATGGTGGGCACCGGCGCAGGCTCGGAGATCAGGCAGCCGCTCGGCTATGCCATTGTCGGCGGCCTCGCGGTGTCGCAGATCCTCACGCTGTACACCACGCCGGTGGTCTATCTCTATCTCGACCGGCTACAGATCTGGCTGTTCGGCGAGAAGGAGACAGCAACCTCCTCCGCCCATCCCCAGGCAACGCCCGCGGAATGAAGAGACGCGGCCACCGCTGCGCAGGTCTGCCGGGAGGCGATCAAACAAAAGGCGGCGGACTACGGATGGTCCGCCGCCAATTCGTACCCATCAGATGCAGGGAGAATCGGGGTACGGGAGCGCGAGTGCTGCCAAACTAGATCGGAACGCTACACGCGTATTTCCCATCGGCACGGCGATTGCCGAAACGAACGACTGAGCAGAGCGGCGCATATCAAACGGACTGCGCAGGCTGCTTCATTTCAATGCAGATCGCTCACTCCCGACTTTGTGAATTCGTCATCGTGCATCGCGCACCTACGTAAGTGAATGAAACCGTGAGTTGCGGAGTGGAGTATGGTGAGCAAGGAATATTCGAGCACAGCGCAGACCCTGCGCCGGGTTGCGCAAAGCATGAGCGATCCGGCGATCGCCGATCGTCTCAAGGTTCTCGCCGAGAGCTATGAGCGGCGGGCTGAAATGGCGTCACACGCCGATGCCGATCCGGCCAAGAATTAGCAGGCTTGGGCCGCCGAGTGCAGGGACAGGCACGCGGTGATGTCCGCGTCCATATAAATTGTTTCGCCGATTGCGGATCTGTGTGGAAATAAAGCGTCGATCTGCGCAGCTGAGATAAGCTTCGGTGTGGTCGCTCAACGTCTATCGTCGCAACCATCATCGCTCGATTCTACGCGACGGCAAATGGATCAACTTATCAATGTAACGTAGTCTCGCGCCGCTTCAACGACGCGCGAGGTTCGCGCGTCGTTACATCGCGGTCGCAGGACGGCTTTCAATTGAAGCCCCATGAGATGCGGTTTTCACTTAGTTGTAACCACTGGTGCCGGCCGACGAGCCACCGAATTGGGAATCGCCGGTGCCGCTGAGCGTGGTCGGACCATCCGGATTTCCGTTCGGATTGCCGTTGTTCGGATGCAACATGAACGGCGGAGCCGCATCCCTGTACATCGGATAGCTCCTGACCATCGGTTCACGACGCGGCGTGCTGGCAAATGCGGATGTACTTGAGAGCACGGAAACTGCGACCAACGCTATCATTGCGACTTTCATGACTTGTCCTTTCGAGTGGTTGCACAAAGAACGTTGCACAAAGAGGAAGTGGGGTTCTTTCGCGTCGCCCCCACTAAATTCGTGTTTAAGGACGCTGCATAAACAGCATCAGAGAATCGCGGGCCGCTGACATGGCGTGAAAGGACATGGCGTGAAAGCGCTTCGCTCGCGTCTCGCTGCTTCGTGATGATGTCGCGCCGCGTATCCTGTTGGCGATCGCTCGCGCCACCGCCGTCAACTCGAGTTGAGGAATCGTAAAGCAGAATTTAATGGGATGCGCTCGCAGGCCACTTAGATCTTGAATCGTAAGATCCGATCATTCGGATAGCCCAATACGAAAAACTCGCGTTTGACCGCGCACCGCCTGACGGTGCGTCACGCGGAGTCGCGCGCCGATCGGGTTTTCGTATCGATCGATGGAGAATTTCGATGACAACACTCAAGATCCTCGCGGCCGCCGCGCTGCTATCAGTAACAGCCGCAACACCAGTATTCGCTCAGGCCGCCATCCAGGAGCCCGGACTGTACGCGTTCTATCATCCAAATGCCGACATTCTGAACGGCGGCGCGCCGACGCCCGCGGCCAGGCTGGAATCAGAGCCACCCTCTGTTCTGCAATATTATAACGAACGGGACAGCGGCATCGGCGCCTGCGCGCAGCGCCACCACTCGTACAATCTCGCGACCGGTCATCGCTATCGGTGCGAGTGATGACTTCTTCTTCCGCGGGCCTGAAAGTAAGAGCCGCGGTGCGATTGTCATGCCCGTCAATTGGCGGTAGACAGGTGTGCTCCTTGCCCTAAGAGGCTGTCCCCGTGTGATGTAAAGGTCTGGCCTGCGCCGTTCCTTCGCCCAAGCGGATACCTGACGGAAATTCGAGACTGGCCTGGGTTGGAGCGTTGGAGGAAACCTTAGGAGAGGGACATGGCGCGCAACATTCTGATCCTTGGAGCCTCGTATGGCTCTTTGCTTGCGACGAAGCTGCTGATGGCCGGTCACAACGTGACCCTGGTGTGTCGGAAGAAGACGGCAGAACTCATCAATCGCGACGGCACCGAGGTTCGCATCAAGCTGCGTGACGAGCCGACGCACCGCTCGATCTTTTCGCGCGATCTGCCCGGGACCTTGGACGCGACACCGCCCGCGGACGTCGATCTCTCCCGCTACGACCTGGTTGGTCTTGCCATGCAGGAGCCGCAATACACCAACCATACGATCCGGGTTCTGATGATCAAGATCGCCGAGGCGAAGCTGCCTTGCCTCTCGATCATGAACATGCCGCCGTTGCCTTATCTCAAACGGATTCCGGCGCTGGCGGACATGGACCTCGAAGAGGCCTATACCAATGCGCAGGTATGGGAACGGTTCAAGCCGGGACTAGTGTCGCTCTGCTCGCCCGATCCGCAGGCGTTCCGCCCGCCGGACGAGGCGGCGAACGTCCTTCATGTCGGCCTGCCGACTAACTTCAAGGCAGCGGCATTTGCGGATCAAGCGCACAACCAGTTGCTTCGCGAGTTGGAAGCGGACATCGACGCAGTGAAGCTGGATGGCCAGGACGTTCCGGTGAAGCTCAAGGTGTTCGACTCGCTGTTCGTTCCGCTGGCCAAATGGTCGATGCTGTTGACCGGCAATTACCGCTGCATCACGCTGCAGGAGCCGCAGTCGATCCGCGATGCCGTGCACGCCGATCTGAAGCGCTCGCAGTCAATCTACGAGCATGTCGATGCGATCGCGCGGCGTCTGGGAGCCGACCCCGAAGATCAGGTGCCTTTCGCGAAGTACGCCAAAGCCGCCGAAAGCCTTCTCAAGCCATCATCCGCGGCGCGCGCGGTGGCGGGCGGAGCGCCCTTCATCGAGCGGGTCGACCTGCTGGTGAAATTGATTTCGCATCAGCTTGGCGCGCCCAATGCCGAAATCGACCGAACAGTCCAGATCGTAGATCAGAAACTCAACGAGAAGATCGTAGAGGGCGGATCCGGCGCGATGTGACGCGGCGCCATCGCACATTCCGAATGGCCCGCGCCATTCGGAATGACACGGCAGATACCTACACCTTTTTGAATCCCGAGATGGTTCGTCAGGGCGATCGAGCGCCCTGACGTCGACGCTTGCACTGTCCGTCCGGCGTGCGCCACGAAAATCACGTTGATTTCGCGCCAGCGCCCCTGTTCAGGATCGAATCAATGGCGCACGCTTGATAGACTACGGCGCAATTGCGCTGATGCGCGAGCAATGATCCATCACGGAGCAGAACATGGCCAGCAAGTACGTGCTCCAGGGGCTGGTAAAATGGTCCACACGCGACCAATGGGGTGATCGGTTCGAACAGACCTTTGAAGACCATCTGCTACCTGCTTGCGACGAAACGGGACTCGAGATCGATGAGATCGTCTCAACGGTCGGCGAAGACCTGTTCATGAGCACAGTGTGGGCTTGTGCCTTCGAGGACTTCCTGACCCGTGAGTTCGACGACGGCGAAAACGCCATCGACGACTATCTCAAGCGCCGCGGCTGGAAGGAGACTGCGTCGGCGCGCGCCTACATGGCCGCGCTGCGAAACTCGATAATGAGCCTCTATGAGGTGAGCGATGTCGTCCCCGGCACCTCGTTTCGGCTGCGAGACCTTATCCGCGGTGGCGAGGCGATCCTGATCAGCGAGCGAAGTGCAAGCCGCACGCTCAAACCGTGGGACCGCATTGCCGCGCGGGTCGTTCAGGTGGGATCGCAAGCACAGATTGGCGGAGGCTTGCTGCATTACGAACACGCCACATCCGAAGCGTTCCTCGAGGCCTGGCGCGAGTTCGGAAAGCTCAGCAAGGACGAAAAGCGGAAGCTTGCGGAAGACGTAATGGGAGAGGACTCTGGCAATAAAGCAATCCCCGACCTCTCTCCGACGGAGATGCTGCGCGCCAGCAGCCCGATGTTCACGACCTTTTGGCTTGTCGAAGTAATTGATCGAGCCGAAGGAGCGGACATTCCCGATTTGCGGAACAGCGAGGGAGACGAACTGCTCCTGTGCGAGGCGCACTATCCGCTCACGGCCGGCACAACGCGTGACGACATCCGAGCGATCCTGGAGGCACGCTCGGAGTTTCGGCCGCGAAGTGCAACGTCGTGGAGTTGGGTCAAGCTGGGAATGCCGGCTGCCGCATCGGTCGCCCGCGAGCAATCCCAGGGATCGCTGGCGTTCGAAACGAAGCTCGAGGATGGCACACTTTCGCTTGGCGGAGTGACGTTGGAAGACAAGACCTTGGTGCTTAGCGTCAATTCCCGGAGGCGATCCGACCTTGGATGCGCGCTGCTGTCCGACATGCTTGGAGGACGCGTCGGGCAACCTTTGATCAAGACAGAAACCGTCGAGGAAATGCTCGCATCACCGGACGCTGGCGCAACGCAACAGATCGACATCCTCGCAGAAGAGCGTTGCATGATCACCCATGATGACATGGACCGGTACTATCGCGAGGTATTGGATGAGCCAATTCCCATGCTCGCAGGCGAGTCGCCGCGCGCAGCGGTCAAAACTGACAGCGGACGGGCCAAAGTCGCCGACTGGCTCAAAATGTTGGAGAACCGAACGGCTAGATCTGACGGCGCCATGGCAAATTACAGCTTCGATTGGCTGTGGACGGAATTGGGCATCAACGAACTGAGGCGATGAACAGGTCAGCACTGCATTGGTTTTGCGGGCGATCACGGAAAGCCATCGCGTTTATTCCTGGAGCTGAAAGCTGCCTACATTATTGATTTTTCATCTGTCAATACTCGGCGTGATCGCCACCGTGATCGCTAACAAGCCGTAATCAGTGCACGCTGATGTCGAATAGCCCGCGGTCGAAATACGCTCCTTTGTCATGGTACTCGCCTTTCCAGACGACCGAATTTCCCAGATAGGTCGCGCCCACTGCGGGTAATGGCGTGCGCTTGACCGCCATCGCATCGACCGGTAGCTCGTTTTCACCTCGGCAACGGCGCGGCTCGAGCGGATCAACTGGCTCGGCAACAGCGGACTCCGTGCGATCCAGAAATCCCTCGGCATCATGGTCAACTATCTTCACGACCGCTGAAGCAGCAAGAACAACCACGAGGCCTTTGTATGCGGTGTCACGACCATGCAGTCGCCCGACATGGACGCGCTGATGCAAGGACCTGCTTGAAACCGCGCGGCTATTCCGCGCCATCAAGACGATCCCTCTCGTGATCAAAGGAAGCGACACCATGATGATGAACAGACGAATTTTTTCGACCGCTCTACTCGCCGGCGCAGCGGCCTCGCTGGTCTCCACGCGCGGCATGGCCGCAAACGCCGCCCCGCCGAAGGCGCGCAACGTCGTGCTCGTGCATGGGCTGTTTGCCGACGGCTCGTGCTGGTCCGAGGTGATCGCGCGATTGCAGACGGCCGGCCTCAACGCGACTTCCGTGCAAAATCCGCTGACCACGCTGCCTGACGCGGTCGCGTCAGCCGAGCGCGTGCTGGCCCGACAGGACGGCCCGACGGTTCTGGTCGGCCATTCCTTCTCCGGCATGATCGTCACCGAGGCCGGCGTGCATCCGAACGTCTCGGCGCTCGTCTATGTGGCGGCGCGCGCGCCGGATGCCGGCGAGGACTACCCGGCACTCGCGAAGACCTATCCGACCCCGCCGGCGACGGCCGGCATCGTGTTCGACGGCGATGAAGGACGGCTTTCCGAGGAGGCTTTCCTGCGTGATTTCGCGGGCGACCTGCCTGAGGCGAAGGCCAAGGTGCTCTATGCGGTCCAGCAGCCGTTCCACAAGGCACTGCTCACCGGCAAGACCACGAACGCGGCCTGGCGATCAAAGCCGAGCTATTACGCCGTCTCGACCGAGGACCGCACGATCAATCCGGACCTCGAACGATTCATGGCCAAGCGCATGGGAGCCAAGACCATAGAGGTCAAAGCCAGTCACCTGTCGCTCATCTCTCAACCTGATGCAATCACGCAACTGATCCTGGAGGCTGCCGGCCAACGCCCATGAGGTGAACACCCTTGGGATGGCCGCGCTCTCGACATGATCGAGACCGGGAAGAGACGAGCGGCGGTCTGACCGCTCGCAGGCTGCAGGGCATGCAAAACAGGAAAGGAGTAAAGAACGATGAAACGTTTCGGATCCGCCGCCTGGAATGGCAGCCTGCGCGAAGGCAAGGGTTCGGTCTCGACCGAAAGCCACGCGCTGGACAACCATCCCTACACCTTCTTCAGCCGCTACGGCGAAAAGCCGGGCACCAATCCGGAGGAGCTGTTAGGTGCAGCGCATGCCGCGTGCTTCACCATGTCATTCGTCAGGCAGCTCGGTCAGGCGAATTTCGTGCCGGAGCACGTGGACAGCAAATCAGAAATCACCATCGAGAAGGACGGGGACGGCTTTTCGATCACCTCCGCGCATCTCACCACCACGGCGAAGATACCTGGCATCGACAACGACACGTTCCAGTCGATCGCCGCAAGCGCAAGAGCCGGCTGCCCTGTCTCCAAGCTGATGAAGGTCGAGATTCATTTTAGTGCCACGCTCATGTCGTGAGGCTACCTGAAAAAAAGGCCGGATGAACGCCGTATCTAGCCCACGTGACGGGGGGCGCGTTTGGTACTTCCGTAACCAGACGCCAGCTGATCATGACCGCACAACGATTCACTTCGCACCGACAGCGCTCATGCGGGGATTCGATGTTCGTGGTTCTGTATCGAATAGTGACGATTTGGCGCGGGTCGTAACTCTCTGCTCGCTATAGCGGTCCCGCGGCATATTTAGCGCGCCACAGCCGATGAAGATGGGCACTGCCGCTTCGCCGTGGCGCGATGATGCGGCGGCCCGGTTGCGCGTTCAGATCGCCGGGACTGCGATAGACTCCGATCTGGCACGTCGCCTTCGCGAGCAGCTTTTCCTCGGACGGGGCGATCAAGGGCATTGCGAGGACCGTAATCCGGTTTCATACTCTCGCGTGGCCCGGAGTCGTACCTCGACCGGCTAACGTGACGATGCGACCAACCCGAAAAAATCCAAGAGACAATGCCGGGTTACTGGAAAGCGGAGAGACAGCGATGCTGTTTCGTCTCGCGTTTGCTGTTGTGTCGGTGACGGCGCTATTGGTTGATCCCATCGACGCCGTGTCGCAGGACATGCTGCGCAGCGTCGACCTCAACAGCCCCGAAATGTCGACATCCGAGATGACGCGGGCCGAGGTCGAGACGCTTCTTAAGGCGGCGCCTCAAGACGCCGCGGGCCAGAGCTCTGCGGATTTGCAGGGAAAGCGGCTGTCGCACCTCGATCTCTCGGGGCTCGACTTCTCCGGCAGCAATCTCCGGCTCGTCAAGCTCAACCGAACTAGCCTGAAAGGCGCAACCTTCGATCGTGCCATCCTCAACCAGGCTTGGCTAATCGACGCGGATTTGACCGGGGCGTCTCTCGTAAAGGCATCGCTCCTCGGCACGCAGATGCAGCGCGCCAAGCTTGGCGGCGCCGATTTGAACAGCGCTCGCATAACCGCGGATCTCTCTGGTGCCAGCTTGATCGGGGCTAAGCTTGCTGGCGCCGATTTGAGCGCTGATATGCGCAACCAATCGATGGGCTTGATGCGTGGCGTGCTCAAATCCGCCGACCTCAGAAATGCCGATCTCAACGGCGCCAATCTCGCGCGCGCCGATCTCGAATTCGCGCAACTGCAGAACGCCAATCTGGCGAATTGCAATCTTAGCCGTGCCAATCTTTCGGGAGCCGACTTGTCCAACACCAATCTCTCAGGCGCCGATTTCACCGAGACCGACCTCGCGTCGACCCTCTTGCCGAGCGCAGCCGCACTGGAAAAGGCCCGCAATCTGGAGAAGGCCAGGAACTTGAACCTGGCGCGGCGCCTACCTTAGTGATCGCAGTGATCCGAAACTTGGCATTTCAGCCAGCAACTGAAGCGATCTGCGTACCGGCGCCAATGCGGCGGTGCCGACAGCCCTCAGATCAAGAAACAACGGTTTGAACTGGCTAGCCGAGACCGAAATGGCGCGCCCGGAACGATTCGAACGTCCGACCCTCAGATTCGTAGTCTGATGCTCTATCCAGCTGAGCTACGGGCGCGTTTTCGCGTAAGGGGCGTCAAAGCCCAAGGTGCGTCCGAGAAGGCTCGGAAGCATCAGCGAAAGAGCGCTCTAGCTACAGGGTCCCGATCCGGTTGGCAAGCTCTGGGATGGGGGTTCTCTTGGTTGATTTGGGCCGGAAGCGCGCCCCGGGCGGTGAAAGGCCGGGTTTTCCAGTTATGCCGGCATGCCCCTCACGCCCGCGCGCGCTCGGTGCGGATGATCTGGAGTTCCACCGGCCGGTCGGGAATGGCGATACGGAAGGTGGCACCGATGGTGCCCTCGACGAGGTTAATCTCGCCGTCATGGGCGCGGATCAGTTCGGCGGCGATCGCAAGGCCGAGCCCGCTGCCGCCGGGGCGGCCGGAGGTCTGGAACGCCTCGAACAGGTGATCGCGGGTCTTCTGGGGGACGCCGGGGCCGGTGTCGGAGACCTCGACGATCGCGACCGTCCCCTCGCGCCGGCCGGTGATGCGGATCTGCTGGGCGCCGCCGTCGGTCGCGGGGCGGCTCTCCAGCGCCTGCGCCGCGTTGCGCACGAGGTTGAGCAGCACGCGGAACAGCTGGTCCGGATCGGCATCGATGGCGAGTCCGCGCTCGATCGCGCTGATCCAGGTGATCGAGACGTCGGACGCAAGCCCCGCCGATTCGCGCACTTCGGCGACGACGGGCTCGACCAGGATCATGCGGCGGTCGGGCGCGGCCTCCTGGGCACGGCCATAGGACAATGTCGACTGGCAGAACGCGATGGCGCGTTCGAGGGAGCGCAGCAGTTTCGGTGCAAAGCGTTGCACCCTGGGGTCGGGGACGCTCGCGAGCTGGTCGGACAACAGCTGCGAGGAGGCAAGCAGGTTGCGCAGGTCGTGGTTGATCTTGGAGACGGCGAGCCCGAGCGCCGCGAGCCGGCTCTTCTGATGCAGCATCGAAACCAGGTCGCGCTGCATGTCGGAGAGCTCGCGTTCAGCGACGCCGATCTCGTCACCGCGTTGACTCGGCGCGATGATCCGTGCCGAACTTTCGGGGTTTTCGTGGAAACCGATCAGGCTCGCGGTCAGCCGCCGCATCGGGCGCACGAACAGATAATGCAGGGCGAGATAGACCAGGCCCGCAGTGAGGCCCGCGATCAGGAGCGCGACGATCAAGACGTTGCGTGAGAAGCGGTACATCGCCTGGCGCAGCGGCTTCTCGTCGATCACGACCTCGATGAACTGCGCCTGTCCTGGCGCGGGCCCGACCACGCGGATGGTCTGGTCGCCGTGCTCCAGCATGATCTGGAACGCATCGACGATCGCCGACCACACCGATATGTCGCGCAGGTCGACGTCATGGTCGATCGCCGCCGGCAGGTCGGCGCTGGCGAGCAGTCGGCGCTGCTGGCCCATCTTGATCGCCACCGCGCGGGCGCCGATGCTGGTGAGGATCTGGCGCGCCAGCGACTCCGGGACATAGCCGGACGGCGCGGCATCGAGCACCAGCGCCGCGGTGTTCGCGGCGGCCAGCCGGTCATTCAGACGGTTGATCCGGAAGTTGGCGATCGCAGGCACATAGATCAGCATCCCGGCGATCATCACCAGGGGAATCGTGAGCAGCAGGAGCTTGCCGGACAGCCCAAGCCGGTACACTGGCTGCGCCCGAGACTTCTCCGTCGTCGGCTGATCGTCGGTCACTGACACGATATAGGCCTTCTATGGCGCGAATTCAGCATGCTGCCGTGCACCATCGCCGGTCAAATTACGGATCGCTAATGTAAGCCGGTTCCATAAGCCCCGGATGGAGCCGGCAGAAGCCGGTCCACACATGCAACAACCCCACAGAATCAGGACTATTTCCGCGAATTGCGACCTTTCGAGGAACTGCTTTTGCCGCACCGGGCGACATTGACGAAAAGGAGGCGCTCCCGTATAAGCCGCGCCAATTGTCCGCGATGGCCCGGTTTTGCCGGGGGCGGCTCATTTGGGGCCGCGAGTGCCTCATTCTGGGCCAGCCAGCATCACCGGACACCTCTCAATTCATCGGCAGATTGCCTGTTCAGCGGAGAACTACCCGTGAAGCGGACTTATCAACCCAGCAAACTGGTGCGCAAGCGCCGCCACGGCTTCCGCGCCCGTCTCGCCACGGCCGGTGGCCGCAAGGTCCTCGCCGCGCGCCGCGCGCGTGGCCGCAAGCGTCTGAGCGCCTGAGCCCGGGCGTTTTCCGGAGATTCTAAATGGATCGGCTAAGGCAGCGGGCGGACTTCGTCGCCGTTGCCAATGGTGCACGGGCGACCAGCCCGGCCTTTGTGCTGCAGGGCCGCGCCCGTGACGATGATGGCCCGATCCGCGTCGGTTTCACCGTCACCAAGAAGAACGGCACCGCCACCGAGCGCAACCGCATCCGGCGCAGGCTTCGCGCGCTGGTGCAGCAGCTCGACGTCATACCGATGCGACCACATCATGATTATGTGTTAGTCGGCCGCCGGGATGCACTGACCCGCGACTTCGCGGCCATGCTCGACGACCTCCGCGCGGCGTTCCGCCGCCTCGACCGGCAACCCGCCAAAAGCGGCGGCAGCCAGAATAATAAAGCGCGGCGGCAACCGGAATTGAATGACGAGACCATGAAGAGATGACCGATAATCGCAACACAATCATCGCCGTCATTCTGTCCGGCCTGGTGCTGATCGCCTGGCAATATTTCTACAACGTGCCGCAGATGGAGAAGCAGCGCGCGCAGCAGCAGGCGCAGGCGGAGCTGCAAAAGGCGCAGACGCCGCAAACACAGCAGACGCAGCAGGCGCAGCAGCCGACCCCGGGCACCGCGCCGCAGCCGGGATCGGCGCCCTCGCCTTCAGTCACGCAACCGGCCTCCGGCGCGCCGGTCGTCAGCCGCGAAGCCGCGATCGAGGCCAGCCCGCGCGTCAAGATCAACACGCCCACACTGTCCGGCAGCATCTCGCTGAAGGGCGCGCGTATCGACGATTTGTCGCTGGAGAAATTCCGCGAGACCGTCGATCCGAAATCACCGCCGATCGTATTGTTCTCGCCGTCGCAGACGGCCGCGCCCTATTACGCGGAATTCGGCTGGGTGGCGGCTAGCGGCGTCACGGTGCGGATGCCCGACGCGAGCACGGTGTGGCAGCAGGAGGGTTCCGGCGAGCTGACGCAGACGAATCCGGTCACGCTGAAATATGACAATGGCGAAGGCCTGACCTTCCGCCGCACGATTGCGATCGACGACCGCTATCTCTTCACCATCAAGGACGAAGTGACCAATGCCGGCAGCGCGCCGGTCACGCTCTATCCCTATGCGCTGATCTCGCGCCACGGCACACCGCAGGTTTCCGGCTATTACATCCTGCATGAAGGCCTGATCGGCTATCTCGGCGATCACGGCCTGCAGGAATACAGCTACAAGAAGATCGACGACGCCAAGCGGGTGAACTTCACCGCCACCGACGGCTGGCTCGGCATCACGGACAAATACTGGGCTTCCGCGCTGTTGCCGGACACCTCCGCCAAGCTGCAGGCGAGTTTTTCCTCCGATCTTCTCAACAATAGCAGAAGGTACCAGACGGACTATCTGCTGGAGCCAGAGACCGTCGCGGCCGGCGCCACCGTCACCGCCAACGCCCGGCTGTTCGCCGGCGCCAAGGAAGCTGGCGTCGTCGGCATCAACTTCCCGCTTGGGCCGGGCGGCTACAACCGGCAGCTCGGCCTCAATCACTTCGATCTGCTGATCGACTGGGGCTGGTTCTACTTCATCACCAAGCCGATGTTCCTGGCGCTCGACTGGTTCTATCGCCTGTTCGGCAATTTCGGCGTCTCGATCCTGCTGGTGACGGTGATCGTGAAGCTGTTGTTCTTCCCGCTCGCCAACAAGTCCTACGCCTCGATGGCGAAGATGAAATCGATCCAGCCGCAGCTGGCGGCGCTGAAGGAGCGCTATCCGGACGACCGGGTGAAGCAGCAGCAGGAGATGATGGAGATCTACAAGAAGGAGAAGATCAACCCGATCGCGGGCTGCCTTCCCATCGCGCTGCAGATTCCGGTGTTCTTCTCGCTCTACAAGGTGCTGTTCGTCACCATCGAGATGCGGCATGCGCCGTTCTTCGGCTGGATCAAGGACCTGTCGGCGCCGGATCCGACCAACCTGTTCACCCTGTTCGGCCTGATCCCGTTCGATCCCACCACGATCCCCGTGTTCGGCCATTATCTCTGGCTCGGCATCTGGCCGATCATCATGGGCATCACGATGTGGTTCCAGATGAAGCTCAATCCGACGCCGCCGGATCCGACGCAGAAGATGATCTTCGACTGGATGCCGTTGATCTTCACCTTCATGCTGGCCGGCTTCCCGGCGGGCCTCGTGATCTACTGGGCCTGGAACAACCTACTTTCGGTGGCGCAGCAGAGCTACATCATGCACCGGAACGGGGTGAAGGTGGAATTGTTCGACAACCTCAAGGCCACCTTCACGCCGAAGAAGGCGACGTAGCGACGTCATTGCGAGCGAAGCGAAGCAATCCATTTCACCACTTGCGGAACAATGGATTGCTTCGTCGCTTCGCTCCTCGCAATGACGGGCGCGAGCGAGATCTTCCCACATGACCGCCGAAACCGATGCGGAGCTGATCGAAGCGGGGCGAAAGCTGTTCGCCGGCGACTGGCACTTCATCTGGGCCGCGCCATCGATCGAGACGCTGCCGCCGATGGCGGGGCTCGAGGTTGCCTTTGCCGGACGCTCCAATGTCGGCAAATCGAGCCTGATCAACGCCCTCACCGGCCGCAGCACGTTGGCGCGCACCTCGCACACGCCGGGACGCACCCAGGAACTGATCTTCTTCGAAGGCCCGGAGAAAGCGGGCTTCCGTTTGGTCGACATGCCCGGCTATGGCTATGCCTCCGCACCCAAGACCAAGGTCGCGTCATGGACCGCGCTGATCCATAAATTCCTGCAGGGCCGCGCCACCCTGGCGCGGGTTTATGTCCTGATCGACGCCCGCCATGGCATCAAGGATGTCGATCTCGATGTCCTGAAGACGCTCGACAAGTCGGCCGTCAGCTACCAGGTGGTGCTGACCAAGGCGGACCAGGTGAAGGCCTCCGAACTCGAGACCCGCATCGCAGAGACCATTGCGGCGCTGGCAAAACACCCCGCCGCCTTTCCGGAGGTGTTGGCAACCTCCTCGCGCACCGGCGCCGGCATGCCGGAGCTGCGCGCCGCGATGGTGCGCCTGCTCGAGGAGCGCCGCGGATGAGCGGCCTGCATCGAATCCTGCTGGTCCTGGCCGGCATCATGGGCGCCTGTGGCGTGATGCTGGCGGCCGGATCCGCCCATCTCGCCGATGCGACGCGGCTGGCATCCGCGTCGTCGATGCTGCTGTTTCATGCGAGCGCCGTGCTCGGGGCAATCGCCCTCGTTGATCGCGGCCTGCTGAACCGCGCGATCGGGAGCGTTTCGGCGATCGGCTTCGTCATCGCCGCGTCATTGTTCGCCGCCGATCTCGGCCTGCGCCAATATGCCGGCCACGGCCTGTTTCCGATGGCCGCGCCGACCGGCGGAACGCTGTTGATCGTGAGCTGGCTGCTGCTGGCGGTAGCGGCGATATGGCCGAATCGGGATAAGCCGTAACCTCGTAGCCCGAATGACGCGCGGCGCAATCCGGGGTACGACATTCTTCCAAGCTTTGCGCGCTGCCCGCCAATCAGATAGAACCGCGCCCGACGCCGCTCTCTGGGAATAGCGAGACCCGCTCCATGACCGACACACAGATCAGCCCGCTCGACCAGGCCCGCATCCTGTCCGAGGCGCTGCCGCATATGCAGGAGTATGACGAAGAAACCATCGTCATCAAATATGGCGGCCATGCCATGGGCGCAGAGGACACGGCCAAGGCCTTTGCGCGCGACATCGTGCTGCTGGAGCAGACCGCGATCAATCCGGTGGTCGTGCACGGCGGCGGACCGCAGATCGCGACCATGCTCAAGCGCCTCGGCATCCAGTCGGAGTTTGCGGCGGGCCTGCGCATCACCGATGCAGCGACGATTGAGATCGTCGAAATGGTGCTGGCCGGCTCCGTCAACAAGCAGCTCGTCGGCTACATCAACGAGGCCGGCGGCAAGGCCGTGGGTCTCTCCGGCAAGGACGGCAACATGGTGAAGGCGTCGAAGACGACGCGCACCATGATTGATCCGGGCTCCAACATCGAGAAGGCGATCGATCTCGGCTTCGTCGGCGAGCCGGAGAAGGTCGACCTGACGCTGCTCAACCAGCTCATCGGCTATGAGCTGATCCCGGTGCTGGCGCCGCTGGCGACATCCAAGGACGGCCAGACGCTGAACATCAATGCCGACACCTTTGCCGGCGCGGTCGCGGGCGCCTTGAAGGCCAAGCGCCTGCTGCTGCTCACCGACGTGCCCGGCGTGCTCGACAAGTCCAAGAAGCTGATCCCGGAACTGTCGGTGAAGGACGCGCGCAAATTGATCGCCGACGGCACCATTTCCGGCGGTATGATCCCGAAGGTCGAGACCTGCATCTATGCCCTGGAGCAGGGCGTGCAGGGCGTCGTCATCATCGACGGCAAGACGCAGCATGCGGTCTTGCTCGAGTTGTTCACCGATCAGGGGACCGGCACGCTGATCCACAAGTGATGCCTGGGACGGCCACGCACACCGGAGCCGTCATGGCCGGGCCTGCCCCGGCCATCCGCGTCCGGTTTGCCGACGGTAAGAAAGGCGTGGATGCCCTGGGCAAGCCCGGGCATGACGGGCCTAAGACAAAGCATCCGCGCCGCGCCGCGCTGAC
The DNA here is from genome assembly GCF_000426245.1 of Bradyrhizobium sp. Ai1a-2. GTDB lineage: Bacteria > Pseudomonadota > Alphaproteobacteria > Rhizobiales > Xanthobacteraceae > Bradyrhizobium. The sequence continues at coordinate 46,036 of NZ_AUEZ01000016.1, read as the reverse complement.
AAGTCTTCTGATGGCGCTGCCGGCCGCGATGTTCTCGTTCCTGTCTTCCGCGGAGCCGGCGCTGGCCGATCTGAAACTCTGCAACCGCATGAGTTACGTGGTCGAGGCCGCGATCGGGATCGATGAGAAATCGGCGACCGCAACGCGGGGCTGGTTCCGCATCGACCCCGCAGCCTGCCGCGTGGTGGTGCAGGGTGCGCTTTCCGCCGATCGCGTGCTCCTGAATGCACGTGCGCTTGGCGTCTACGGCGCCTCGCCGATCCCGCAAAACGGCACCGATACGCTGTGCGTCGCGCAGGACAATTTCGTCATCGCCGCCGCCCGCCAGTGCCGTAGCGGCCAGACCGCGGCGCAATTCACGCAGATTACACCGACCCAATCCGAGGACGGCAACCTCGTCGCCTACCTCGCCGAGGGCGCCGAATATGACGAGGAGCAGGCACGGCTTGCCGGCATCCAGCGCTTGCTGGTGATCGCCGGCTATGATGCCGCGCCGATCGACGGCGTTGACGGGCCGAAGACGCAAGGAGCGCTGGCGGCATTCCTCAGGAGCCGTGGCCTCTCCAGCGACGTCGCGCAATCGCCGAACTTCTTCACCACCATGATCGATGCCGTGCAGAAGCCATCCGCGACCGGACTGACCTGGTGCAACGATACGCCGCACAAGATCATGGCGGCGGTCGCGACCGACGACGGCAAGGCCGTCACCAGCCGCGGCTGGTATCGGATCGATCCCGGCAAGTGCCTGCATCCCGACGTCACTGGCCAGCCGAAGCAGATCTTCTCCTTCGCCGAAGCCGTCGATGCCGAGAACCGCACCATTCGCCTGAAGGACAAGCCGTTGAACTGGGGCGGCGCGACCCAGCTCTGCACCCGCGAGAGCAAGTTCGAGATCGCCGAGCAGGGCGACTGCGCCACCCGGGGTCTTGCCGCGATCGGCTTTGCGCCGGTCGACATGACCAGCGGCGGCAAGACGCTGCGCTTTGCGATGCCGTGATAACATCAGCCGTCGTCGCGGGCTTGACCCGGGACGACGCGAGAGAGTGGTGAAAATGTCCCGCGCCTTCGACCATATCGACACCTGGGTGTTCGACCTCGACAACACGCTGTATCCGCATCACGTCAATCTGTGGCAGCAGGTCGATGCGCGGATCGGCGAGTTCGTGAGCAACTGGCTCAACGTCACGGCGGAAGAAGCCCGCCGCATCCAGAAGGACTATTATCTGCGCTACGGCACCACCATGCGCGGCATGATGACTGAGCACGGCGTGCGCGCCGATGACTACCTCGCCTATGTCCACCAGATCGATCACTCGCCGCTGGAGCCGAACCCGGCGATGGGGGCTGCGATCGCAAGGCTGCCCGGCCGCAAGCTGATCCTGACCAACGGCTCGACCAACCATGTCGACGCGGTGCTGGCGCGTCTCGGCATCGGCGACCATTTCGAGGCGGTGTTCGACATCATCGCCGCCGAGCTTGAGCCGAAACCTGCGCCGCAGACCTATCAGCGCTTCCTGACGTTGCACGGCGTCGATCCAGGCAAGGCCGCGATGTTCGAAGACCTGTCGCGCAACCTCATCGTGCCGCACCAGCTCGGCATGACCACGGTGCTGGTGGTGCCCGACGGGACGCAGGACGTCGTGCGCGAGGACTGGGAGCTCGAGGGCCGCGACGCCGCGCATGTCGACCACGTCACGGACGATCTGACGGGGTTTTTGCAGAGGCTGGCGTAGCAAACTTAGGCCGTCATACCCCGCGAAGGCGGGTATCCGGTAATCGCCGGCATCTCGACCAATTACGGCCGCCGCGGCTTACTGGGTCACCCGCCCTGCGGGTGACGACAGACAGCGAGTTAGCCTTGACTCCGCCGCGCCGAATCCCGAAAAAGTGCCAAATACCCTTCCCCGCCGCTCGCCTTAAGGAATCGCCCAATGTCGCTGTCCGCCCTCGAGTCCATCGTCAACGCCGCGTTCGAAGATCGCGACGGCATTTCGACCTCGACCAAGGGCGAGGTGCGCGAGGCCGTGGATTACGCGCTCGAACTGCTCGACAAGGGCGAGACGCGCGTTGCCGAGCGCGAGACGAGCGGCAAATGGACGGTCAACCAATGGCTGAAGAAGGCGGTGCTGCTGTCGTTCCGCCTCAACGACATGGGGCAGATCCCCGGCGGTCCCGGCAAGGCGTCGTGGTGGGACAAGGTGCCGTCGAAGTTCGACGGCTGGGGCGAGAACCGTTTCCGCGACGCCGGCTTTCGCGCGGTGCCGGGCGCGATCGTGCGCCGCTCCGCCTTCATCGCCCGCAACGTCGTGCTGATGCCTTCGTTCGTCAATCTCGGCGCCTATGTCGATGAAGCGACCATGGTCGACACCTGGTCGACCGTCGGCTCCTGCGCGCAGATCGGCAAGCGCGTGCATATTTCCGGCGGCGTCGGCATCGGCGGCGTGCTGGAGCCGCTGCAGGCCGAGCCGGTGATCATCGAGGACGATTGCTTCATCGGCGCCCGCAGCGAGGTCGCCGAAGGCGTGATCGTGCGCAAGGGCGCGGTGCTGTCGATGGGCGTCTTCCTGGGCGCATCCACCAAGATCGTCGATCGCGATACCGGCGAGACCTTTGTCGGCGAAGTGCCGGAATACGCCGTCGTCGTGCCCGGTACGCTGCCGCCCAAGCCGATGAAGAACGGCCAGCCGGGCCCGGCCACCGCCTGCGCGGTCATCGTCAAACGCGTCGACGAGCGCACCCGCGCCAAGACCAGCATCAACGAATTGCTGCGGGACTAAGGACCCGGTAGGGCTGCTCGTGGGCATGATCGCTTGAAAGGTCAGCTCCATGGCTGAGGCGAGCACCCGACCAGCCCGCTCCCTTCGCGAGATTCCGGCGGGTATCTGGGCGCTCGGTTTCGTCTCGATGCTGATGGATGTCTCTTCGGAGATGATCCATGCACTGCTGCCGGTCTATCTGGTGACGGTGCTCGGCACTTCGATGGTGACGGTCGGCGTCATTGAAGGCATCGCCGAAGCGACGGCATCGATCACCAGGATATTTTCCGGCGCGCTTTCCGATTGGCTCGGCAAGCGAAAATGGCTGGCGGCGCTCGGCTATGGCCTTGCAGCGCTGACCAAGCCGATCTTTCCGCTGGCGCCGACAGTCGGCTGGCTGATGGCCGCGCGCTTCATCGACCGGATCGGAAAAGGCATTCGTGGCGCTCCGCGCGACGCGCTGGTGGCGGACATTGCTCCGGCGCATCTGCGCGGCGCCAGCATTGGCCTGCGGCAGTCGCTGGATACGGTTGGCGCCTTCGTCGGGCCATTGATCGCCATCGGCCTGATGTGGCTGACTTCAGACCATTTCAAGGCCGTGTTCTGGTTTGCTGTCATTCCCGGCTTTCTGTCGTTCGCACTTATCGCCTTTGCGGTGCGTGAACCGGCGCGGGCGAAAGGGCTGCGCGAGGTGCGCAATCCCATCAGCCTCAGCGAAATCAGAAATCTTGGCGTGGCCTATTGGTGGGTGGTGACGATTGCAAGCGTGTTCACGCTGGCTCGCTTCAGCGAGGCGTTTCTGATCCTCCGCGCGCAGAATGTTGGCCTGCCAGTTACGCTCACACCGGCCGTGCTGGTGCTGATGAATGTCGTTTACGCCGGCGCGGCATATCCGGCAGGCGTGGTGTCCGATCGCATGGACCGCACAACCGTGTTGGCGTTCGGCATCGTGCTTTTGATCTTCGCCGATCTTGCGCTCGCGCTCATGCCCAGCATTGCCGGCGTCGCGCTGGGCATCGCGCTGTGGGGACTGCATATGGGCTTCACGCAAGGGCTGTTGGCGGCGCTTGTCGCGGATACCTCGCCCGCCGAGCTGCGAGGCACGGCTTACGGCTTTTTCAACCTGCTCTGCGGGATCGCGATGCTCGCAGCCAGCGTGATCGCGGGCGCATTGTGGGACAATGCCGGACCGCAAGGCACGTTCTACGCGGGTGCCGGCTTTGCGCTGATGGCACTGGCCGGTTTGCTTACCGTGCGAGGCCGCACCAAGGCAACGGCAGGCTGATCGGCTGCGTCGCAGAGCCGCAACACGAAGTCGAGATCATGCCGCACAAGGCTGGCCCGCCGCCGCGACGGCGTGTTAAGTCGGTAGGCATGACCGATGCGATCTCCATCACGCGCGACCTTGTCCGCTGCCCTTCCGTCACGCCTGCCGACGCCGGCGCGCTCGGCGTGCTCGAGAACATCCTGAAGGCCGCCGGCTTCGAGGTGCACCGCGTCACCTTCAGCGAGCCCGGCACCGCCGATATCGACAATCTCTATGCACGTATCGGCAATCAGGCGCCGCACATCACCTTTGCCGGCCATACCGACGTGGTGCCGCCAGGCGACGAGTCCGCCTGGACGCATGGCCCGTTCTCGGGCGAGGTGAAGGACGGCTTTCTCTACGGCCGCGGCGCTGTCGACATGAAGGGCGGCATCGCCTGCAGCGTCGCTGCTGTGCTCGAATATCTCAAGGACAATGGCGGCAAGCCGCGAGAGGACGGTCAAGGGTCGATCTCGTTCCTGATCACGGGCGACGAGGAAGACGTCTCCATCAACGGCACGATCAAGCTGTTGAAGTGGGCGGCCGAGCGCGGCGAAAAGTTCGATCATTGCGTGCTCGGCGAACCGTCCAATGTCGAGGTGCTCGGCGATACCATCAAGGTCGGCCGCCGCGGCTCGCAATCCGGCACGCTCCATGTCGAGGGCATGCAGGGCCATGTCGCCTATCCGCACCGCGCTGCCAATCCGGTGCCGGATATATCGCGGTTGATCGTCGCGCTCAGCGACGAGCCGCTCGATCACGGCAGCGCGCAATTCCAGGCGTCCAACCTCGAATTCACCTCCGTCGACGTCGGCAATGCCGCGAGCAACGTCATCCCCGGCCAGGCGCGGGCGAAATTCAACATCCGCTACAACGACAACCACACCCAGGAGAGCCTGCGCAAGCTGGTGGAGGAACGCCTCACCAAAGCCTGCGGCAACCGCATCCGCGCCCGCATCGCCTGGGAGCCGTCGAACTCGAACGTGTTCGTGACCAAGCCCGGCCCGTTCACCGACCTTGCGGTGGCAGCGATCGAAGCGGTGACCGGACGCAAGCCGGAGCTCTCGACCTCAGGCGGCACGTCGGATGCGCGCTTTATTTCAAGCTATTGCCCGGTGATCGAGTTCGGTCTGGTCGGCCAGACCATGCACCAGATCAACGAACGAACGCCGATCGCCGATTTGGAAAAACTGACGCAAGTCTATCGCGGCGTGCTGGACAGGTATTTTGCCTAAGCGCTGAGGCTTTCCTCGGCCATCGCCTCCAACTCCGCCGTCATCGTCCGCGAAGGCGGACGACCCAGTATACCGCGGCATCTCGGTCAAATCGCGGGCGCTTCGGAGTACTGGATACCCCGCCTGCACGGGGTATGACGAAGAGATGCGGATGGAGAAAGCCGCCCTAATACTCCACCCGCACCAGATACAGCCCCTCCGGCGGCGCCACCGGGCCGCAGGCGGCGCGGTTGCGGGCGGCTAGCGCCGCGGCGAGATCGTCGGCGGTCCAGCGGCCTTCGCCGACCCAGACCAGCGAGCCGACCATCGAGCGCACCTGGCTGTGCAGGAATGAACGCGCCGAGGTGACGATGCTGACCGCATCGCCGCTACGCGCGACATCAAGCTGGTCGAGCGTTTTCACCGGCGATTTGGCCTGGCATTCGGTGTCGCGGAAGGTCGTGAAATCATGCTTGCCGATCAGGCGCTGCGCGGCTTCATGCATGGCGTCCGTATCGAGGCGGCGCGGCACGCGCCAGACGCGGCCGATGTCGAGCGCGAGGTTCGCGCGCGTGTTCCTGATGCGATAGAGATAATGGCGCTTCTTCGCAGAGAAGCGCGCCTCGAAATCGTCAGGCACGATCTCGGCCGCGAGCACCGCGACCGGATTTGGGCGCAGATGCGCGTTCAAGCCATCGCGCAGGCGGTCCGGCGGAAACGGCTTTGCGATATCGCAATGCGCGACCTGTCCGAGCGCATGCACGCCGGCATCGGTGCGACCCGAACCGTGGACGCGAACCTCCTCGCCACACATCGCCTTCACCGCAGCCTCCAGCGCGCCCTGCACGGTCGGCGCATTGTCCTGGATCTGCCAGCCGCAGAACGGCGTGCCGTCATATTCGATGGTGAGCTTGTAGCGGGGCATGACGCTAGATGAACCGCGCGCCGGCCTTCAGCGGCGTGCCGCGCAGGAAGTCGACCGACTTCATCCGCGCCTTGCCTTCGCGCTGCAGTTCGAGGACCCGAATAACGCCCTCGCCGCAGGCGATCGCGAGGTTGTCGTCGAGCACGGTGCCCGGCGCGCCCGAGCCGCTCGCCAGCTCGCAGCGGAGAATTTTGATGCGCACCGGTTCGCCAACGCCTGACAATTCGGCCCAGGCGCCGGGAAACGGCGACAGGCCGTGAATATGCCGCAGCACGGCGTGCGCGGGCCTGCCCCAGTCGATCCGCGCCTCGGCCTTCTCGATCTTGGCGGCGTAGGTGACGCCGTCCTCGCTCTGCCTGGTCAGTTGCAGACCGCCGCGGTCCAGCGCGGCCATGGCCCGCACCATCAGGTCGGCACCGAGCGGGGCCAGCGCATCGTGCAGATCGGCCGCCGTCATCCGGTCGGTGATCGCAATCCGCTCGGCCATCGCGATATCGCCGGTGTCGAGGCCGATATCCATCTTCATCACCATCACGCCGGTCTCGGCATCGCCCGCCATGATGGCGCGGTTGATCGGCGCGGCGCCGCGCCAGCGCGGCAGGAGCGAAGCGTGCAAATTATAGCAACCAAGCCTCGGCGCATCGAGGATCGCCTGCGGAAGGATCATGCCATAGGCAACCACGACGGCCGCATCCGCCTGATGCGCGCGGAATTCTTCCAGCGCCTCTCGCGTCTTCAATGTCTTCGGCGTCAGCACGGGAATGCCGAGCCGCCGCGCCTCCTGCTCGACCGGCGTCGGCTGCAATTGCAGGCCGCGCCGCCCGCCCGGCTTGGGCGCACGGGTATAGACGGCGGCGATCTCATGGCCGTGACCGGCCAGTTCGAGCAGCGTCGGCACGGCGAAATCGGGCGTACCCATGAAGATCAGGCGGAGCGGCATGGGGCGGATTACCTCGACTGCAGGTAGAGTACTCGTCATGGCCGGGCTTGTCCCGGCCATCCACGGCTGCAGAGAACGTGGATGCCCGGGTCCAGCCCGGGCATGATGGTGGAAATGGTGGCGCCTTACTCCGCCGCGCGCTTGGCGGCCTTGGCGAACTTCTTCAGCACGCGGTCGCGTTTCAGCTTCGACAGATAGTCCACGAACAGGATGCCGTTCAAATGGTCGATCTCGTGCTGGATGCAGGTGGCGTAGAGGCCCTCGGCGTCCTCTTCATGCACCTTGCCGTCGATATCGGTGAAGCGCACGCGCACCCGCGCCGGCCGCTCCACCTCCTCGTAATATTCGGGGATCGACAGGCAGCCCTCTTCGTAGACCGACTTCTCCTCCGACGTCGAGATGATCTCCGGGTTGATGAAGACGCGCGGCTTCGGCGTGGTCTCGCCGTTCTCGTCCTTTTTTGCGAGATCCATGGTGACCAGCCGCAGCGGCTGCGCGACCTGGATCGCGGCCAGCCCGATGCCGGGCGCCTCGTACATGGTCTCGAACATGTCGTCGACCAGCTTGCGGATCTCCGGCGTGATCTTTTCGACGCGTTTGGAGACGAGCCGCAACTGCTTGTCCGGCAGGATGATGATTTCTCTTAGGGCCATGGCTGGCGATTTAAGCGCTTGATATGCCGGGGTCAATGCGATCCGGAACCGGTTAAGACAGCCTTAACCGTGATTCTTCAGCCTTTCTTAACCATGAAACTTCACGGCTTGTTAACCATAAATGTTCCACTTTCGTTCGCGGCGGGCGGCGAATCGGCTATAGCGCTTGCATGAACGAGATTCTCTTCATGGTCGGCGACTGGCCGGTCCGCATCGCCGACGCGCTGGTTGCGTTCGGCGTGCTCGTGCTCGTCCTGCTGCTGACGATCGCCATCGTGATCGCGCGCTCATCCCGGCGCGGCGCGGAACTGGCGATGGCTCAGACCATTCGCGCCGATGAACTGGAAGAGCGGCTCAGCGAAGTGCTGCGCGCCCAGAGCGAGTCGAGCGGCCGGGTCGATGCGATGACGCAGGCCCTCGCCGGCCGTCAGGCCGAGATGGCGCGCGCCGTCAACGAGCGGCTGGATTCGGTCACCCACCGCGTCGGCCAATCCATGGAGCAGACCACCCGCCACACCATGGACAGCCTGCGCCATCTGCACGAGCGGCTCGGCATCATCGACAACGCGCACAAGAACCTCACCGACCTGACGACACAGGTGACGACGCTGCGTGACGTGCTCGCCAACAAGCAGTCGCGTGGTGCCTTCGGCCAGGCGCGGATGGAAGCGATCGTCCAGGACGGGCTGCCGAAGGGCTCCTACGAATTCCAGTTCACGCTCTCATCCGGCAAGCGGCCGGATTGCGTGGTGTTCCTGCCGGATCAGCGCCCGCTCTGCATCGACGCGAAATTCCCGCTGGAGGCGATGACGGCGCTGCACGACGCGCGCAGCGACGACGAGCGCAAATATGCCAGCCAGCGCCTGCGCAACGACGTGATGAAGCATGTCAGCGACATCGCGGAAAAATACCTGATCGCCGGCGAGACCCAGGACACTGCGCTGATGTTCGTACCCTCGGAGTCGGTCTATGCCGAGATCCATGACGGCTTCGACGATGTGATCCAGAAGGCCTATCGCGCCCGCGTGGTGCTGGTGTCGCCCTCGCTGTTGATGCTCGCGATCCAGGTGATGCAGCAGATCATGAAGGACGCGCGGATGCGCGATGCCGCCGACCAGATCCGCACCGAGGTGATCAAGCTCGGCGACGATCTGTCGCGGCTCCGCGACCGCGTGCTCAAACTGCAGAACCATTTCTCGCAGGCGAACGAGGATGTACGCCAGATCCTGATCTCCGCCGACAAGATCGAAAAGCGCGCCGGCCGGATCGAGGAGCTCGATTTCAGCAAGTCGGACGCCCCGGTGGAACTGCCCCGGATCGTGCCCAGCGGCAGGCCCGAATTGTTCCCCGCCCCACCCAAGCTGCAGGCGGGGGAATAGCTAAGAGCCCTCGTAGGATGGGTAGAGCGCAGCGAAACCCATCATATCGTCGCCGCAAGGACGTGATGGGTTTCGCTTCGCTCTACCCATCCTACGCGGACGGACAAGGGCGGATTTTCCTGCCGAATCTGCTAACAGGGCTCCATGACCGCGCCTGAAGCGACAGCCGCCGCGACCGAGAAAGCCGAGCCTGCCGCCACCTCCTGGCGCGACAGCCTTGCCGTTTATCTGCAGCCGCGCGTCCTGATCGTGCTGGTGCTGGGCTTCTCGTCGGGCCTGCCGCTGGCGCTGTCCGGGTCGACGCTGCAGGTGTGGATGCGCGAGGTCGGCGTCGATCTCGGCACCATCGGCCTGCTCGCGCTGGTCGGCACGCCCTACACGTTGAAATTCCTGTGGGCGCCACTGGTCGATGCGCTGCACGTGCCGTTCTTCACCCGACATTTCGGACGGCGCCGTGGCTGGCTGTTGTTCTCGCAGCTCCTGCTGATCACCACGATCCTCGTGCTCGCGGTCGCCGATCCCGCGCGCTCGCCGTGGTTCGCCGCCTTTGCCGCGCTGCTGGTCGCCACCACCTCCTCGACGCAGGACATCGTCGTCGATGCCTTCCGTGTCGAGAGCCTGCCCGAGAGCGAGCAGGCCGCCGGCATGGCATCTTATGTCGCGGCCTACCGCATCGGCATGCTGGTCTCGACCGCGGGCGCCCTGTTCATCGTCAGCGGGTTCGAGGGCGGAGGCGTGGTGCGCTCGTCCGCGTGGATGTGGGGCTACGTGGTGATGGCCGCGCTGGTCGTGATCGGGATGATCACCGCACTGGTTGCGACCGAGCCGGCGCAGTCGAAGGACGCCGAAGCGGCCACGGCCGCGGAAACGGTATTCTCGCGCGTGATCCGCGCCGCGGTCGGCGCGTTCTCCGAGTTCCTCAGCCGACGCGATGCCATCGCGGCACTGGCCTTCGTCGTGCTGTTCAAGTTCACCGATGCGTTCTCGGGCACGATGACGGCGCCGTTCGTGATCGATATCGGCTTCAGCAAGGTCGACTATGCCGCGATCGTCAAAGGCGTGGGGCTCGCCGCCACCCTGATCGGCGGTTTTGCCGGCGGCTTCGTGGCGCGGCGCTATTCGCTGGCGACGAGCCTGTGGATCGGCGGCATCGTGCAGGCACTCGCCAACCTCTCCTTCTCCTGGCTCGCGGTGGTCGGCGTCAACCAGTGGGCGCTGGCGCTCGCGATCACCTGCGAAAACTTCACCAGCGCGATCGGCACCGTGATCTTCGTCGCCTATCTCTCGGCGCTGTGCCGCAATCCCCTGCACACGGCGACGCAATATGCATTGCTGACCGCGCTTGCCGCGGTAGGCCGCACCTATCTCTCGTCAGGCGCTGGTTTCGTCGCCAAGGCGACAGGCTGGCCCTTGTTCTTCGTGATCTGCGTGCTGGTCGCGATCCCGAGCCTGATCCTGCTCGCATGGCTGCAGCGCCGCGGGCATTTCGACGCGCTCGGGCCGGTGAAGGTGTAAGGGCCGTAGCCCGGATGGAGCGCAGCGCAATCCGGGAGAGTCGAGGTTGTTTCCCATAGATCCCGGATTGCGCTGCGCTTCATCCGGGCTACGAGGCCAAACCTTAATGCTTCGTCACCACGCTCCACTTGGTGACGACAGCCTCGCTCATCTGCCCTGCCTCTTGCGCGCAGGCGACTTCGTCGACCTTCACCGAGATTTCCTTGCCGACAAAAGGCCTCAGTTGCGCGGCCTGCGCGTCGTTGGCGGGGACAAGCTGGAATGTCTCAGGACCGGTCTCGAGATTGCACAGCCCGTTCGGCGGCGGCAGGCGGCGCGGTTCGCTGGTAAGCTGATAGGTCGCGATGCGCTTGCCGGCTTTGTTGATGTCGCGGACGCGCAGCGTGTTGAGTTCGCCCGACAGCACCTCGCCGGCATGAATCGGCTTGCCCGGCCTCGGCGCGGCCTCTTCCTCTTGGGCCAGCGCGGCGGGCGCGGCAAGCACCGCTCCCAGAATGACCGCAAAGCACAGGCGAATGCCGAATCGGTGTTTCGTCATCTCGTTCAGTTCCGTTGATATGTAGCTAGAAGAGCGTTCGCTGCCGCATGGCTGCGGATAGCGTACCTTCATCGAGGTAATCAAGCTCGCCACCGACCGGCACGCCATGCGCCAGCCGCGTCACTCGCACATTGGCCTCTTGAAGCAGATCGGTGATGTAGTGCGCCGTGGTCTGGCCATCCACGGTTGCGTTCAGCGCCAGGATAATCTCGCTGACCTGCGGATCATGCGCGCGCGCCACCAGCTGATCGATGGTGAGATCCTGCGGGCCGACGCCGTCAAGCGGCGACAGCGTCGCGCCGAGGACGTGATAGCGACCATTGGTCGCGTTCGCGCGTTCCAGCGCCCAGAGATCGGCAACGTCGGCGACCACGACGATGATGGAAGGATCGCGGCGCGGATCGGTGCAGACCGTGCAAGGATTCTGCGTATCGATATTGCCGCAGGTCTTGCAGACCTGGATCTTGTCGATCGCCACCTGCAGCGCCGAGGCGAGCGGCGTCATCAGCGCTTCGCGCTTCTTGATCAGGTGCAGCGCCGCACGCCGGGCCGAGCGCGGCCCGAGGCCGGGCAGCCGCGCCAGAAGCTGGATCAGGCGCTCGATTTCAGGTCCGGCGACGCTTGCGGCCATTTCAGGTGAGACCGAGCCCGGGCGGCAGGCCGAGCCCGCCGGTGAGCGTCTGCATCTTCTCCTGCACCGCGAGTTCCGCCTTGCGCCGCGCGTCATTGTGCGCGGTGACCAGGAGGTCCTCGAGGATCTCTTGTTCCTCCGGCTTCATCAGCGACGGATCGATCTTGACGCCCTTCACTTCCATCTTCGCGCTCATGCGCACGGCGACGAGGCCGCCGCCGGAAATGCCCTCGACCTCGACATTGCCGAGCTCTTCCTGCATCGCCTGCATCTTGGACTGCAGCTGCGCCGCCTGCTTCATCATGCCGAGAAAATCAGCCATCGGTTATCCCCTCAATTTGTTCGCGCATGATCCCCGATCACGCTAATCGTCGCCGTCGCCGCTCTCGATCGGGTCTTCGCTGACAATATCGGTTTCCGCCGGCTCGGCGGCAAGCCTGCGCACCTCGACGACCTTCGCGCCCGGAAAGCGGGCCAGAACCTCCTTCACCCGCGGATCGGCTTCGGCCGCCCGCTCGCGCTGGCTCTTCTCGGCGAGATTTTGCGAGCGGATGGTCGGCTGCCCGGCTTCGTTGGAGACGATCACGGTCCAGCGCCGGCCGGTCCATAGTTCAAGTTTGCGCGAGAGATCGGTGACGAGGCCGCGCGAAGCATGCGGCTCCAGCGCGATGTCGAGCCGTCCGTCCTCGATCCGCACCAGCCGCACATCGGCTTCGAGCGCGCCCTTGATCATCAGATCGCGCTTCTCGCCGGCGAGAGCGAGAAGCTGCATGAAGCTGGTGATACGCAGCGCGGGCGCCGACTGCGTCTCGGGCGCCACGGCCTGTGGTCGCAGCGAGGTCTCCGCGCTGGCCCGGGGCGCAGCTGCGGGAGCGCGCGCCGGCGACGAGGCAATCGAGGAGACGGGCGCGGATGGCGCAGCCCGCGATGCGGTCGTGCCGCCCGCGACCACCGGCGCCGCGCCGCCGTTCTGTTCGATCATCCTGATCGCTTCGTCCGGCGTCGGCAGGTCGGCGACGTAGGCGATCCGCACCAACACCATCTCGGCGGCGGCGGCCGGACGGGTGGCGGTCTGCACCTCGGCGATGCCCTTGAGCAGCATCTGCCACATCCGCGACAGCACCCGCGTCGACAGCTTGGTCGCGAACTCGCGGGCGCGGACGCGCTCGGTTTCGCCGAACGCCACGTTATCGGCGGTAGCCGGCACGAACTTGACGCGGGTAACGAAATTGACGAATTCGGCGAGGTCGGAGAGCACCACCACCGGATCGGCGCCGACATCATATTGCGCACGGAATTCGGTGAACGCGGCCGCAATATCCCCGCGCGCCAGCGAATCGAACAGCTCGATCACCCGGGTGCGGTCGGCAAGCCCGAGCATCTGCCGCACTTCCTCGGCGCGCACGGTTCCGGCCGCATGCGCGATTGCCTGGTCGAACAGCGACAGCGAATCGCGCACCGAGCCCTCAGCGGCGCGCGCGATGATGCCGAGCGCTTCCGGCTCGACTTCGACGCCTTCCTTGGCCGCGATGTTACCGAGATGCTTCATCAGCACGTCGGCCTCGACCCGGCGCAGGTCGAAACGCTGGCAGCGCGAGAGCACCGTTACCGGGACTTTGCGGATTTCGGTGGTGGCGAAGACGAATTTGGCGTGCTCCGGCGGCTCCTCGAGCGTCTTCAGGAATGCGTTGAAGGCCGCGGTCGAGAGCATGTGGACTTCGTCGATGATGTAGACCTTGTAGCGCGCGCTCGCCGGCGCATAACGCACGCTGTCATTGATCTGGCGGACATCGTCGACGCCGGTATGGGACGCAGCGTCCATCTCCAGCACGTCCATGTGCCGGCTTTCCATGATGGCCTGGCAGTGCAGACCGAGCACGGGCATCTGGATGCTCGGCCCCTTCACCGATCCATCAGGCAATTCATAGTTCAGCGCACGGGCCAGGATGCGGGCGGTGGTGGTTTTGCCGACCCCGCGCACCCCGGTCAGGATCCACGCCTGCGGAATTCGTCCGGTCTCGAACGCGTTCGAGACCGTGCGCACCATGGCCTCCTGGCCGATCAGGTCGTCAAAGCTGGAGGGGCGGTATTTGCGCGCCAGCACCCGGTAGGGCTTTGCGGCTTCGAAGCCGGCCTGACCGGCGCCTTCAGCTTGATTCGGAGGAGCGCCAGCGTCATTCATTGGTCGATCCGCAATTGATTGTCTCTCGGGGCCGGCTTTGCGGAACGGAGCTGGAATCGAACTCAAAAGCGCGGAACAGCGCCGGCTTACGCACGATTCGCTCGAAAAACAGGTAGGAGACTGACGAGCGACCCGATCCGGACCTCGTTAGGGCTGCTTCCTTCCGGACCTGACCCGGTTGGCGAGTGGCTCGTCCACCGCCAATCTCCCGGTCCCTATTTGGGGCCAAAAGGGTCGGAAAGCAAGCGTGGCCTGCACGGAACGCAGCGGGCTTGTGCCCGAGGGCAGAAAGGCATTACCTGCCATCATCCCCGCATCGTTCCAGGAATTCCGATGCCTGCCTCCGCCTGGTCACTGCACTCCCGATTAAAGGAAGACACGATCGACATCGGCGACCTGCCGCTAAGCCGGGTGTTGGTCATCAAGGACGCCAATTACCCCTGGCTGCTGCTGGTGCCGCGCCACGAGGGCGCGGTGGAGATCATCGATCTCGAGGAGGTCGAGCAGGCGCAGCTGATGACCGAGATCTCCCGCGTCGCGCGCGCGCTGAAGGAAATCACCAAGTGCGACAAGCTCAACATCGCAGCGCTAGGCAATGCGGTGCCGCAGCTTCATGTTCACATCATCGCACGCCGCACCAGCGACGCCGCCTGGCCGCGCCCGGTATGGGGCGTGGTGCCGCCGCTGGCGCATGATGCCGAAGAAGTGCAGAATTTCATCAGCGCGCTTCGCCGCAAGATCTGGTTGGGTTGAGAACAGATGTCAGCATTGAACAATTTTCCGCTGGGGCAGCCGGCTTTCGTCACCAATGTTCTCGATCGCGCCGCACATCTGCGCACCAATGAGGAGAAGCTGTTCGCGCTGGAAAGCCGCCGCGACGCCTGCGCTTACGTGATCTATCGCGACTCGCTGGTTGTGAAGCAGGAGGAAAGCGGTCCGCGGGCGCTGCTTTCGGTCGAGGAGGCGCTGAAGTTCGGCGCCAATCCCGGCACGGTCTTCCTCGGCCTGCGCGATGGCGCGCCGGTATTCGGCATGGGCATCGCGTCGCAAGCAGCGGAAAAGCTGGTCGGCCGCAGCGATGTCGCCGTCACCGAGCTGCGCGGCATGGCGATGCAGGGCGCGGTCCCGTCAGAACAACTCTCCGCGATCGCGATGGCAAAATCGATGGTGACCTGGCACCAGCGCCATGGCTTTTGCGCCAATTGCGGCGCGCGTACCGCGATGAAGGAGGGCGGCTGGAAGCGCGAATGCCCGAGCTGCAAGGCCGAGCATTTTCCGCGCACCGACCCGGTCGTCATCATGCTCGTGACCCACGGCGACAGATGCCTGCTCGGCCGCCAGAACCGTTTTCCGCCGGGGATGTATTCCTGCCTCGCGGGCTTCGTTGAAGCTGCCGAGACCATCGAGGATGCGGTCCGCCGCGAAATCTTCGAGGAGTCGGGAATCCACTGCACCGATGTCAACTATTACATGACGCAGCCCTGGCCCTACCCGTCATCCCTGATGATCGGATGCACCGCGCGCGCAACCAATGAGGAGATCATCGTCGACCGCACCGAGCTCGAAGATGCGCGCTGGTTCGATCGCGCGGAAGCGACCCTGATGCTCAAGCGGCAGCATCCCGATGGCCTGGCTGGCCCGCATCCTTTTGCAATTGCCCATCATTTGGTCGGACGTTGGCTGCATGGGGGAGACGTCGCGGGCGCATAGCGGGAACGGGTCCATGCACCAATCCATTACCGGAGGGTGGTTCCGGTCGGGTTCGGAGCCATGATCATGGACCACGAAATGAATTTCCACACTGCTGCGCCAAAGATTCCACCGCGCATTCTCTGCATTGGAATGCCGGTGCGCGACCTGACCTTTCGCGTGCGCGGCGTCCCCAGCCGCGGCTCCAAGGAAAATGCCACTCATTTCGAAGAGATCTGCGGCGGCAATGCGCTGAACGCCGCGATCGCCATCGTGCGGCTCGGCGGCCGCGCCGCGATCTGCGGACCGATCGGCGATGCGCGCGAGACCTCGTCGAGATACATGTTCGAACAGATGCACCATGAGGGCATCGACGTCAGGCATATCGTGCATATGCCGGGCCTGGTGACGCCGATCTCGACCATCATGATCGACCCGACCGGCGAACGCACAATCGTCACCTTCCGCGATCCGGGGTTATGGAAGGTCCGCCTGCCCGGTGCCGAAATCCTGCTGCACGATTGCGCGGCTATCCTGACCGAGAGCCGCTGTGCGGAGTTCTGCACTGATATCTGCGCCGAGGCCAGAAGACGCGGCATCCCTGTGATCGTCGATGTCGACCGCGCGATGTCGCTCAGCGAGGGGCTGCTGACGGCCTCTTCCCATCTCGTGTTCTCGAGCGAGCCGTTGCAGGAGACGGCCGACGTCACCGATGACGGCCAGGCGCTGAAGAAGATCGCCAGACTGACGGACTCGTTCCTGGCCGGAACGCGTGGCCCGCGGGGCACGATCTGGCTGAACGAACAAAGCGAGCTGGAGGAGACGCCAGCCTTCCCGGTCCATACCGTCGATACGCTCGGGGCGGGCGACGTTTTCCATGGCGCATTCGCGCTCGCCATCACCGAAAGACAGGAGCTGCGGGACGCGCTGCGGTTTGCCTCCGCCGCCGCCGCACTGAAATGCACCGGGTTCGGAGGCGCGTTCGCGGCCCCGCAACGTACTGAAGTTGAAGAGCTTTTGGGGCAGCACCAGAGCGCTCGCCCGGCGGAGAGCAGCAAATAGGCTTGCTTTAGAAGATTTTTCTCTATATCAGGGATTTAGCCTCCTAATATGGAACTTTCTTCTCATGACCGAGCTCGCCGTTCCGCTGCATGACGCCAACCGCCGGCTTGACGCCATCGATCGCAAAATCCTGACTGTGCTGCAGGAGGACGCCTCGCTCTCGGTCGCCGAGATCGGCGATCGGGTCGGCTTGTCCTCCACCCCCTGCTGGAAGCGCATCCAGCGGCTCGAGGCCGATGGCGTGATCCTGCGCCGGGTGGCGCTGGTCGATCAGAACAAGATCGGGCTCGGCATCAGCGTCTTCGTGTCGGTCGAGAGCGCTGACCATTCCGAGGCCTGGCTGCGCAAATTCGCCGACGCGGTGAGCGCCATGCCTGAAGTGATGGAGTTCTACCGGATGGCCGGCGACGTCGACTACATGCTGCGCGTCGTGGTCGCGGATATGTCGGCCTATGACGTCTTCTACAAGAAGCTGATCAGTGCCGTGCCGCTGAAGAACGTCACCTCGCGTTTTGCGATGGAGAAGATCAAATCCGTAACCGCGCTGCCGGTGCCGGCGGCGTGAATCCGTCCACTGTCATCGCCCGCGAAGGCGGGCGATCCAGTATTCCAGAGACATTCGTTTTCGATTGAGAGGCCGCAGCGTACTGGATACCCCGCCTGCGCGGGGTATGACGACGGTGCGCGAGGCAAGCATCCCAATCAAATCTTCTGATTGTACTCACCCACTTCCGGATGCGTGCGCAGCACGCCATCCACGGTCTCGAACATGTCGCGCATGCGCTGCTCGCTGACCGGGCTTTCGACCACCACCACGAGCTCCGGCTTGTTGGAGGAGGCGCGCACCAGGCCCCAGCTGCCGTCCTCGACCGTGACGCGCACGCCGTTGACGGTGACGAGATCGCGGATGGCCTGGCCGCCGATCTTGGCGCCCTTCTTCTGCAAGCCCTCGAAATGCTTCACCACGGCGTCGACCACGCCGTATTTGGCCTCGTCCGCACAATGCGGCGACATGGTCGGCGACGACCAGGTCTTGGGCAGCGCGTTCTTCAGGTCGGCCATCGACTTGCCGGGCGCGCGGTCGAGCATCTCGCAGATCGCGATCGCCGAGACCAAGCCGTCGTCATAGCCGCGGCCGAACGGTGTGTTGAAGAAGAAATGGCCGGACTTCTCGAACCCGGCGAGCGCGCCGAGCTCGTTGGTGCGGCGCTTCATGTAGGAGTGGCCGGTCTTCCAGTACGCGGTCCTGGCGCCCTGCTTCTGCAACACGGGATCGGTGATGAACAGGCCGGTCGATTTCACGTCGACCACGAATTGCGCGTCCTTGTGGATCGCCGACATGTCGCGCGCCAGCATCACGCCGACCTTGTCGGCGAAGATCTCCTCGCCGGTGTTGTCGACCACGCCGCAGCGGTCGCCGTCGCCATCGAAGCCGAGGCCGACATCGGCCTTGTGCTGCAGCACCGCGTCGCGGATCGCGTGCAGCATCTCCATGTCTTCCGGGTTCGGATTGTATTTCGGAAAGGTATGGTCGAGCTCGGTGTCGAGCGGGATCACCTCGCAGCCGATCGCGTCCAGGACCTGCGGCGCGAACGCGCCGGCGGTGCCGTTGCCGCAGGCGGCCACCACCTTGAGCTTGCGTTTCAGCTTCGCCCGGTTGGTGAGGTCGGCGATGTAGCGCGCCGGATAATTCTCGTGGAATTGATACGAGCCGCCGGCCTTGTTGCCAAAGCTCGCGCCGAGCACGATCTCCTTGAGCCGCGTCATCTCGTCGGGCCCGAAGGTGAGCGGGCGGTTGGCGCCCATCTTGACCCCGGTCCAGCCATTGTCGTTGTGGGAGGCCGTGACCATCGCGACGCAGGGCACGTCGAGATCGAACTGCGCGAAATAGGCCATCGGCGTCACCGCGAGCCCGATGTCGTGCACCTTGCAGCCTGCGGCCATCAGGCCGGAGATCAACGCATATTTGATCGAGGCGGAATAGCCGCGGAAATCATGCCCGGTGACGATCTCCTGCTTGACGCCGAGTTCCGCGATCAGCGCGCCGAGCCCCATGCCCAGCGCCTGCACGCCCATCAAGTTGATTTCCTTGCCGAACAGCCAGCGCGCGTCATATTCGCGAAACCCGGTCGGCTTCACCATCGGTTCGGATTCGAAAGCATAGGTGTTCGGAACCAGAACGGGCTTGGGCTTTGGAAACATCTTGTGGCAGCCTCGCGAGAGCGTGATGATCAATGCTGCAGCCAATAGCCAAAGGCGGACTGCGGCGAAAGGTGGGATCGCCTGCTATTGGCTGACAATTGCGGCGGATTTGTTGGCCGGAAAATGCCCACTCAGAAGGCATAGATCGCATCAGCGATTGCTGCGGGCCGGATGCGAGACTTGAACTTTCACACGAGTCGGAAGCGATTTCGATCGCGGCGGCAAGCAAGCTGCCTTACTGCTCCAGCACCAGCCGACCATTGGCGTATTCAAAGCGCTTGAGCTTGGACAGGAAGGACAGGCCGAGCAGGTTTTCCGAAAGCGCTTCGTCCGGCAGCACCATGGCGTCGACGTCGCGGACGATGAGGCCACCGAGATCAATCATGGCAAGGCGGGCGCGCGCGGCCTTGATGGTGCCGTTGGCGGTGCTGACGGTCGCGGTATAGTCGCCGCGGGACGGGCGCAGGCCGAAGCGCGCGGCGGATTTCTCATTCAGCGCCACGAGCGAGGCGCCGGTGTCGACCATGAAGTCGATGCGCTGGCCATCGATGCGGCCGTCAGTCGCAAAGTGTCCGCGGGAGTCGCGGGGAATGCTCAGCGAACGGCCGCCCTGCCCTACAGTCTGAACGGGAATGCTCTTTGAAGCGGTCGTGGCGGACGCCGAGGCCGGCGTCATCTTGTCGGCCATCTGCGCCATGAAGCTGCCGAGGCCGATCAGGATGGCGGCGAAGATCATTATGTTACGCATGACGCCACGCAGATTGGGGACACTGGCCGATTTCACCACGCCATCCGCGAAGTCGCGACCGGCAGAGGCGATGGAGCCTGCCATTTTCGCGAAAAGGATGAGTGAAGCGTTAACGGCTAGAGCGTTAATCGCACGGGTGCAGATTACGTCCCGCGCGGCTTGGCCCGGCGTGTCGGCACGGCATTGGCCGGGTCCTCGGGCCAGGGGTGTTTGGGGTACCGCCCGCGCAGATCGGCGCGGACCGCGGCGTAGCTGCCGCGCCAGAAGCCGGGCAGGTCCCGCGTCACCTGCACGGGGCGCTGTGCCGGCGAGAGCAATTCCAGCACCAGCGGCACGGCGCCCTTGGCGATCGACGGATGGATGTTGAGCCCGAACAATTCCTGCAGCCGGACGGCAATGGTCGGGCCCTGCTCGGCCTCGTAGTCGATCGCAAGCTGGCTACCGGTCGGCGCCTCGAAATGGGTCGGCGCCTCCTGCTCCAGCCGGGCGCGCAGATTCCAGGGCAACAGCGCCATCAGCGCATCCGAGAGATCGCCGGCCGAGAGCTCCTTCAACGAGCTCTTGCCGTAGAGAACAGGTACCAACCAGGCCTCGCGCTCGCGCACCAGCGCCTCATCGGACAAGTCCGGCCAGCTATCGCCTTCGGCCTTGCGCAGGAACATCACGCGGTCACGCCATTGCTTCAGGTTTTTCGACCATGGCAGCTTGTCGAGGCCTGCGGCGATCAGCCCGTCGGCGAGCACGCGTGCGGTCTCCGCCGACCGTGACAGCGCCATCGGCGCCTCCGAGAGCGTGATCGCATGCAGCGTGCGCTTGCGCCGCGCGCGCAGCGCCATCGCACTGCGGTCGAAGGAAACGTCTTCCGTGGTCTCGATCTCACCTGCGAAACGCAGCTCGATCTCTTCCAGCGTGATCGGCGCGGCCAACAGGATCCGGCCGCTCGCCGCAGTGCCGGTCAACTCTCCGACTGCGATATAGGCTGAACGCGCAAGTGATGACGTCTGCTCGACGCTGGCGCCGCGGCCATTGGCGAGAACAAAGCTGCCATTGCCGCGGTTGCGCGCGACGCGATCGGGAAAGGCCAGCGCCAGCATCGTGCCGGTGGAGAGCTCACCCGCAGCCTCAGACGCTTTCGAGGAAGTCACCTGCGAGGCCCAGCGCTGTGCGAGGCTGCGCGCGCTCGAGGCGCGCTGCGAGCGGTCGCGCCGGAACTGGTCGAGCCTGACATCGAGATCGACGCTGTCACCGCCGAGCCCGCGTTCAGTGAGCACCGCCGCGATGTCAGCGGCTTCTGATGCCGTGCCAAGCCGCGCGGAATCCACGATCATGCGGGCGAGCCGTGGCGGCAGCGCCAGCGCGCGCAGGCTGTTGCCCTCCGCCGTGATCCGCCCGTCGGCATCGAGCGCGCCGAGTTCGCGCAGCAGCACAGTTGCTTCGTTCCAGGCGGGCGCAGGCGGTGGATCAAGGAAAGCAAGGCCGGAGGCGTCGCTGACGCCCCATTGCGCGAGGTCGAGCACCAGCGAGGACAGATCGGCGGACAGGATCTCGGGCTGCGTATAGGGAGCGAGCGATGCGGTCTGCGGCTCGTCCCACAGCCGGTAGCAGACGCCGGGCTCGGTACGGCCGGCGCGGCCGCGACGCTGATCGACCGCGGCGCGCGAGGCGCGCACGGTTTCCAGGCGCGTCAAGGCGATATCGGGCTCATAGCGCGGAACGCGCGCCATGCCGGAATCCACGACAATGCGGACGCCCTCGATGGTCAGCGAGGTCTCGGCGATCGAGGTCGCCAGCACCACCTTGCGGTGACCTTTGGGCGCCGGCGCGATGGCGCGATCCTGGACACTGGCGTCGAGCGCGCCGAACAGCGGCACGATCTCGATCGCGGCGTCATGGATGCGCTCTTCAAGGAAATTCTGCGTGCGTCGGATTTCGGCGGCGCCCGGCAGAAACGCCAGCACCGAGCCGGGATCGGCGCGAAGTGCAGTCGCGATCGCCTCCGCCATCTGCCGTTCAAGCGGAACGTCCACTTTGCGGCCGAGATAGCGCGTCTCGACCGGGAAAGCGCGGCCTTCGCTCTGCACGACGGAAGCACCACCAAGCAGCTTTGCGATACGGGCGCCGTCGAGTGTTGCCGACATCACGAGCAGGCGAAGATCCTCGCGCAAGCCCTGCTGCGCGTCGCGCGCCAGCGCGAGCCCCAGATCGGCATCGAGCGAGCGTTCGTGAAATTCGTCGAACAAAACAGCGGCAATGCCTGCGAGTTCGGGATCGTCGAGGATCTGGCGCGAGAAGATGCCCTCGGTGACGACCTCGATGCGGGTTGCCCGCGACACTTTCGAGCCGAAGCGGACGCGATAGCCGACGGTCTCGCCGACCCGCTCGCCAAGTGTCTTCGCCATCCGCTCGGCGCTGGCGCGCGCCGCGATCCGACGCGGCTCCAGCACGATGATCTTCTTGCCCTTGGTCCAGGGCTCGTCGAGCAGCGCCAGCGGCACCCGCGTGGTCTTGCCGGCGCCGGGCGGCGCGACGAGCACGGCGGTGTTGTTCGCCGCAAGCGTTGACGCGAGCTCGGGGAGCACTGCGTCGATTGGAAGTGGGGTGTCGAAATGACGGGGCAATATCTCGAATCCGTCATCACCCGCGAATGCGGGTGATCCAGTAAACTCGGACGGCGCTGATCCCGAAGATCGTGCGTACTGGATACCCCGCCCGCGCAGTGTATGACAACAACAGCGAGCCTAGACCCGCGGTTCAGGTGCGCGGCCCACGCTCTCGTAGCTGAAGCCGTGCGCAGCCATGTCCTCGGGGCGGTAGATGTTACGGAGATCGACCACGACCGGTTGCCGCAACAGGTTCTTCAGCCGCTCCAGATCAAGCGTGCGGTACTGCACCCACTCGGTGACCACGACCATGGCGTCGGCGCCGGTCACGCATTCATAGGGATCATCGCAGTACTGGATATCAGGCAGTTCCTTGCGCGCCTGCTCAATGCCAACCGGATCATGGGCTCGCACTTTCGCGCCCATGTCCAACAGGCCGGTGACGATCGGGATCGAGGGCGCCTCCCGCATGTCGTCGGTCTCCGGCTTGAAGGTGAGGCCGAGCACCGCGACGGTCTTGCCGCGCAGATTGCCGGCGAGGCCCGCGACCTTGCGCGCCATCGCGCGCTTGCGGTTGTCGTTGACGCCGAGCACGGCCTCCACGATGCGCAGATTCACGTCGTGATCCTGCGCGATCTTGATCAGCGCGCGAGTGTCCTTGGGGAAACAGGAGCCGCCGAAACCAGGGCCCGCATGCAGGAACTTGGAGCCGATGCGGTTGTCGAGCCCGATGCCGCGCGCGACCTCCTGGACATCGGCGCCGACCTTTTCGGAAAGATCGGCGATCTCGTTGATAAAGGTGATCTTGGTCGCGAGGAATGCGTTGGCGGCGTATTTGATCAGCTCCGCGGTGCGCCGCGCCGTGTACATCAGCGGAGCCTGGTTGAGCGACAGCGGTCGATAGACATCGCCGAGCACTTTTCGCGCGCGCTCATCGGAAGTGCCCACCACGATGCGGTCCGGGAACTTGAAGTCGCGGATCGCCGCGCCCTCACGCAGGAATTCCGGATTGGAGGCGACTGCAACATCGGCGGCCGGGTTGGCTTCGCGGATCAGGCGCTCGACCTCGTCGCCGGTGCCGACCGGCACGGTCGATTTGGTCACTACCACCGTGAAGCCCTTGAGCGCACCGGCGATCTCGCGGGCAGCGGCATAGACGTAAGAGAGGTCGGCATGGCCGTCGCCGCGGCGCGACGGCGTGCCGACCGCGATGAAGACAGCGTCGGCTTCGGCGACCGGGTCCTTCAGATCGGTGGTGAAGTCGAGCCGCCTCGCCTTCACATTCGAAGCAACGAGGGCATCCAGCCCCGGCTCGAAGATCGGGATTTCGCCACGGCGAAGGGCGTTGATCTTCTCGACATCCTTGTCCACGCAGGTGACGTGGTGTCCGAAATCCGCAAAACACGCGCCAGACACCAGTCCCACGTAACCCGTGCCAATCATGGCGATGCGCATGAAACCCACCCGCTTGCTATCGTTAACGATTCCGTACTCCCGCCAGCGTCTTAGAACATTTGCCGGCCAGGAGGAAACGGCAAAAAGCAGGCACGAGCGGCATGTCATTTGTATGGATAAAGGCGATAGCAACCGATCCGGCCGAAGATGCGCCAAATGCGCGCCGAAACAGGACAGTCATGACCGCAAACGGGACAACCTCCGCGAGCCTGCGTTCCGCCGCATCGCCGGACGGCCGCATCGATTGGGTGGACTACGCCAAGGGCATCTGCATCGTCATGGTCGTGATGATGCATTCGGTGCTGGGCGTTGAAGCCGCCGCCGGCGAGACCGGATTCATGCACGCGGTCGTGATGTTCGCAAAACCGTTCCGGATGCCGGATTTCTTCCTGATCTCGGGCCTGTTCCTCTCGCTCGTGATCGATCGCGATTGGCGCACCTATCTCGACCGCAAGGTCGTGCATTTCGCCTATTTCTATGTGCTCTGGGTGACGATCCAGTTCGCGTTCAAGGCGCCGGCCTTTGCTGCCGAGACGAGCTGGAGCCACACCGGCTATCTCTATCTCGAATCCTTCGTCGAGCCGTTCGGCACGTTATGGTTCATCTATCTGCTGCCGATCTTCTTCGTCGTCACAAAACTGACACGCAATCTGCCGCCGCTCGCGATTCTGGTGCTGGCCGCAGGACTTGAGACGGCGCATGTCGTGACCGGCTGGACCGTGATCGACGAATTCTGCGCGCGCTTCGTCTATTTCTATGCCGGCTATCTCTTTGCGCCCTACGTCTTCAAGCTGTCGGACCGCGCGCGTTCCGCGCCGATGCCGGCACTGGCCGGGCTTGCGCTGTGGATGCTGGTCAATGGCGCACTGGTGATCGCGGGGGCGAGCGAATGGCCGCTGGTCTCGCTGGCGCTGGGACTTGCGGGCGCCTTTGCCATCGTCGTCACCGGCACGCTGCTGGCGCGGATGCAGTGGCTCACTGCTCTGCGCTTCTGCGGCGAGCATTCGATCGTGATCTATCTCGCTTTCTTCCTGCCTATGGTGATCGCACGCGTCGGCCTGTTGCGCAGCGGCGTGATCCCTGACATCGGCCTGATCTCGCTGTTCGTTACCATCACCGGCGTCATCGGCTCGCTGGTGATCTGGCGCGTCGCGCTCGCCATCCGCGCCAACTTCCTGTTCGAGCGCCCCGCCGCGTTCTGGATCGCGCCGAAGAAGGCGGCCCCTGCTCTCCAGGCCGCCGAGTAGCGCACCGCCGCCATTGCCCGGCTTGACCGGGCAATCCAGTACGCGACGACCTCTCCGCATGCTTCGAGCGCCTCGATTACTGGATCATCCGCTTTCGCGGATGATGACAGCGGGGGATAGCAGGGCCGGCGGACCAAGATTCCTGCCCCTCAAGGCTGTCATTTGCTGCAAAAATCCCTAAATTTCGGCCATGCCGAAATCAGCCTCCAAGACTTCAGCCAAAACAGAAGCCAAAGCCGCCCCCAAGCCCGTTGCCGCCAAGGCTCCGGCCAAGGGCGACCATGTGTTCCTGGTCGACGGTTCCTCCTACATTTTCCGCGCCTATCACGCGCTGCCGCCACTGAACCGCAAGTCCGACGGGCTGCAGGTCAATGCCGTGCTCGGCTTCTGCAACATGCTGTGGAAGCTCTTGCGCGAGATGCCCGAGGACAATCGGCCGACCCATCTCGCCATCGTCTTCGACAAGTCCGAGATCACCTTCCGCAACAAGATCTATCCCGACTACAAGGCGCACCGGCCGCCCGCGCCCGATGACCTGATCCCGCAATTCGCGTTGATCCGCGAGGCGGTGCGCGCCTTCGACCTGCCCTGCCTGGAGCAGGCCGGCTATGAGGCCGACGACCTCATCGCGACCTATGTCCGCGTTGCCTGCGAGCGCGGCGCGAGCGCGACGATTGTGTCCTCCGACAAGGACCTGATGCAGCTCGTGACCGACTGCGTCAGCATGTACGACACCATGAAGGATCGCCGCATTGGCATTCCCGAGGTGATCGAGAAGTTCGGCGTGCCGCCGGAGAAGGTGGTCGAGGTCCAGGCGCTGGCCGGCGATTCCACCGATAACGTGCCCGGCGTGCCCGGTATCGGCGTCAAGACCGCGGCGCAGCTGATCACCGAATACGGCGATCTCGAATCCCTGCTCAAGCGCGCCGGCGAGATCAAGCAGCCAAAGCGTCGCGAGGCGCTGGTCGAGAATGCCGAGAAGGCGCGGATCTCGCGCCAGCTCGTGCTGCTCGACGACAAGGTCGAGCTCGACGTGCCGCTCGACGACCTCGCCGTGCATGAGCTCGATCCGCGCCGGCTGATCGCCTTCCTGAAGGCGATGGAGTTTTCGACGCTGACGCGGCGCGTCGCCGACTACGGCCAGATCGACCCGTCCGATATTGAGCCCGATCCCGGCAACAAGAGCGGCGCGAGCGTGTTCTCGCCACTGCCTCCTTCCGGCGTCGAGCCCGCACCGGGTCCGGGCGGGTCCGCGCAGCCTGCACCTGCCGCCAGGGAGCGCAGCAAGCCCGCGGGCAAGGAGGACAAGGCCTCGAGCCTCAAGGGCACGCCGATTGCGCTCGCCGAAGCGCGCGCCGAGGCAGCGCGCAAGACCAAGATCGATCGCAGCAAATACCTGACGATCAGGAGCCTCGATCAGCTCAACGCGTTGATCGCGCGTATCCACGATACCGGCCATGTCGCGGTGCAGGCGAAGGCGAATTCGATCGATCCGATGCAGGCGGAGATCTCCGGCATTGCGCTGGCCCTCAGCCCCAATGACGCCGCCTACATCCCGCTCGCCCACAAGCAGGCGGGCGGCGGCAGCGGACTGTTCGACGCAGGGCTGGCGCCGGACCAGATCAAATTCGAGCAGGCGATCGAAGCCTTGCGGCCGATCATGGAATCGCAGGGCATCCTGAAGGTCGGCTTCGACGTCAAGTTCAACGCGGTGATGCTGGCGCAAGCCGGCATCACGCTGCGCAACTTTGACGATGCGCAGTTGATCTCCTACGTGCTCGATGCCGGCCGCGGCTCACATGCGCTGGAATCGCTCGCCGAGCGCTGGCTCGGGCATGCGGTGCTCGCCGAGAACGGGCTGACCGGCAGCGGCAAGAACAAGCTGACATTCGACCAGGTTGCGATCGACAAGGCGACCGAGCACTGCGCCGAGATCGCCGACGTGATCTTGCGCCTGTGGCGCGTATTGAAGCCGCGCCTGGTCGCCGAGCGGATGGCGACGGTCTATGAGACGCTGGAGCGGCCGCTGGTTTCGGTGCTGGCACGGATGGAGCGGCGTGGCATCTCGATCGACCGCCAGGTGCTGTCGCGGCTGTCGGGCGATTTTGCCCAGACCGCGGCGCGCGTCGAGGCCGAGATCCAGGAGATCGCGGGCGAGCCGATCAATGTCGGCAGCCCGAAGCAGATCGGCGACATCCTGTTCGGCAAGATGGGATTGCCCGGCGGCACCAAGACCAAGACCGGCGCCTGGTCGACGACCGCGCAGGTGCTGGACGACCTCGCCGAGCAAGGCCACGAATTCCCGAAGAAGATCCTGGAATGGCGGCAGGTCTCGAAGCTGAAATCGACCTATACCGACGCGCTGCCGACCTACGTCAATCCGCAGACCCATCGCGTCCACACGACTTATGCACTGGCGGCGACCACGACCGGGCGGCTGTCGTCGAACGAGCCGAACCTGCAGAACATCCCCGTGCGAACCGAGGACGGCCGGAAGATCCGCCGCGCCTTTGTCGCGACGCCCGGGCACAAGCTGGTATCGGCTGATTATTCGCAGATCGAGCTGCGCCTGCTCGCTGAGATCGCCGACATTCCCGTGCTGAAGCAGGCGTTCCGCGACGGCCTCGACATTCACGCCATGACCGCATCCGAAATGTTCGGCGTGCCGATCAAGGACATGCCGAGCGAAGTGCGCCGCCGCGCCAAGGCGATCAATTTCGGCATCATCTACGGCATCTCGGCCTTCGGCCTCGCCAACCAGCTCGGCATCGCGCGCGAAGAAGCTTCCGCTTACATCAGGAAGTATTTCGAGCGCTTCCCGGGCATCCGCGCCTATATGGACGAGACCAAGGATTTCTGCCGCCGCTACGGCTATGTCACCACGCTGTTCGGCCGCAAATGCTACTACCCTGACATCAAGGCCAGTAACGCCTCGGTCCGCGCCTTCAACGAGCGCGCCGCGATCAACGCACGCCTGCAGGGCTCGGCCGCCGACATCATTCGCCGCGCCATGACCCGCATCGAGGGTGCGCTTACCGAAAAGAAATTATCGGCGCAGATGCTTTTGCAGGTGCATGACGAACTGATCTTCGAGGTTCCCGACGAGGAAGTCGCGGCAACCCTGCCGGTGGTGCAGCATGTGATGCAGGACGCGCCCTTCCCGGCCGTGATCCTGTCGCTGCCGCTGCAGGTCGACGCCCGCGCCGCCAACAATTGGGACGAGGCGCACTGAGTTCTCTCGTCGCGCGTCCGGACGACGACAGCGAAAATGTACTCGGAGCAATTGCGCGATGGAATCGCGGCACGGCGCACGTTAGAAACGTGCATCTTCCCGCGAGTTCCTGATGCCCCACACATCCGCCCTGCTCGGTTTTGCTCTGCTCTCGTTCGGAATGGTGCTGACGCCCGGGCCGAACATGATCTACCTGATCTCGCGCTCGATCACGCAGGGACCGGCGGCGGGAATCGTGTCGCTCGGCGGGGTGGCGCTCGGCTTCGTGTTCTACATGCTATCAGCGGCGTTCGGCATCACCGCGCTGTTGTTCGCGATCCCCTATGCCTATGATGCGCTGCGCTTTGCCGGCGCAGCCTATCTGTTGTGGCTGGCGTGGCAGGCGCTGAAGCCCGGCGGGCGTTCGCCGTTCCAGGTGAAGAAGCTGCAGGTCGACAGCCCCCGCAAACTGTTCGTGATGGGATTTGTCACCAACCTGCTGAACCCGAAGATTGCGATGCTCTATCTGGCGCTACTGCCGCAGTTCATCGATCCCACGGGCAGCGTGCTGACGCAGTCGCTCGCGCTCGGCGCGATCCAGATCGCGATCAGCGTCAGCGTCAACGCGATGATCGCGCTCGCCGCCGGTTCGATCGCGCTGTTCCTCGGCACACGGCCGGCCTGGCTGCTGCTGCAGCGCTGGCTGATGGGCACCGTGCTGGCGGGACTTGCGATGAAGATGGCGTTCGAGGCGAGGAGAGCGTGAGCCTGTCATGCCCCGCGAAGGCGGGGCATCCAGTATTCGGCGGCCTCTCCGCTCGAGCACAAACGTCTCTGGAATACTGGATCATCCGCCTTCGCGGATGATGACCGAAACCCGTTCAATCCAGCTTCGCTTCCATGCCGCGTTTCACGCCCGGACGGGCCATCAGCTTATTGTACCAGCGCTCGACATTGGGGAAATCGCCGAGACTGACCTTGTGCCGCGGATGGCGCCAGGCCCAGCCGAGAATGGCGAAATCGGCAACCGACAGATCGCCTGCGACGAATTCGCGGCCTTCGAGCCGGCGATTCAGCACGCCATAGAGGCGGAGCGTCTCGGTCGTGAAGCGCTTCAGGCCGTAGGCGCGGTCATGCTCGTTTTCGAGCGCGATGAAATGGTGCACCTGACCCGGCATCGGCCCGAAGCCGCCCATCTGCCACATCAGCCATTCGTAGACCGGGATGCGCTCGATCAGGGGCTGGGGCAGGAACTTTCCGGTCTTCTCGCCGAGGTAGAGCAGGATCGCGCCCGATTCGAACACGCTGACCCGCTTACCGCCGGGGCCGTCCGGGTCGACGATTGCGGGAATCTTGTTGTTTGGGCTGATCTCGAGGAAGCCGGGCGCCATCTGTTCGCCCTTGGTGATGTTCACCGGGATCACCTTGTAGGACAGCCCCATCTCCTCCAGCGCGACCGAGATTTTGCGGCCGTTCGGCGTGTTCCACGTGTGCAGCTCGATGGTCATTTTCGCTTCCCCCACAGATGTTTGAGGCTTCCCTAGCGCGGAATCGGACGCCGTTACAACCGGCCTTTCCGGATACGGCTCTGCGCTACCTGCGACCGCGGGCGCTGTTGACGGAGTAATCTCGGCGCTGGAATCTCGGCATGACCGCCGATAGATTGCGCGCCACCGCAAAACGACCCGGAAAGCCGCCTTGTCCAAATCAGCCTCCCGCGCCCGCCTCGCCGAGATCATCCGCAAACGCTCCTTCGGGCGCGGCGAGATCACGCTGGCCTCGGGCCGCAAGAGCGATTTCTATTTCAACCTCAAGCCGACGATGCTGGATCCCGAGGGCGCGACCCTGCTCGCCGAGCTCACTTATGAGGCGCTGAAGGACGACAATCTCGATTTCGTCGGCGGCCTCGAGATGGGCGCCGTGCCGCTCGCGGGCGCAATCGCGCAGCTCTCCTGGATCAAGGGCCATCCGATCGCCGCGTTCTTCGTGCGCAAGAAACCGAAGGAGCATGGCGCGAAGCTTGCGGTGGAGGGACTTGCCAGGGGCGAGACGCTGCAGGGCAAGCGCATCGTGATCGTCGAGGACGTCACCACCACCGGCGGCTCGGCGATGAAGGCGGTGGAAGCCGTGCGCGAGGCCGGCGGCGAGATCGCATTGGTCTTCACCATGATCGACCGCGAGGAAGGCGCAACGGAAGCATTCGCGGATGCCGGCCTGCCGTTCCGCTCGCTGTACAAAGCGGGCGAGTTCCTGAAGAGCTAAAGCCTGATCCGGAAAAGTGGGAACCGGTTTTCCCTCACGACAAATGCGAAGCGATTGCGCGGAAATCACACTCAAACAAAGAGATGAGATCATGATCCGTCTTATCGGAACATGATCGAGTGTTGCCGCATCGATACACCGCACCAAATTGCGTTCATCTCCATAGTTCTTCCGCAATCAACTGCTCGTTTACCATCCGACACTAGGGTGAATCGCGCGGAGACGACGTCTCGGCACTGTTGGCTCTGTCGGGTGGAGTTGGCGTTGCGTAGAGGGTTTGCTGATCGGCGCGTGCGGCGCCATCTGACGCTAGTTGCCGCCACCCTTGTGGGCGCGGTGACGCTCGCGCCAGCGCAAGTCTCGGCGGAAAACCTGCTCGATTTCCTCTTTGGCGGCTTGCAGAGGCAGCAGGCCCATCAGGGCCAGTCGCAACCCGGTGTGTTCGATCCGTTCGGCCTCAACCAGCAGCAGCCGCAGCAAGCCGCACCGGCGGCCCGCGTTGCCGGTTCCGGACCTGCGTTTTGTGTCAGGAGCTGCGACGGCAAATATTTCCCGCTGACCTTGCGCGGCAGCGCGACGCCGGTTCAGCTCTGCCAGGCGTTCTGTCCGGCGACCGCGACCAAGGTTTTCTACGGCGGCAGCATCGACTACGCGACCTCGTCGACTGGCGAACGCTATGCCGACAGCGAGAACGCCTTCGCCTACCGCAAGTCGCTGCGCGCGGACTGCACCTGCAACGGCCGCGATCCCGCGGGCCTCGCACCTGTCGACCTCTCGCTCGACAGCTCGCTTCGCGCCGGCGACGTGGTCGCCACTACCGATGGCTTGGTTGCCTATACCGGCGTCCGGGTCGGCAACAACCAGAGCGCCGACTTCACGCCCGTCGCCTCCTATCCCGGTCTCACCGCCGAGCTCCGCGCCCGTTTAGGCGAGATGAAGGTCGCGCCGGCCGCGTCCGAAACGGTCGGCGAGGCGCCGCAGCCCGACACCAGCCGTGATCCCGCACCGCCGGTTACCGTCGTGCCGAAATCGGCCGCGCCGAAAGCGAAGCGGGCAGAGGTCAATTAGTTCACGGTCATTGCGGCGAGCTTCACCGCCCGACGATTACCCCGATCACATTCGGCGCGGCGAGATATTTCTCCTCGATCGCCGCCCGCGCCGCGGCACGGTTTTCCGGTGTCAGCAGCCCGCGCTTTTCGGCGA
This sequence comes from Bradyrhizobium sp. Ai1a-2, assembly GCF_000426245.1. Lineage (GTDB taxonomy): Bacteria > Pseudomonadota > Alphaproteobacteria > Rhizobiales > Xanthobacteraceae > Bradyrhizobium. Next base: position 14,318 of record NZ_AUEZ01000016.1, on the reverse strand, counting down.
GGATCATCCAGCAATAGCCCCACCAGTCCATCAGCATGCCCTGGTCGTCGACGAGGTCATAGCCCTGCTCGGCGGCAAAGATGCGCGCATGCGCTTCATCGAGCGAATCGAGCCAGGCGTGGTCCGCGACCGAGAACAGGTCGTCGCTGATGTCATCGATGGTGTAGCCCCAGATCGACATGCAGACCGCGTTGAACTCGCGGTCGATCTGGTCGTCATCGACCCATTGGCGGCGGGACGCCTGATGCAGGCGCGACAGCGAGCGCGCAAAGTCGGCGATGCGGGTGAGCGCGAACTGATCGAAGGCAATGGTGGACATGTAGTCCTCGCGGGAACGGACAGACCATAGATGTTGTGTCGGCGATGCCGCCGAATCAGAATGATATCAAATACTTGCTAAAATGTTCTTAATTTGTTCTTGCGAAGCTTTACCTCTGGGGTAGAGGCCAACGACAGGAGCATCCGACAATGGAACGGCAGGAGATGATCCGCAGAGTCATCGAGCTTGCGCGCTCCACTGGCTCCATCACCTTCGATCAACTCGACGACTTTTTATCGTCATTTGCGGTCGAGCCGGAAGACATCGAAGCGCTGTTCGTCGCTTTGCGCGACGAAGGAATAAAACTCGTCGAGGACGATCCGTCGTAGCCCGGGTGGAGCGCAGCGTAACCCGGGAACTCCGGACCGCAGTGCCAACCCCGGGTTGCGCTGCGCTCCACCCGGGCTACGCGATCAGAACGGTGGCTGCAGGCTGATTTGACCGCTGGCAAAACGCTCTACGAGATTTCGGCAACAAGGTTCTCCGAACTCCTGTGCCCAAGCCTCGCACCGATCAATTTCCGGCTGCATTTGCGCAAGCGCAGCCGCCTGCCATAAGGGCCTTGTCTGATCGGATGGCAATGCGTCTGTCTCGGAAACGATACCCACGAAAGGCACGAGATCGGGATCCCATTCCCCGATCTTGGCCGCCCACATCGAGGCGTGAATTCTCCGCGCCCCTTCGATGTAAGAAACACTGCCTGCGAGCATGCCTTGCGCAGCTTGGAAAATCGCGCGGCGCGCTGCGATAGTCTCAGATTCGTTCCTATTCATGGCTTCGGGCATTCGCGGAGTGTTTGCCTCACATCGCCGAGAGCATCTTGTCGCCGCAATAGTTCGCATAAAACTTCCCGCCGCATTGCCGCTTGATGGCGGCGCAGCGGGCCACAGGAGTTGCGTTTTGTGGCATGCTGAAGCCACAGGCGAGGCCGTCGGCATTGCGTCCGGTTTTGCCGGCGGCGAAAGCGGCGCTGGTGACGGTGATGCAGACGATGAACAGCACGGCGGCTGCGATTTCGATCAGCAGTCTCATGGTGTCCCTCTCGATGATGGTGATTGTGCCGCCTAAAATGTAACCATACCACCGAAGCGCCTGGCCTCGATGTGACAAAATCGGCCCGGTCCTTGCATAAAATCATACCAGCGCGGTGCACAACAAGCGGCTGGGCGGTTCCGATTGAAGTGCAAGGCGCGTATCATTTGTTGTCCAGGCATGGTCCGGAAAAGTGGAAACCGGTTTTCCGAAAAGATCATGCTCAAACAAGGAGATTAGATCATGATCCGATTCCGTTTAATCGGATCATGATCGAGTCCCCCAAGTTCAGGATTGCCGCGTTGCAAGAACAGTCTTTCTCAGGGAGCTATCCAGCGCTCAATCAGCCGATCGATGAATTGGCGCTGGCCGAGATCAAGGGCGCGATCCTTGCCAAGCTGAGGCTGGAGATCGGCAAGGACGCCAGCATGGCGACCAAGCGCGATTGGTACAAGGCGGCGGCGCTCGTGCTGCGCGACCGCATCACCCATCGCTGGCTCACGGCGGAAAAGGAAAGCTACGACGCCGGCGCCAAGCGGGTCTATTACCTATCGCTGGAATTCCTGATCGGCCGCCTGTTCACCGATGCGCTCAACAATATGGGCCTGCTGCAGGTGTTCGAGGGAGCGCTCGGCGATCTCGGCGTCGGGCTCGACGAACTGCGCAAATGCGAGCCCGACGCAGCGCTCGGCAATGGCGGCCTTGGGCGACTCGCCGCCTGCTTCATGGAGAGCATGGCGACGCTTGCGATCCCGGCCATCGGCTACGGCATCCGTTATGATTTCGGACTGTTCCGCCAGATCATCAATCACGGCTGGCAGCAGGAATATCCGGACGAGTGGCTCGGCTTCGGCAACCCCTGGGAATTCCAACGGCCGGAAGTCGTCTACAACATCCATTTCGGCGGCACCGTCGAGCATACCGACGACCGTGGCCGCGACATCGCGGTCTGGCACCCCGCGGAAACCGTGGAAGCGATGGCCTACGATACGCCGATCGTCGGCTGGCGCGGCCAGCGCGTCAACGCCCTCCGCCTGTGGTCGGCGCGCGCGTCCGACCCGCTGAAGCTCGACGTGTTCAACACCGGCGATTATGTCTCGGCCAATGCGGAGCAGGCGCGCGCCGAAGCGATCTGCAAATTCCTTTATCCGAACGACGAAAGCGCCGCGGGGCGCGAACTGCGCCTGCGCCAGGAATATTTCTTCGTCTCGGCCTCGCTGCAGGACCTGGTGAAGCGACACCTTTCGGCCGACGGCCAGCTCCGCAGCCTTGCGATGAAAGCAGCCGTGCAGCTCAACGACACCCATCCGAGTCTGGCCGTCACCGAGCTGATGCGGATCCTGGTCGATCTGCACAATTTCCGCTGGGACGAGGCGTGGAAGATCACGGTCGCGACGCTGTCCTATACCAACCACACGCTGCTGCCGGAGGCGCTCGAGACCTGGCCGGTCGAACTGTTCGAGCGGCTATTGCCGCGGCATCTCGAGATCATCTACCGCATCAATGTGCAGCACCTTGCGCTCGCCGAAGAGCGCTGCCCGGGCGATATCGAATTCCGCGCCTCGGTGTCGCTGATCGACGAGAAGTCCGGCCGCCGTGTGCGGATGGGGCAGCTTGCTTTCGTCGGCTCGCACCGCATCAACGGCGTCTCGGCGATGCATTCCGACCTGATGAAGGAGACGGTGTTCCACGATCTCCACCATCTCTATCCCACGCGCATCACCAACAAGACCAACGGCATCACCTTCCGCCGCTGGCTGATGCTGGCCAATCCGAGATTGACGGGCCTTCTCCGCGACGTCTGCGGCGAGGCCGTGCTCGACGATTTCTCACTGTTCGAGCGGCTCGAGTCCCATGCCAGCGACAACGCGTTCCAGCAGCAATTCCGCGACGTCAAGCGCCACAACAAATTGGTGCTGGCGCGGCTGATCGCCGAGCGCAACCACATCAAGGTCGACCCGTCGGCGCTATTCGATGTGCAGATCAAGCGCATCCATGAATACAAGCGGCAGCTCCTGAACATCCTGGAAGCGGTCGCGCTGTACCAGGCGATGAGGGATGAGCCGCAGCGCGACTGGGTGCCGCGCGTAAAAATCTTCGCCGGCAAGGCGGCGGCAAGCTACCGCTACGCCAAGCTGATCATCAAGCTGATCAACGACGTCGCCGAAGTCGTCAACAACGATCCCGCAATCAATGGCCGGCTGAAGATCGCCTTCCTCGCCGACTACAATGTCAGCCTGGCCGAGGTGATCATCCCGGCCGCCGACCTGTCCGAGCAGATCTCGACCGCCGGCATGGAAGCCTCCGGCACCGGCAACATGAAGCTTGCGCTCAACGGCGCGCTAACCATCGGCACGCTTGACGGCGCCAATATCGAGATCCGCGAGCATGTCGGCGCCGAGAACATCGCGATCTTCGGCCTGGAAGCCGGCGACGTCATGGTTCGCCGCAAGCAAGGGCTCGATGCCAGCGACCTGATCGGCCGCTCGCCGCGGCTGTCGCGCGCGATCACCGCGATCGAGAGCGGCGCGTTCTCGCCCGGCGATCCCGCCCGTTTCGCCTCGATCGGCCACGCGCTGCGCTATCTCGACCACTACATGGTCAGCGCCGACTTCGATTCCTATTACGACGCCCAACGCAGCATCGACGCGCGCTGGCAGGTGGCGCCGGCATGGACCCGGGCCTCGATCCTCAACGTGGCGCGGATGCCGTGGTTCTCCTCGGATCGCACCATCCGCGAATACGCCGAGGACATCTGGAACGTGCCGGTACGACCGCCGACGCCGCGTGCCTTCAAGGGGCAGGCGCAGTGGGGAGCCAAGCGCTAATCCCACGCGGCGGAAATCGATTACTTCCGACGTCATTGAATTCTGTCGAGTAGTCGCGATACTGCGGCTGTCGCGCACGGTCGTTGCGCGCGCAACCGAGGGATCGCATGCTCACCAGGACCCCGCATCTGTTCGACGACGCAACCACCGTCACTGCCGGCGACAGCCGCTGGCAGGGGAAGACCAGCGACGACTACTGGGCGTTTGTCGGCCCGTTCGGCGGAGCCACCGCTGCGACCATCCTGCGGGCGCTGATCGATCATCCGCAACGCGCCGGCGATCCGCTCGCGCTTAGCGTGAATTATTGCGCGCCGGTCGCGCAAGGCGCCTTCGACCTCGATGTCCGCCTGGTGAAGGCCAATCGTTCGAGCCAGCACTGGTCCGTGGAGATGACCCAGGGCGGCGGCGAGGTCGCGACGCTCGCGACCGCCGTGTTCGCCGAGCGCCGCCCCTCCTGGTCACACCAGCAGGCGAAGTTTCCGGACGCAACGCCATTCGAACAAACCCTGCCCTATCCCAAGACTGCAGCTTCCTGGGTCAAGCAATATGACTTCCGCTTCGTCGAGGGCGAGCCGAAATTCGGCACGCCATCGAGCGCGGCGCCCGAGACCTATTCCAAGCTCTGGATCGGCGACCGCACGCCGCGCAAGATCGATGCGCTGTCGCTGATCGCGATGTCGGACGCCTTCTTCGGCCGCGTCTTCCACGCCAAGCGCGAAATGGTGCCGTTCGGTACGGTGTCGCTGACGACCTATTTCCACGTCGACGCCGCCGACCTCGCCGCCGAGAACATCACCCGCGTGCTGGCGGCTGCCGATGCCAAGATCTTCCACAAGAGTTATGGCGACCAGAACGGCGAGTTGTGGTCACCCTCCGGCCGCCTGCTCGCCACCACGACGCAGATCGCCTATTTCAAGGCGTAACCAGGAAGGCGTAGGGTGGGCACGCTACGCTTTGCCTACCCTACGAATTGAGAGCAGCGGCACATGTCCGAAGCTGAGCACCAAAAGCCGTCGCGGATCGCGCTCCTCGGAGTTCCGATCGAGATCGGCGCCGCGCAGGCCGGTACGCTGATGGGACCGGCGGCGCTGCGCACCGCCGGGATCGCGCGCGTGCTGGAGCAATTGGAGCTTGGTGTTGACGACCACGGCGATCTTTCCATCCCCGCGGTGGTTTCGGACGGGCCGGTGCCTGCGAATACGAAGTTCTATGATGAAGTGAAGACCTGGATCCGCCTGCTCTCCGAGCGTGCCTATTGGCTGGCGCAATCAGGCGCGGTGCCGATCTTCATGGGCGGCGATCATTCGCTCTCGATGGGATCGATCAATGGCGTTGCGCGCTTCTGGCAGGAGAAGGGCCGGCCGCTGTTCGCACTATGGGTTGACGCGCATGCCGACTACAACACGCCCGACACGACGATCACCGGCAACATGCACGGCATGTCCGCCGCCTTCCTCTGCGGCGAGCCCGGGCTCGAAAAACTGCTCGGCGGCCTGCCGCGCGCCTCGATTTCACCTGACCGGCTCGACCTGATCGGAACCCGTTCGATCGACCCGCTGGAGCGCAAGCTGTTGCGCGAACGCAGTGTTGCCATCGCCGACATGCGCGCCATCGACGAGTTCGGCGTCGCCGTGCTGATCCGCCGCGTGATCGATCGCGTCAAGGCCAGCAACGGCGTGCTGCACGTCTCGTTCGACGTCGACTTCCTCGATCCTTCGGTCGCGCCCGGTGTCGGCACCACGGTGCCGGGCGGCGCGACCTACCGCGAGGCGCACCTGATCATGGAGCTCTTGCACGATTCAGGACTGGTGCGCTCGGTCGACATCGTCGAGCTCAATCCGTTCCTCGACGAGCGCGGTCGTACCGCGCGTGTTGTCGTGGAGTTGATCGGCAGCCTGTTCGGACTGCAGATCACCGACCGCCCAACACCGACCAATGCGGTGCTGCCGGATTAGGTATCCTGCGTCGCGTTGCCGGTGATGAGCGATGTGTTGCCCGAAACGGGATCGGTGATGACGTTCTTCACCTGCGCATTGCCTTGCGAGGCGAGTGTGAACTTGGTGTCGCCGATCCGGAACGAATTGTCCTTGATCAGCACCTGCTGATACTGGACGGTCGCGCCGCTCTGGTATTTCACCTGCGCGCGGAATCCGTTCACCTGCGAAATGCTGAACTGGAATTTCTGACCGTTCGAGTAAGCGCCGTCCCAGGTGCCCTGATAGCTCGCCGGATCGACATTGACGTAGGGCGTGCTCGAGGGCGTCGAGAGCGATGCGGACGCGTAGGTGCTCTGAAGAATGCTCATGATGTCGCCCATCGCGCGCTCCGGTCGAAGAATAGGGGTGCGCGAGTTACGGGCGGGCTCGGTTAACAGGCTGTTGCGAAGTGTTTCCGGATATTGCTGTCTGCGCCGCAGACATGTTGCGGAATAAAAAAGGGCGACCCGAGGGTCGCCCTTTCATTCGCAAAAATTTGCGGAGCTATTCAGCCGCGAGCTTCACGTCCGGCGCTGCGGCGCGAACATCGGCGTCGACCTTGCTCTCGAACTTGGCGAAGTTCTTCTGGAACATGCCGACCAATGCGCGGGCGGTCTTGTCGAACTCGACCTTGTCCTTCCAGGTGTTTACCGGATTGAGGATCTCGCTCGGCACACCCGGCAGCGCGGTCGGCACCGCGAAGCCGAAATATTCGTCGGTGCGGAATTCGACATTGCGTAAGCTGCCATCGAGTGCCGCGGTGAGCAGCGCGCGCGTGACCTTGATCGGCATGCGCGAGCCAACGCCATACTTGCCGCCGGTCCAGCCGGTGTTGACCAGCCAGCAATCGACATTGTGCTGGGCGATGAGGTCGCGCAGCATGTTGCCATAGACGGAAGGATCGAGCGGCAGGAACGGCGAGCCGAAGCAGGTGGAGAATTCCGGCTGCGGCTCGGAGCCGAGGCCGCGCTCGGTGCCGGCGACCTTCGCGGTGTAGCCGGACAGGAAGTGATACATCGCCTGCGCCGGCGAAAGCTTCGCGATCGGCGGCAGCACGCCGAAGGCATCAGCCGCCAGCATCACGACATTCTTCGGATGCGGCGCGCGGCCGGTGCGCGAGGCGTTGGGAATGAAGTCGAGCGGATAGGCGGAACGGGTATTCTCGGTCTTCGAGCCGTCGTCGAAGTCCACCTCGCGGGTATCCTCGTCGAGCACGCAGTTCTCGAGCACCGCGCCGAAGCGCTTGCTCGCGGCGAAGATCTGAGGCTCGGCTTCCTTCGACAGCTTGATGCACTTGGCGTAGCAGCCGCCTTCGAAGTTGAAGACGCCGTCCGGACCCCAGCCATGCTCGTCGTCGCCGATCAACGTGCGGTTGGGATCGGCCGATAGCGTCGTCTTGCCGGTGCCGGAGAGGCCGAAGAAAATCGCGGTGTCGCCGTTTGAGCCGACATTGGCCGAGCAGTGCATCGGCATCACGTCGCGCGCGGGCAGGTAATAGTTGAGCGTGGTGAAGACCGACTTCTTCATCTCGCCGGCATAATAAGACCCGCCGATCAGGACGATCTTGCGGGCGAAATCGATCGCGACAACATTCTCCGAGCGCACGCCGTGACGTTTGGGATCGGCGCGGAAGCTCGGCATGTCGATGATCGTGAGCTCGGGCACGAAGCTCGAAAGCTCGATCGCCTCAGGGCGGATCAGGAGCGTGCGAATGAACAGCGAATGCCAGGCGAGCTCGGTGAACACGCGTGTCTTGATCCGATAGGTCGGATCGGCGCCACCATAGAGATCCTGCGCGAACAGCGTCTTGCCTTCGGCGTGCTTGAGGAAATCCTGATAGAGCGCTTCGAACTGCTCGGAGGTGATCGACTGGTTGCCAGCCCACCACATGCTCTTGTCCGTGGTCGCGTCGCGAACGGTGAACTTGTCCTTCGGGCTGCGGCCGGTGAATTCACCGGTGTCCGCACAGAGCGCGCCATCGGCCGAGAGCACGGCTTCGCCTGCCGCAAGCGAATATTGATAGAGCTGCGGCGCGCGAAGATTCCAATGCACGCGCTTAAAGGCACCGTTGTACACACCCGTGTTTTGCACGAAGAACCTCCTCGAACCCGCGTTTCCCATCGCGCGAATGTCGCTAACGCGCGTCAGTCGCGGTGACCTTTTCCAACAACAAATATAGCCCGAAGGCCCCGGTCCAGCGACCTCATAATGGGGCAATCAGAGCTTGCCAAGCTAGTCCCCGAATTTTGGTTTATTCCAAGGCATCCGCTCCCATGTGGTTCAAGCACTTGCTGCAGCGCAAGGCTGCTTTTCTGTCCATGGATCGCGCGACGATCCGCCGCGATGAACGCCAGGGACGACATCTTTGCGATGCACAATTAATGCCATCGGACGCACGGCGTGGTTGTCCATCAGCGCTCAGAATACCCGATATGCGGTTGGGGTAATGAGGCATCGTCCTTGTCGCTGGCAATGCCGTTGCAGTTGGATTGCACGATCCAATCGACAATGAGAATTGATTGCACAACCGTACTCGACGCCAACAAGCCATCATCGAATTCGAATCGAATTTGGACAACCTCTAAGAATGCTCACCGCGCGCGAACGTTCCGCGCGGTTACGCATAAGAAGCATGATGCAAACTGCGTTGACGGCCACACTCTCCCCATTTGGCTACGATACGGGACATCGCGCCGCTCGCGCCTATCCTTTTGCGCCCGCCTCGCCGGCGAGCCTGATCAGCATCTTGCGCAGCTCCTCAGCGTTCCTCACGCGCTCTGGAAATTCGAGCCGCAGTGTCTGCTTGCCTGCCTGCATGTCCATGCCCTCGGGATCACAGCCGATGCAGCGCCAATCGGCGCTTTCGGTGCCCAGCAGCCGGGTCGCATAAAGGTCGATGGCGTCGCGGTGAGCCTCGTTCATATGCTCGACGGCCTCAGCTTCAGCCTCCGGCCACCCCTCGGTCCCAGCCAGATCGGTCAGGAACTGTTCCGGCCTGAGATCGACGATCCGGCCGAAACCGGCGACCAGATGGGTGGCGGCGGGAATGATCCGGAAGAAGGAGAAATCTTTAAATTCTACAAAGGCTTCCGCGGATGGATGGGCAGCGAGGTAGCGGCGGCGCAGGAGGGCTGCGACATCGCCTGCCGCCTCTTCCGCCCGGCCGGCCAGCATGATCCGGGACCCCTCCAAAGGGTCGCCTTCGGCCCGTTCATCCAGCATCAGCGACACCCGGGGGTCGGCGAGCAGGTTCCTGGTATGGACCGCCAGGCGGGAAAGCAGCAGGATCGGGGAGCCGTCGGGGTGGCTGGCAACGTTGACCAGGGAACAATAGGGATCGCCGGTTCCCGGCATCAGCGTCGCCAAAGCCCCTTGCCGGCTCCTCCGGAGCAGGGAACGGGCCAGCATGGCGGGGTCGAAATCAGCGGTCGGTTGCATCGAAATTACCTAGCATTTGTCTGGCCATGTGGTTGCACTGCGGGGCTTTTCTCGGGTAAACGGGCTCTAGACGGGTCGGACGCGTTCGCGGGGGGCGAGGCGTTTGGCGGAACTCGGTCACACTTCAGCCTACCTTGCATTGCTCGCTGACCGAGTCCGAAGCCCAATTATGCGGCGCATCACCGGAATGCTCGCCGTTTCAGCCAACTGGAAAACTGAAAGCAGGCTCATGCCCACAATCGCCCTGGTCGACGACGACCGCAACATTCTCACCTCTGTCTCGATCGCGTTGGAAGCCGAAGGCTACCGCATCATGACATACACGGATGGTGCGTCGGCACTCGACGGCTTCCGCACCTCGCCACCCGATCTGGCGATCCTCGATATCAAGATGCCGCGCATGGACGGCATGGAAACGCTGCGGCGGCTCCGACAAAAATCCGATCTGCCCGTGATCTTCCTGACCTCCAAGGATGAAGAGATCGACGAATTGTTCGGCCTCAAAATGGGTGCCGACGATTTCATCCGCAAACCATTTTCGCAGCGCCTGCTGGTCGAGCGCGTGAAGGCCGTGCTCCGCCGCGGCCAGCCAAAAGATCCGACCGCCGCTCCGAAGGAGCCGGATACGCGCGCGCTCGATCGCGGCCTGCTCCGGATGGACCCGGAGCGCCACACCTGCACCTGGAAGAACGAGCCGGTGACGCTGACGGTCACCGAATTCTTGATCCTGCAGGCACTGGCGACACGGCCCGGCGTGGTGAAGAGCCGCAACGCGCTGATGGACGCCGCCTATGACGACCAGGTCTATGTCGACGATCGCACCATCGACAGCCACATCAAGCGGCTGCGCAAGAAGTTCAAGGTGGTCGACGAGGATTTCGAAATGATCGAAACCTTGTATGGCGTGGGGTATCGCTTCAAGGAAGCCTGATCCGCGGCGAAAGCTCCGCTTTGTTAACTGACACGGTCCGCACCTATGGGGTAGGGTGCGGGCCCAATAGCGTGCATGGTAACACCCCTCGTCAACGAACCGGCAGTTCTGCCAGTGCTTGATCGAACGCAGCCCGACCCGGCCCAAACCGTCGAGGACGCCCAGGCGCTCCTCGAGCAGGAGCAGTTTGCCGACAAGGCGACGGCAAGGCGCTGGCGGCCGCTGGACTGGCTGAGCCGCGCCGGGCAGTTCTTCTTCGCGCTGTCCTTCTCGAGCCTGACCCGCCGCATCGTCTCGCTGAATCTCGCGGGCCTGGTCGCGCTCGTCGCCAGCATCCTCTACCTCTCGCAATTCCGCGCCGGCCTGATCGATGCGCGCGCCCAAAGCCTTCTGGTGCAGGCCGAGATCATCGCCGGCGCCATCGCGGCCTCCGCGACCGTCGAGACCAACACCATCACCATCGATCCGGAGCGGCTGCTCGACCTCAAGCCGGGCGAGAGCTACGGCGTGCCGGACGAATATTCCGACTTCCCGATCAATCCCGAACGTGTCGCGCCGGTGCTGCGGCGATTGATCTCGCCGACCAAGACGCGCGCCCGCATCTTCGACCGCGAGGGCGGATTGATCCTCGACAGCCGCAGCCTCTACGGCAAGGGCGACGTGTTCAGGATCGAGCTGCCGCCGCCGAACGCCGAGAAGCCGGGATTCGCCGAGCGAACCACGATCGCGATCCGCACCTGGCTGAACCGCGGCGACCTCCCGCTCTACCGCGAGCTCGGCCCGGAGAACGGCACCGGCTACCAGGAGGTCGCGCAGTCCCTGAACGGCCAGAAGAGCAGCATGGTGCGCGTCAACGATCGCGGCGAGGTGATCGTCTCGGTGGCCGTCCCTGTGCAGCGCTTCCGCGCCGTGCATGGCGCGTTGATGCTCTCCACCCAGGGCGACGACATCGACCAGATGGTGACCGCCGAGCGGCTCGCGATCCTCAAGGTCGGCGGTGTCGCCGCCGCCGTGATGATCGTGCTGTCGCTCTTGCTTGCGAGCACCATCGCCGGCCCCGTGCGCCGGCTTGCCGACGGCGCCGAGCGGGTCCGCCGTCGCATCCAGACCCGCGTCGAGATTCCCGACTTCAGCCGCCGCCGCGACGAGATCGGCCATCTCTCCGGCGCGCTGCGCGACATGACCAACGCGCTCTACAGCCGGATCGAGGCGATCGAGATGTTCGCCGCCGACGTCGCTCATGAGCTGAAGAACCCGCTGACGTCGCTGCGCTCGGCGGTGGAGACGCTGCCCCTGGCGCGCACCGAAAGCAGCCGCTCCCGCCTGCTCGCCGTGATCGAGCACGACGTCAGGCGGCTCGACCGGCTGATCTCCGACATCTCCGATGCGAGCCGGCTCGATGCAGAGCTGCAGCGCCAGGACATGGCGCCGGTCGATCTGCGCCGGCTGCTGACGACGCTGACCACGGTCGCCAACGAGACCAAGCTCGGCCACGACGTCGCGGTCGAAGCCCGCTTCGAGGGCCGCGGTCCGACCGACACCTTCGCGGCGCCCGGCCACGACTCGCGGCTGGGACAGGTGATCTCCAACCTGCTCTCCAACGCGCAATCGTTCTCGCAGCGGGGCGACAAGGTACGCATCGTCTGCCGCCGCGTACGCTCGGAGATCGAGATCGTGGTCGACGACGACGGCCCCGGCATCGGCGAGGACGCACTCGAGCGCATCTTCGAGCGTTTCTACACCGACCGGCCGCACCAGGGCTTCGGCCAGAATTCCGGACTGGGACTGTCGATCTCCAAGCAGATCATCGAAGCGCACAGCGGACGCATCTGGGCCGAGAACCGGTCCGGTCCCGCCGATGTCGACGGCAAGCCGACGGTATCTGGCGCGCGCTTCGTGGTCAGGCTGCCGGAGCTATGAACCACACCGCCAGCGTGCATGCATCCGCAGTGCTGGTGGGAGAACGCGCGGTGCTGATCCGCGGCCCGTCCGGTTCCGGCAAGTCGCGTCTTGCCTTCGATCTGATCCTCGCCGGCCGCTCGGGACAGCTTCCGCCGGCCGTCCTGGTCGGCGATGACCGTGTCTATCTCGACACAGCCGGCAAAGAATTGCGGGTGCGGCCGGTCGCGGAACTGGCCGGCCTGATCGAGATTCGCGGACTCGGTATCCGCCGCGTTGAGTCCACACATGAGGCAATCGTGGGGCTGGTGGTCGATCTCGCCGCCGAAGATGCCGAGCGCGTGCCGCCGCCGGAAGCGCTACAAACCGAGATAAACGGTGTTTTGTTACCGCGAATCCCCGTCGGAACGGGCTTCTCACCCCTGCTACTGGTTGTCGCAGCGTTGACGACAACTGAAAGTTCATGTTCCCGTAATCTGGCGAACGATTGCTTGGGGCGAATCGGGTAACCATATCAGCCGCAATATGGCCACTGAATAGACCGGTGCAGACCCGTATTTCTCCGCCCCCAAATTCCGGGAGATAGCCAAGATGCCCTCTTGCGCGGGGCCTCTGGATGGTCAAAGTGGCGCGTTCGTGCGGTGCACCAAGAAGCACCCGCGAGGAGTTTCCGATGATTGGTCTAGTGCTTGTGACCCACGGGCGCCTTGCCGACGAGTTCAAGGCAGCGCTCGAACACGTGATGGGCCCACAGAAACAAATTGAAGCAATTACGATCGGAGCCGAAGACGACGCCGATCTATGTCGCAGCGACATCATCGAGGCGGTCAACCGCGTCGATAGTGGCGACGGCGTTGCGATCCTGACCGACATGTTCGGCGGCACGCCGTCGAACCTCGCGATCTCGTGTATGAGCAGGCCGAAGGTCGAGGTGCTCGCGGGCATCAATCTTCCGATGCTGGTGAAGCTCGCGAAGGTTCGCGAAGAGCGGTCGCTGCCGGACGCGATCGCGATGGCCCAGGAAGCGGGCCGCAAATACGTCACCATCGCCAGTCGCGTCCTTGCCGGCAAATGAGCGCCGAGGGCTCGGGCGAAAACGAAGTCGGCCCGACCGTCCCTGCGGGTGCGACCTCCCGTGAACTCCAGATCGTCAACAAGCGCGGCCTCCACGCCCGCGCTTCCGCCAAATTCGTGCAGATGGTCGAGCGCTTCGAGGCCGAGGTCTGGGTGACGCGCGGCAGCGAGACCGTCGGCGGCACCTCGATCATGGGCCTGATGATGCTCGCCGCCGGCCCCGGCACCTCCGTCATCGTCTCCGCCACCGGCCCCGAAGCCGAAGCCGCGCTCGATGCCATCGCCGAACTCGTCGCCAGCAAATTCAACGAAGAAGGCACGTAGGCGCGGTCCCCATGCCTGCTCCGCAGGATGGGTAGAGCGAAACGAAACCCATCGCGATTGAGCAAGCTGCGCGATGATGGGTTTCGCTGCGCTCTACCCATCCTACGATTCTGCTAGAGCGCGATGACTTTTCTTCGAATCGTCATCCCGCTCTAGCTCTTTGTTTGAGCATGATCTTTTTCGGAAAACCGGTTTCCACTTTTCCGGATCATGCTCTAGTCCCTCATCCTGCGCGGAACAAGCGCGCGGCTCTATCCACGTCATTGCGAGCGGAGCGCAGCAATCCATGCCTCCACACGCGGCACGCTGGATTGCTTCGCTCCGCTCGCAATGACGTGGTGAGGTCTGATTCAAATGTCAAACAACGGTCCGTAGGATGGGTAGAGCGAAGCGAAACCCATCGCGATGGAGCAAGCGGGTCGAATGATGGGTTTCGCTTCGCTCTACCCATCCTACGTCTGAGTCAAACAGCGGATGTGAGTTCGCGTTCTCGCGGC
>NZ_AUEZ01000015.1 GCF_000426245.1 Bradyrhizobium sp. Ai1a-2 | reverse complement strand
TCCAGGCGACGATCGCCAAATCGTCCCAGTCCAACCTCCATCGACATAAGACCTCCCTCCACAAGACCGCCTCTCATCAGGGAATCAGTCTTCGCCGATCTTCGCAACAAAGATGTGTGCATTAGATAGCCGGTCACCGGGGAGAGCACGAAGTAAGCCGTAACACCATCGCGCAGGGAAAGCCGGAATGCTTCGGTTGAACCTGTGGTCCTACCCCCGTGCTTTTTGTTGCACGGGACCCACGGGTGCAACCAGCACCCGGCTTTCCCTGCGCCCTCCGATTTCGAGGAGGGTGAAACGAGACGCAAAGCTCGGGCGCGACGCGTCGCGAGAACGCAGGCTCATATCCGCTGTTTGAATCAGACGTAGGATGGGTAGAGCGAAGCGAAACCCATCATTCGCGCAGCTTGCTCCGAAGCTGATGGGTTTCGCTTCGCTCTACCCATCCTACGGAACTGCTGTTTGACACTTGAATCGCGATCTTGCCCCCGCGTCGTCCCGGCCTTGAGCAGGGACGACACCGAGAGAGAAGCGCGCTCGAACCAATCTACCGCATCACGCGAAGGTAGCCTTCACCTTGCCCAGTCCCGCGAGTTCCATGACGACGCTGTCGCCGGCGTTGAGCCATATCGTCTTCACGAGACTCCCCGTCAGCACGACCTGTCCGGCGTGCAGGCCCTTGCCTTCGGCGGCGAGATGGTTGGCGAGCCAGGCGAGCGCATGATGGGGATGGCCGAGCACGTCGGCGCCGGTGCCGCTCGCCATCTCCTCGCCATTGATGAGGGCACGGCCCTTGACGTCGTGCAGATCGGGCGCGGTGATACGCGGCACTGGCTTGCCAAGCACGCAGCCGGCGGCGAAGAAGTCATCCGCGATCAGCGTCGGCGCGCCCATCGCCTCCCATTTCGCATAGCGGTCGTCGACGATCTCGATCGCGGGATAATACTCCGCAACCGCCTCCGCCACCCATTCGGCGGTGAACGGCGCCTCGCCGGGCGCCAGATCGCGCGCCAGTTTCACCGCGATTTCGCATTCGACGCCGACGCGGACATAGTCGGAGATCTTGAGTTCGGCACCGCTCTCATGCACGCCCCTCTCGAACACGCCGCCGCCGCAAGGATGGTCGATCCCGAGATATTCCTGCATCACCGCGCTGGTGCAGCCGATCTTGTAACCGACGAGCGCGCCGATCTTCGGCAGCAGGAGGTCATGCACCGCGCGCTGGACCTGATAGCCCTCCTCCTCGTCGGCCGGCGCGAGATCCACCGGCAGCGCCGCCAGCGGCGCGCGGTTACGCCGAGCGCTGGCGATGGCCTTTGCGGCCGCTGCGGTCCTGTCCATGGCCACCTCCCGGATTGCGTGGTCGAGATGGCAATTCAGCACCACGGCGGGCGCTTGACAAGCGCGTCACAGACGCGCTCACGCCTTGACAAGGCCGAGCCTGATCAGGCTTTCGGCGGTCGCAAGGATGGCCTCGTCATCGCCACGCGGCGTCCAATCGAGCTTTTCGCGGGCCTTCGCGCCGGTGGAGCGGCGGACCTTGCCGAGCATCGGCACGGCATAGCGCAGCATGGGAACGCCCGTTGCGGCCAGCCGCACCACCCAGTCCGGCGCCTGGAAGCGCGGCACCCGCCGGGCAGCGGAACCAAGCTCGCGCCGCAGGAGATTGGCGATATCGAGCATCGACATCGGATCTCCGGCAACCGCGATGAAGCGTTCGCCGCACGCCGCCGGCGAGGTCATCGCGCGCAGATGCAGGTCCGCCACGTCGCGCACGTCGACCACGGCGAAATAGATTCGGGGCACCGCCGGCATCGCGCCGTTGAGCAGCATCTTGATGATGTCGATCGAGCCGGAGAAATCCGGCCCCAGGGCCGGCCCGAACACGCCGCCGGGATTGATGACGGACAGTTCCAGGCCGCCGCCCTCCTTCGCAATGAAATCCCAGGCCGCGCGCTCGGCGAGCGTCTTCGACTTGACATAGGCGAACACATCGTCGCCATTCAGGTTGGTCCAGCTCGTCTCGTCGAACGGTTGTGCCTGCGGCGGGTGGCCATAGCCGATCGCCCCCATCGACGACGTGATCACGACACGCCTGACGCCGGCATCGCGGGCGGCGCGCAGCACCCGCAGCGTTCCGTCGCGCGCGGGAATGATCATCTCGTTCTCGTCCTTCGGTACGTCGCTGCGAAGCGGGGACGCGACATGCAGCACGTAATCGCAACCGGCCACCACCTCGCGCCAGCCGGCATCCTGCGTGAGATCGGCGGTGAAGAACGACACGCTCTCGGGCGATGGCGCATTGCCCTCGCGCAGCATCGCGAGCACATCCTTGCTGCGCTCCGGCCGGCGTACCGTGGTGCGAACCTGATGGCCCGCGACCAGCAACTGCAAGATGGTGTGCACCCCGATGAAACCCGATCCGCCCGTAACCAAAACGGTGCTCATCCGACAAAGCCCTTCCTCAATCTTCGGCGTCGGCGCGGAAATTCGTTGCGCCGGCCTGCAATATCCGCATCTGGGCCACTATCTGCGAGAGGACAAGTAGGATGAAATTCGAGACCGGTATGGAAAACAATACCATCTCGCCTTGCGATTCCGCCGAATGCGCAGGCTGCACAACTGATCCGGCGCTGCTCGACGATTTCAAGCACGCCATCCACGCGCTCGGCGGCAAATGGAAGCTCGAAATTCTTTTCGCACTGATGAACGGCGCGATCCGCTTCGGCGCCCTGCGCCGCTCGCTCGGCGGCATCACCCAGCACATGCTGACCGCGCAGCTCCGGGAGCTTGAACGCGACGGCTTGGTCCTTCGTACCGTGCTTGCCGACAAGCCGCTGCGGGTGGAATACGAATTGACCGACGCCGCTTACGGCCTGTTGCCTGCGTTCCGGGAATTGCTCGCCTGGTCGAAGACCTATGGCTCACACGGCCATGCGGCGGCGCGCGAAGCGGCACTCGACGCCGAACTCGCCTGAATGTCGGTTCGTGACGTGATGCTGGAATGCGGCAAGCGGCGGCGGCTGGGATCAGCGACCCGGCAAGACGACCGAAGCGATGTTGAGAATGGATGTCATCATGGCGGCGCGGAACTGCCTCCGCCGGATGGCGGTTTCAATGGCACCGCCGCGAGCCCAACCCTACTCGTCCCGATAGACCTTTTCGCGCTTCTCGTGGCGTTCCTGGGCCTCGACCGAGAGCGTTGCGATCGGACGTGCCTCGAGGCGCTTGAGGGAGATCGGCTCGCCGGTCTCCTCGCAATAGCCGTAGGTGTTGTCCTCGATGCGCTGCAGTGCGGCATCGATCTTGGAGATCAGCTTGCGCTGGCGGTCGCGGGCGCGCAGCTCGATCGCACGGTCGGTCTCGGAGGAAGCACGGTCGGCAAGGTCGGGATGGTTGACGTTCTCTTCCTGCAAGGTCTGCAGCGTGAGCTTCGATTCGCGGAGGATCTCATCCTTCCAGGCCAGCAGCTTGGCGCGGAAATAGTCGCGCTGACGCTCGTTCATGAAAGGCTCTTTTTCAGAAGGCCGGTAGTTCTTCAGCTTTTCCAAAGGCAGTCCATGTCCCTGTCAGGCGGACGAAAATGGGTCATCCGCGCGGCGCCTTATATAGCTACCTCATGTGACAGACAATATCGGTGCAACCGCTCGGAAGTGCCATTTCCGCCCCCTTACACAGGCAAGTTGGTCCCGTTCCGCCCGGACCAGTCGGTGCGCTCGTCCTGCACCGACAACCCGGAGACTGAAGGGGCCGGATCAGCCCTTTTTGCCCGGCGGAAGGGAATTAAATCCGCACTCGCCGGGCCGGGCGAATCGCTATCGAGGCAACCGACCCTAGGTCTGCCCGGCCTTGGCGAGCTCGACCTCGACGCGAAGCTCGATTTCGGACAGGACCGCATCGAGGCCCGGATCGCCGGACGAGGATTTCAGGCTGGCGGCGGCATCGCGCAGCCGCGCGACGGTCGTCGCCGCCAGATTGCCGGCCAGAAGGCCGATCTTGAGTTCGTCGAGCACGTCGAGCGCGCCGCGGCCCCGCGCGACCGAGCGCTTGCGGCGTTCCACGGGGTCCTCGACACCCTGCAGCGCGAGCAGCGCATCGATATTGGCGGCCGCTTTCGGGGCCGCGCCGGAACGGACCTCGCCCGCTTCCGTCGAGGGTTCCGGCAGCGAGAAGCTGCTCGAGCTGGACCGCCGCGCACTGTTCGCGGGCGTTCCAAGCGTGGTGCCGTTCGGTCCTGAGATGCGCATCGTCGATGATCCCACGGGCGTGCTGGGCGGAACCTTCGCCCCGTTATGGTTAATGGTCCGTAAACGACCCGGCAAAATCTGCCGCCGGCCGGCAGTTTCGACTCCGCCGGCAAACGGGGCGCGAACGGCGATCACACAATTTCACTCAAGATATCAATGATTTGATCTATCGGCCCGTCATGGCACAGCGCTGGCATAGGGAATGTGCGGATCGCCGCTATGGGAGTGGCGTGCCGGTCCGACGGAAGACCTCGAGGGGAGCACAGGATGCCCGGCATCCGTTCGGCACATTATTTCGCAGCCGCCTGCGCAGCGTGGCTCGCGCTCGCGCTGACCGCTTTGCCGGCCGGCGCGACGTCGCGGATCAAGGACCTCGCCAACATCGAAGGCGTGCGGCAGAATCAGCTGATCGGCTACGGCCTCGTGGTCGGCCTCAACGGCACCGGCGATACCCTCAACAACATCCCCTTCACCAAGCAGTCGCTGCAGGCGATGCTGGAACGGATGGGCGTCAACATCCGCGGCGCCACCATCCGCACCGGCAACGTCGCCGCCGTGATGGTCACCGGCAACCTGCCGGCCTTCGGCACGCAGGGCACGCGGATGGACGTCACCGTCTCCGCGCTTGGCGACGCCAAGGACCTGCGCGGCGGCACCCTGCTCGTCACCCCCCTGCTCGGCGCCGACGGCAATGTCTATGCAGTCGCGCAAGGCACACTCGCGATCTCCGGGTTCCAGGCCGAAGGCGAAGCCGCCAAGATCGTGCGCGGCGTGCCGACCGTCGGCCGCATTGCCAACGGCGCGATCATCGAGCGCGAGATCGAGTTCACGCTCAACCGCCTGCCCAATGTCCGCCTCGCGCTGCGCAACGCCGACTTCACCACCGCCAAGCGCATCGCGGCGGCGGTGAACGATTTCCTCGGGGTGAAGACGGCCGAGCCGCTCGATCCCTCAACCGTGCAACTCAACATCCCCTCGGAGTTCAAGGGCAACGTCGTCGCCTTGCTGACCGAGATCGAGCAGTTGCAGGTCGATCCGGATCTTGCCGCCAAGATCGTGATCGACGAGCGCTCCGGCATCATCGTGATGGGCCGCGACGTTCGCGTCGCCACCGTGGCGGTCGCGCAAGGCAATCTCACGGTGTCGATCTCCGAAACCCCGCAAGTGAGCCAGCCCAACCCGTTGTCGCAGGGACGGACGGTGGTGACGCCGCGCTCGAATGTGCAGGTTACCGAGGACGGCAAGAAATTCGCGCTGGTGAAAGACGGCGTCTCGCTGCAGCAACTTGTCGACGGCCTCAACGGACTCGGGATCGGCCCGCGCGACCTGATCAGCATCCTGCAGGCGATCAAGGCCGCCGGCGCGATCCAGGCCGACATCGAGGTGATGTGATGCAGAGCGGATTCGTCGACGCCATCACCAATCCCTACCACGCACCGCGCGGCAACGGCCGCAACGATCCGCAACTGGCGGAGGCGCTGACGAAGGTCTCGCCGGAAATGCAGGCGAAGGCCCGCGCGAAGGCACAGGATTTCGAGGCGCTGTTCCTCAATTCGATGTTTTCGCAGATGACCAGCGGCATCAAGGGCGAAGGCCCGTTTGGCGACACGCCCGGCACCGGCGTGTGGCGTTCGATGCTGACGGAAGAATATTCGAAATCGTTCGCGAAATCCGGCGGCGTCGGCATTTCCAACGAAGTGTTCCGCACGCTGATCCTGCAGCAGGCAGGCGGCGCCAGCCAAGCTTGAGGAGATCAGGACAAGATGAACCAGCGTCTTCAATCGGGGCCGGCGCCGGCGCCAGCGGCGAAATCTGCAGCTTCGACACCTGCCGAAATCCGCAAGCTTGCGGAGGACTTGATGGATGTGATGAGCGCGCTGCTTGGCATCACCGAGCGTGAGACAGAGCTGGTGCGCGCCGGCAAGGTGCGCGAGGCGATGCAACTGGAAGCGCAGAAATCGGAATTGTCACGCCGCTACATGGTCGCGGTCGAGAATGTGAAGGCTGCGCAGAAGCTGCTGTCACAGGCGGCACCCGACCTCCTGAACACGTTGCGCCGCCACCACGACACTTTCCGCGCGATGCTGCAGGTCAACCTCACCGTTCTCGCCACCGCGCATGCGGTGTCGGAAGGCATCGTGCGCGGCGTCAACAGCGAGATTCAGCGCCGCAACATGCCGAATACCTACACCGCGACTGGCCGACGCGCCGCGCCGGGACCGCGCCACATCACGCCGCTCGCGGTCAGCCGGTCGCTCTGAACAATTCATTTAAAACTGTCACGCGAGCGTAAGCGCGACATTCAGCGCGTTCCCTAACAACCTATTGAGAGGTGCCGGCCTAGAGTTGCGGTTTGAGGAGGGTTGGGATTTGACTCGAAGCATTAGCTAGTGCGCATGCACTAGGAGGCTGTAATGAGTACAGATTTCAGCATCAAGCCGGTCGGGGTACCGGTTGCAGCGCCGATTACCGCTCCGGTCAGCGAGGCGGCGCAGAATGCCGTCCCGACTGAATTGCCGCCGAGCCGGAGCGTCACGGCGGCGGATGCAGGCGCGCGCGCCAGCATCAATTCCAACGTCGTCAGCGCTTCCGTTTCCAACCAAGTGATTATCGATCGCGACGCCGCTTCCGTCGTCTATCAGGTCGTCGACAACCGCACGAGCCAGGTGGTGAGGCAGTTTCCCGAAGAGGCGGTGCTGCGTCGCCGCGCCTATTTCCGCACGATGGACCTGACCAAGGAAGCGCCGACGCGTATCGGCGCCACCGACCGCAGGGCATGATGCTTCAGAGCGTTTTCGAGCGAAGTGGATACCGGTTCGCATGAAGAAAACGCGTCAAACAAAAAATCCAAAGCTTCGGTTCTCAGAACTGAAGCTTTAGCCCTGACGCTTCGCGTAGGCCTGGTCGAGATACGTCCCCCCGGTCGCGGGGTCGTTGACGACGTTCTTGATCAGCGCCGTGCCGACCGAGGTGAGCGTGAACTTGGTATCGCCGACCCGGAACGACTGATCCTTGATCAGGACGTCCTGGTACTTGCTGGTACCCTCGCTCTGGTAGTGCACCTTGGCGCGGAAGCCCGTCACATTCGAGACCTGGATCTTGAACGACTTGTTGTTGGCGTATTTGCCGGTCCAGCTGCCCTCGTAGAGCTCAGGATCAACAGCCACATAGGGCGTCTTGGAGGGAACGTTCAGCCCGACGGCCTTGTAGTTGGCCGCCAGGATGCTCATCATGTCGGCCATTGCAGCCGCTCCACCCTGCCTAGCCGCGGCCCGCGAGGCCGGCGGCGAGGTTGCAGTTGATGTCGATCAGCGACTTCAGCTTCGCCGGATCGGGATTGATCTGCATCTCGACGGTCTGCTTCATCACGAACACGCCGATATTGGTGATGTTCTGGCGCACTTCGAGCGGCTGCGGATTGTCATTGGCCTGCGCGGCGCTCATGAAGATCGACCACAGGCGGCGATTGAACAGCAGCGCGTTCTGCATCGCCTTGTCGGGCCCATTCCAGTTTGCCTGGACTTCCTGAAGCTGTCGTGCAGCCTTTAGCAGCGCCTGCGCTTCGATTTCACGTGGGGACGCCGTCGTGGTTGACGTACGTGCGTAGGCCTGAGCTGCATTTGACATTCACGAACCTCGGTGGGAGCGGTTTGGACCGCGGGGCCTCAAAAGTGCCCAACTTTCATACAGACCGTGCCTTTAAATATGGTTAGCAACGGTTACCAAATGTGTCCGTTTTCCGGCAGAAGCCCTCACGCCACACCTTAACCAAACGAAGACGGCGGGGTTTTCTCCCGCCGTCTTGCGCCGTTCTTGATTTGATGCGGCTACGCTTAGCGGAGCAGCTGGAGCACGCTCTGCTGGCTCTGGTTGGCGAGCGCGAGCGCGGACACCGCGATCGACTGGCGGGTCGACAGCGCCTGGCTGTTGGCCGCTTCCTCGTTGGTGTCGGCCAGCGTCAGGTTGGACGAGCCGGTCTGCAGCACGTTGATCAGGTTCTTGGAGAAGTCCTGACGGATCTGCACGATCGACAGGTTCGAACCGAACGACGACGCCTGAGCGCGCAGCGTGCTCGAGGCGTTGGTGAGGCCGCTCACGACCTTCTGCACGGAGTCGTTGTCCTTGAAGTCGCCGGAAGACAGCGCTGCAAGGCCGAGGCCCGCGGAGTTGAAGTTGACGCCGGAGATCGCCAGCGTCGACTTGCCGGTTTCGTTGAAGGTCAGCCGCAGCGTGTCGCCGGTGAGCAGGTTGACGCCGTTGAAGGAGGCGTCCTGCGCCGTGGTCGTGATCTGGTCCAGGATGTTGTTGTACTGGTTGACCAGATCGTCGCGGGCGGCGCTCGCCGACGCATCGACCACCGGATCGCTCGGGGTCTTGCCGAAGAACAACTGGCCCGAGACGGCCGCGGTGCCGCTGATCAAGCCGATCGTCGCGGAAGCCGCGTCGTTTGCGGTGGTGATCGTCAGCGTGCCGTCCTGAGCCAGCGTCGCCTGGAGGTTGTTCGACTTCAGCTCCGCGTTGAGGTCGTTCAACGAGGTCACGTGGCCCGGACCAGTACCACCGAAGGTGATGCTGGTCGCGGTCCCGCCGCCGGTGGAGCCGATCGACAGCGTTTGGCCATCGAGCGGCGACGGGCCGTGGTCACGGACCTTGCTGATCGGGCCCGCAAAGCCGAGGGCCGCCATCGCTGCCGTGTTCGAGCTGGTGATCGTCAGATCGCTCGTGGTACCGGTATGCAGTGTGATCTGGCCGCCGGACACCGACGAGGAGTTCGCGGGGGCACCGGTCAACGCGTCGATCTTGTGCAGCAGCGTATCGATGCTGTCGTCCTTGTTGATGTGGTTGTTGTCGGCGGCGCCGTTGTCCACGAAGGTGATGGTCTGGCCATTGATTGTGATCGTATCGCCGGTCTGGAAACCGGTGGTGATCGCGTCGCTGGCTGCGGCTGCGGTGCCCGACAGCTTGGTAGCACCGGTGATCTGCACGGCGCCCGCCGTGGGCGTGCGGCTCACCTTGTTGTCGGTGAGGCCGCTAAGCCCAAGCTTGGCCAGGGTGGCAGCATTGGAGCCCGCGAAGTCCACGTCCTGCGTGGCGCTGGTCAGGATATGGATCTTGCCGGCATCGGCACCGGTTCCGACGCTTGCGGTGCCGCCCGAAGCCTGGTTGATGGCCGTAAGGATATCGCCGATCGTCCCGGTGGTTACGTCGATCGAAAGATCGTTATTGCCTACCGTACCGGACGTGCCGCCGCCGCTGTTGAATGCGATCGTCTTGCCGTTGATCACGAGGACGTCGGTGTTGGTGAACGCTGCGCCGGCGCCGACCAGGGCGTCTGTGCTACCAGGGAGCTGGGGGCCCGAGAGCTTGGTCGCCGAGGTGATCGGGGTCGTGCTGTTGATGGTGCCGCCAGTACGGTTCACGTCCTGCGTGGTCGCCGAAAGGCCGAGCTTGGCAAGCGTGCCGGCCGCACCGCCGGTGCCGTCCTCGATGTTGATGTCGTGGGCAAGACCAGTGCTGAGCTGGATCGCGCCGCCAGAGATGCTGGATGCAACGGCGGCGCCAGTACCAGTATTGCCAGTGATCGTGTCGATCGCATCCAGCACGTCGCCCAGCGTCTGATCGATACCGATCGTGTAGTTGCCGCCGGCATCGGCCGCCGCGGCGCCCGAGGCCGTGAAGGTGATCGTCTTGCCGTTGATCGAGAAGCTATCGTTGACGGCCAGATTGCCGCCAGCCGCGGTGTTGAGGGCCGAGCCGGCGACCGTCGCGGCATTGATCTGGGTACCCAGGGTGGCCAAGCTATTGTTGTAGGCGGTCTGGTGCGTGGCGTTGACGACCGTGCCGTCCGCCGAGTTCGCGCTATAGCTCGTCAGGTTGTTGTTGACCGCGAGCGTCCCCTGGACCGTCGTATCGATCGCCGCGCCGGTGCCGAGCAGGTTCGAGGCGGTGGCGCCGTTGATCTTGACGCTCACGCTGGACTTTGCGGAGTAGCCGACGGTCGACTGCAATGCCTGGGTCGCGACCGACTTGGCGCTGTCGACCAGCTTTTGCAGCGAGGTGATACCGGTGTTCGCCGCCTGCAGCACCTGCACGCCGTTGCCGATGCCATCGAGCAGGTTGTTGATGTCGCTGGCGCGGTTGTCGAGCGCGGCGGCTGTGAAATAGTTGGTCGGGTTATCGAGGGCCGAGTTGACCTTCTTGCCGGTGGACAGGCGGCTTTGGGTGGTGGCGAGCAGATCGGCTGTCGACTGCAGCGAGAGCAGGTTCTGGCGAACCGATGACGAAAGGACAATACCGGACATTTTTCATACCTTTCTGGTGTGAAACAGGAACACGTCGCTTCCAATCGTTTTTGATCGGATGACGGCTCACCTTGGAACCAAGTGTCCTAAGAAAAAATGAATCCCTTCGATCGCGTTTCAGGCCACGTAACAGCGCGAAAATACTACACAATGGAACGGATCCTCCGGAATACTACTGAATTGGCTGCACCTTCGGATGGAAGGGCAAGCTCGGCAGTGACGGCGTTTACCGACCGTTAACCATGATCGGAAAGGATTGCGGCGCGATCGGCCGCCATCGGTCTTAACGGCCCATGCGAGCCAGACATGATTCGATTTCGTCGCAACGACGCATCGCGCGGATGGCGGCAAAGGAGAACGGGAATGGCATTGAAGGTCGAGCTGAAGCCGAACGAGCGGATCATCATCGGCTCCTGCGTGGTCACCAACACCGATCAGCGGGCTCGCCTCCTGATCGATGGCGACAAGATTCCGATCCTGCGCGAGAAGGACATCCTGACGCCGGAGACGGCCGACACGCCGGCCAAGCTGGTCTATCTCGCAGTGCAGCTGATGTATCTCTCACCCGACCCAATGGCGCACCACCCGACCTATTTCAGCCTGGTGCGCGACATCATCACGGCGATGCCCAGCGGCTGGCCCTTCATCGAAGGCATCAACAACCACATCCTCAACGGCGACCTCTATCACGCGCTGAAGGAATCGAAGAAGCTGATCGCGCACGAAGAGGCGCTGCTGGAGAGCGCGAGGAAGCTCGATGCTCCCGCGCTGGAAGACGAACGCAAGTCGGCGTGAGGCGATCGCCTGATCAAGAAAAAGGCCTCCGGAACGGAGGCCTTTTTTGTGTTCGTTACATCTTGCGTGATGAAGATAGATTCAGGTGGCTGACGCTGTCGCCGGGTGGAAGACCAGCGCAAAACCATCCATGCAGTAGCGCAGACCCGTCGGCTTAGGACCGTCGTCAAACACGTGGCCGAGATGGCCGCCGCAGCGACGGCAATGCACCTCCGTGCGTGCCATGCCAAAGGTGCGATCCTCGGTGGTGCCGACGGCGTTTTCGAGCGGCTGATAGAAACTCGGCCAGCCGGTGCCGCTTTCGAACTTGGTGTCGGAGGAGAACAGCGGCAGATCGCAGCCCGCGCAGGCGAAGATGCCCTTGCGATGCTCCTTCAAGAGCGGGCTAGACCAGGGCCGCTCCGTGCCCTGCTTGCGCAGGATGTCGTATTGCTGCGGTGTGAGCTGCGCGCGCCACTCGGCGTCGGTCTTCTGGATCTCGAATTTCTCGGCGGCCTCCGCCGGCGAGCCGCGCAGCCAGCGGAAGGCGGCGAAGCTGAACAGGCCGGCAACGGAAGCGAGCAGGAAACGGCGGTCAATCATGATGGTCTCCGTAGAGGCGGATGACGATTGTTCGCTGTCAGGTACGATCACCCGGTGGGAACGTTACACCGGTCAGTCCCTGAGCTCCTCACTTTTCTGCGAGCTTGAGCCATACGGATCCTGCGGCGCGGGCGGTTGCGGGTGTACGGTCCGTTGGCCGCCGGGCGGCGGTCGGCGGCGCGGCGGCCGCGGCAGGGTGCCTGCCTGGCGATTGGCCTCGGCGAGACGTGCGTTGCGGATGCGCTCTTTGGCGCGCAGACCTTCCCGATAGCGCGCCAGTACGTTGGCGGCGGCGGAGGCCCCCCGCCCCCAAAGGCTGATCAGATGCGCCGCGACGCGGCCGGTCGTCCCACCCGCCCAGACCAGTTCGAACGGCGAGAACAGGCGCCAGCGTTCATCGCCCCACAGGATGCTGCGCGCGATCAATACCCCTGCCATCGCCGAGGTGTTCATGCCCTGCCGGCCAAAGCCGCTTGCGACCCAAAGGCCTTTGCGCAATTCGCCGATCTGCGGCATGCCGTGCACGGTCACGCCAACTGCGCCGCCGAAGACATCGTCGATCCTCACCTTGCCGAGTTGCGGAAAGATGGTCGCGATGCGGCGTTGGATGGCGGAAGCGAAACGCTGCGGCTTCGCATTCCACGTCGTCTCCGGGCTCGCCCACATCAGCCGGTCGCCATCGACGATGCAGAAATGATCGATGCCGTCGCTGTCCATGACCGAGCCGTGAAAGGTGAGCGCCTCCGCGAGCCGCTCGCCAAGCGGCTCGCTCACCGCCGCATAGCGCCACACCGGCACCAGCGTGTCCGACAAGCGCTGGAGCGGCGCGCCGAGATGCACGTTGCCAGCGAGCACGATATGGTTCGCGCGCAAACGCGCAGAAGGCGTGACGATGCGCTTGCGGATACCGGAGAAGTCGATGCTGACTACCGGCGTATCCTCGAAGATGCGCGCCCCTGCCCGCTGCGCCAGCGCCGCCAAGCCATGCACATATTTGCGGCCGTCGACCTGGAACGCATTGGGATAGTAGATGCCGTGGAAATAGCGGTTGGTCCTGATGGTGCTGCGCACACGGTCGACCTGCCAGCCCTCGACCTCGGTCTCGAAATCCTGTGCCAGCGTCTGCAGCCGGCTGATCAGGGTCTTGCCGATATCGACGGTCGAAACCTGCAGCGCGCCCTCGCTCAACGCGATGCCCGGAATCATGTCCTCGGTCGCGGTCGCGCGAACGTAATCCGCGCCCGCCTTCGACAGCGCCCAGAGTTCGCGAGCGTCCTCCAGACCGACGCGCTCGATCAGGTCGGACACCGGAAGATTGAAGCCCGGCATCACCGTGCCGAGTTGGTTGCCGGAAGCGTTCCATCCGACCTGGCGGCCCTCGAGCACCGCGACACTGGCGCCAAGCCGCGCCGCTTCCCGTGCCACCGTCAACCCGGCAAGCCCGGCCCCGACCACGCAGACATCGACGTCCAGATCGGCCGAAAGGCGCGAGGGGAACGGCATCGCAGCATCAGGATCGTCGATCAGACTTGTGGAAGTCTCGCTCATGTCGTTTTCTTACGGACCGCAACACGGCTTGTCACCTTGCCGCGGGCATGAGCATGTAGATTAATCCAGAACACGTCGAATTGAGAATTGCGCCATGCGCCGTTTGATGCTGTTGCGTCACGCCAAGACCGAAACCGAATCGCCCACGGGCCAGGATCACGACCGCCGGCTCGACGAGCGCGGCCACCGCGATGCAGCGGAGATCGGCGCCTGGATCGGCCGGCATCCGCCGTTCCCCGACCGCGTGCTGGTCTCGCCCGCTGTCCGGGCGCATCAGACCTGGGAAGTCGCCTGGGAGGCGATGAAAGGGCTCGTGCCGCGGCCGGAGGTCGAATTCCTGCCGGAACTCTACGGCGCCGATCCGACCGAGTTGTTGCACACGATTCGCATGGCTTCGGTCAGCGACCCCAAACGGCTGATGCTGGTTGGTCACAATCCCGGCATGCATGAACTCGCCCTCACCCTCATTGGCAGCGGTGATGCGCATGCGAAGAAGGCGCTCGATCACAATTTGCCGACCTCCGGCCTTGCGATCTTCGACTTCCCGACGCACGACTGGACTGACGTGGCGTTCCGCCGCGGCAAGCTCGTACAATTTGTCAGCCCGAAACTATTGAAGCAGACTTCGGACGACTAGAGCGTTTTCGAGCGAAGTGGATCCCGGTTCGCGTGAAGAAAACGCGTCAAAACTAGAGTCAAGGCAGCCGGCGCGGAAATCGCCGCTTGCCGTGTCAATGTTGAGCGGACAGGAGGCGTGGATGTTCAAGTCCATTCTGGTGCCGATCGATTTGGCCGACACCGAGTTGGCGAAGCCTGCGATCGCGACGGCCGCGACGCTCGCGGAAAACTGGAAGGGTGCGGTACGCCTGCTCAATGTGCTGCCAATGACACCGGTGATGCTGGCCGAATATGTGCCGGCCGATTTCGATACCCAGCAGCGGCAGACCTCCGAGGAAGCGCTCGCGATCGTGGCACGCGAAAGCGGCATCGAGCCATCGCGCATATCGAGCGTAGTGCGACAGGGCGGCATCTATCACGAGATCCTCGAGGAAGCGGCGGCAATGCACGCCGACCTGATCGTGATGACCTCGCACCGGCCGGCGATGCGCACATACTTCCTCGGCTCCAATGCCGGCCATGTGGTGCGCTATGCGAAATGCTCGGTGCTGGTGGTTCGGCACTAAAGCGTGATGACTTTTCGTCGAACCGTCTTCCCGCTTTAGCTCTTCGTTTGAGCATGATCTCCGCGCAAACGCTTCGCGTTTGTCGCGAGGGAAAACCGGTTTCCACTTTTCCGAATCATGCTCCAGCCCGCGATCTATGGGAATTTCCCCATCACCGGGTTGAGCGCGCCGCCGACGGCGGCCTCGATCTGGCAGCGTGAGATTCCGATGTCGCGCAGCGCGCGGTCATCCAATCCACGAAGTTTCTTGATGGCGGCGCGGCGATCCAGATAACCGAGCAGCGCGTGCGCGCCCGCTTCGACCCAGCGGATCAGTCCGCCTGATGAGCCCGGCTGCGCGGGCCGGCCTGCGGCTGAGGATAGCGTCGACATCGTCTTCTCTCCGGCGTCTCCCGCGCGGCAAAGCGACGCCGTAGGCGCAAATGCTGACCGCAGCGCCGTCATTGACTTCGGATTGCTTGCGCACCCTCAGTACAATCGCAAGGTTGATACCCTCTAAATGATCCGGTAATTATCTCGGTTCAAGAGAAACATTGTCCTCGGTGCAATTATGTCGAAGTTCGAATATTTGCGGCTTGCCGACGCCATTGCTGCCGAGATAGCTGGTGGCGCGCTGAAAGCTGGCGACCGCCTGCCGCCACAACGCAGCTTTGCCTATGAGCGGAAGATCGCAGTGTCGACCGCGAGCCGGGTCTACACCGAGCTGTTGCGGCGCGGCCTCGTCGTCGGCGAAGTCGGCCGCGGCACCTTCATCTCCGGCGACGCGCGGCGCGGCATCGCGGCGTCAGTCGAGGCGCATGGCTCGCGCATCGACATGGAATTCAACTATCCGCTGCTGCCGCAACAGGCGGCGATGATCGCGAAAAGCCTGGAGGGGTTGGAGCGAGCGGAGGCGCTCGAGGCCGCATTGCGCCCCGCGACAAGCACAGGCACGCAAGCCGTGCGACAGGTTTCGGCGGCGTTCCTCGCCCGCAAGGACTGGTCTCCAAGCGCCGAGCAGATCGTGTTCACCGCCAATGGCAGGCAATGCATTGCTGCGGCGCTCGCCGCGCTGGTGCCGCCGGGCGGGCGCTGCGGCGTCGAGGCGCTGACCTATCCCTTCATCAAGGGCATCGCGGTGCGGCTTGGCGTGACGCTGGTGCCGCTCGCGATGGACGCGCATGGCGTGCGGCCCGATGCAGTGCAGAAAGCGCACCGCGAGGCGCACCTATCGGCGCTCTATCTGCAGCCGACCATTCAAAACCCGCTGGGCATCACGATGCCGGCCGCCCGGCGCGCCGACCTGCTGCGGGTCGTCGAAAAGCTCGACCTCACCATCATCGAGGACACGGTCTACGGTTTTCTCGACGATGAGGCGCCGCTCGCTGTGCTTTCTCCCGACCGCTGCATCGTGCTCGACAGCCTCTCGAAGAAGGTCGCGCCGGGACTTGCGCTCGGCTTCATCGTTCCGCCGCCACGGCTGCGCGAGATCATCATGGCGTCCGTCCGCTCCGGCGGATGGACGGCATCGGGCTATGCATTTGCGGCCGGTCAGCGATTGATGAGCGACGGCACCGTGTCCGAGCTCACGCGGCTGAAGCGGATCGATGCGGCGCGCCGCCAGCAGATGGCCGCGAAATTGCTCACCGGTTTCGAAATCCAGGCCAATCCCAAGGCCTATCATCTCTGGCTGACATTGCCGGCGCATTGGCGCTCGCAGACTTTCGTCGCGGCCGCCGCCCGGCGCGACATCGCATTGACGCCGTCGACGACCTTCGCGGTCGCTCCGGGACATGCCCCCAACGCGGTCCGCCTGGCGCTGGGCGCGCCGACGCTGGAGCAGCTCGAAACCGGGCTCCGAGCCCTATCGGGCATCTTGATCGCGAAGGAAGAGGATTTCGACGCGACCGAATAGAGCCGCGCGTCTTACGCGACCGGCCATTCCGCGATGAAGCCTTTAGCCTTATATGGCTCGATCTTGTCCCACTCGCGCAGCACGCTGCGGCGAAATTCCGGATCAGTGTGCCACTGCGAGCGCGGCGTGGAAAAACTGTCGACCGTCACCAGCATCTTCTCGACCTCCGGCCAATGCCGCTGCAGCGTCATCGGATAGCGCCGCGAGGTCCAGCTATTACCAAGGCAGATGACGCTGCGGATATTTTCCAAACCCAATGCCGCATCGATGATGGGCAGAGAAAGGATCACGTTCTCGCCGGTATTCATCGCGCAATGTTCTTCGAGAATGATTTCGGCCGGGACGCCATGTGCGACCATCTCGGCCTTGATGATTTCGCATTCGGAAAGATGAGAGCCCGGCGTCACCCCGCCACTGACGATCGACCAACAGAAGAAACCCTCACGCCAGAGCCGACAAGCCTCGCCGACACGTAGATCGACGTCTTCGCGTGTGCCGAATACGAACAGGAGATCGGCCGGTTTGAGGGATGTGTGGATCAGATGCCTCGCATTGATCTCGGCAATCTCCGCCTCGGTCGGAATGCGTGCGCTTCGATCCTCCATGCATTTCCCCGCCCATCGATCAGCCAGGACGATGCCGCGAATGAAAGATTCCGCGAAGTCACTTTTCATTGCGCTCGGTTGCGATCATCTCGCTTCGTGTACGCAAAAAGCTATGGGAGCAACTTGACCGGCAGATGATCGAAGCCGTAGCTGCGCGGCCGGTTGCGCCCGACGAAGCCGCCGATCTGCCAGGCGAACAGGACGGCGAAGCCGATCAGGAACAGTACGCCGACGAATTCGCCGGTGTACAATGCACGCAGCAATAGCCCGATCATCGCGACCGCCAGCACCGCCAACACTGCGAGGGCGGCCGCATAGGTCACAGGTCCGAGCCCACCTGTCAGCACCGCCTTGCTGCCGGCCGCCTTCAGCCGCCGGTGCAACTCCTCGATGAAGGCACGGTAGCCGCGATCCTGCGGCTCCATCAGGGTTGCGGTCTGCCAGGTGGTCGAGAGGATGGCGAGGCGTCCGCCATTGGCATTCTGGATATCGGCACGGAAACGGCGCGACTGCATCGACACCGGACGATACGAGAGGCGGACCGCCGAGATATCGCGATAAGGCCAGACGCCGGAACGGCCGGCGATGCGCCACGACAGGCCGGCATCGGTCAATTCGAATTGATGCGCCGATCCGATCAATGATGCCTTGTAGGCATAGCGCGTCGCTGCGCCCTCGCCTGGCTCGGCGCTATTGGCTGATGACGTCGGCAATTCCACAACCCGGAGCAAACGGCTACCGCACGGCTTGCGCGGCGCGCCGCCTTCATCCTACAAGCAGACCATGGTTGAGACGACCTCTTTTCCACGCCACCTGATCCTTGGCGGCGCCATGATTTCCGGCGTGCTGCTGGCGCTCGCCGTGCACATGCTGGGCACACGCTACGGCCTCGATCTTGGCGGGCTGTGGCGCTCCGACACGCACGAATCCATGCCGGCTGGGGCGGCAATCGCCTGGTGGCTGATCGCGACGGTGGCGTTCTGTGGCGGCTATTTCACCGCGAACCTGATGCACAGCGCCGTCTCCGGCGAGATCCCGCCGCGAATGCGGCAATTCCTGATCGCCGTCGGCGTCCTGATCCTCGCCGGCGCCGGCCAGGTGGCTTCCGCACCGAGTTCGATCTCGACCATCTCGATCGTGGAGGCAGGCCTCGCCGCGCTGTGCCTCGGCGGTGCGATGGCGTTTTGCGGCGCGCATTTCGCGCTGCGCAGGAACTAAGCTCGCTGGCATTGGTGTGACCTCTCCGCCGTGGTGATGATGCCCAGGCTCTTGCCGAGCCCGGTCACGGCGCGAACGATCGCCATGAGCCAACATCACATGCAGCCCGCCACTTCACGGTAGCAGCGCCCGTGCGAAAGCCGCACGGGATCGCTCCGACGCAGCGTTTGTCTCAATGTCCGAAATGCCGGCAACCGTGTCTATGTGGAGGGCAGGATACGTAAAGAAAACCGCGTGAATGAAGTTCAACAGAAAGTGCACCGCGATAGATGTTTCCAGGCGGTTGGTTTTCAGAAAGGCTGCACCGTAGAACAATCCTGCGAGAGCGGCCAGCGCGACATAGGCCCAGCCTCCAGCAATATGGGCTAATCCGAAGAGTCCAGCGCTTACCAGCAACGCAGCATAAGCGGGCCAGCCAAGACGGGTAAATCCGGCCGTGAGGCTGCCCTGCACCATCCCGCGAAACAAAGTCTCTTCTGAAAACGCAACGAATATGAGGTTATTCGCTGCCCAGATCCAGAAGAAGGGCATGATCTTGGGGTCGAATGCGATGTAGCCGATGGCTAAGGAAACCGGAATTATCACGGCAAGGCAACTGCCCAGACAGAGGGCGCCGATCACGAGACTGCGCCGTGCGTCAGCCTGTTCGTTCGCTGATTTTTGGGAGTCGGCGGCCACGGGAAAAAAGCCCCCGCACCGCGCCAGTATCCAGGCCGCGGCCACCTTGTCGAAGTCAAGGTACATCGTGAACGGCACTCCGCCCGGAGACATCACCATGTGATCTATGATTTTCGCATTATGAAAACCGGGCATGAAGTGACCGGCGAATGTAACGGCTGCAGCCACAACCAAAAGTCCGGATAACATGGTCGCGCCGGGAAAGGTGAAAGCCACGTCGCCGCGGCGCAGGCTGAAGTGCCAAAGACACAGAACGAGAAACGCCGCCAATGCGAAAACTGCCTCGATCGATACGATGCCGCCGAAGAGGGCCGCCACCAACGAAAGGCACGCAAACCAAGTCGAGAAATTTTGCTTTCGAGCGACAAGTGCGGCGGCTGAAATTGCCAACAGAAGATATGCGGCGCCGGACAACGGGTGGGTTGAAACAAACGACATCAAAGCCCCTTGCGAAATATCTTGAGTTCGTTTGAGAACATCAGGGGTGCCGCTTTCCACGCGAAGCCGCTCGAGCCATGAAAGACACTAGAGCATGATCCGGACAATCCGAAACCGGCTTTCGCTGGACGCGCGAGGCGTTTGCCGAAAGATCACGCCCTAATGATCTGCAGCCCAGTCAGCCTGGCCGGATCGTGATTCAGTTCGCTGCCGTGCGCAGGCGATCAGCCGCATAGATGACGATCTCACTTTGTTCGGCGGTTTCTGCGCGGCATTGATCAGCGCGGGGGTGGGCACGTTCTCGTCATCCACCTCTCCGGCCAACGCTGGGCACCAAGCATGATCGTGGCAGCGGCAGTAACCAGCAGGCCGGCCGAGATAAGCAGCGACGCGTGCAGGCCGGCGATGAATGCCGTGGACCGACCGACCAGCGAGCCGAACAGCGCGACGCCCAGCACACTTCCGGTCTGCCGCGTCGCATTGAGCACGCCGGCCGCAATCCCCGAGCGCGATTTCTCGACGCTGCCGAGCAGCGTCGACGTCAACGGCGGGACCAAGAGACCCAGGCCGCAGCTCATCATGACCAGTTGCGCGCAGATCGCCCAATAGGAGGTATCAGGCCCCAAACCGAGCAATGCCAGACATCCCGCGGCCGACAGCAGAGCGCCGCTGCCGATGGTCGCGGGCGCGCCGATGCGCTCGCTGATGCGCGGCGCGATCAGATTGACGGGCAGCACCGCGCCCATCATCGGCACGAAGGCAAGCCCGGTCTGAAATGCCGAAAGGCCATTGATCTCCTGGAAATACAGGCTCAGCACGAAGATCAGCCCGTAATAGGCGACGTTGACGAGAAGACCGACGAGCGATGTCGCCGTGAACATTCGCTGCCTGAACAGTGCGAGCGGCAGCATCGGTTGCAGCGCATAGGCTTCGAGCCGGGCGAACAGCGCGCTCAGCACCGCGGACGCGGCAAAGCCTGAGACCACGAATGGATCTTGCCAGCCGCGCGCGCCGCCCTCGATAAGCGCGCCAGCAAGCGTGCCGAGGGCCGCGATCGCCGCGATTTGACCAGGCAGGTCGATCTCGCGCGAGAATGAGCGCGTGGTCTCGTCGGCGTAGCGGAAGGTGAGCCAGAGGCCGGCAAGGCCGATCGGCAGATTGACCAAAAAGATCGCGCGCCAGCCGATCAGCGCAATCAGTGCACCGCCGAGAAAGGGCCCAGCCGTCAGCGCCACGCTGGCGCCGGCCGCCCAGACCGCGACAGCGCGGCCGCGCCCTCTCTCATCCGGATAGGCATGGCTGAGCAGCGCCAGCGAATTGGGCACCAGGATCGCGGCCGCCAGTCCCTGGATGCAGCGCGCCGCGATCAGGACCGTTGCGTTCGGCGCCAGCGCACAGGCAAGGGACGCCGCGGTGAACAGGGCAAAACCGGTCATGAAGACCCGTTTGGCGCCGATGCGGTCGCCGAGCGCGCCGGCCGTCAGGATGAAAGCGGCAAACGCGATGGTGTAGGCGCTCACCACCCATTGCAGGTCGGACACACCGCCGCCAAGCGTGGCGCCGATCGCATGCAGCGCGGTGTTGACGATGGTGACGTCGAGCTGCACCACCCCGTAGCCCAGGCTCATCGCGGCAAGTGTCAGCGAGGCGGCGAGCCTGGAAGGCAGCGGTTTTTCTTCCGGACCGGACGGCGCGTCCGCATATTGTCGGGTCCTGAGCGACTGGTTTTGCATGGATCACCTCGACGGAGAGCCAGCACCAGACATAGCCCGTTATCTCACGAATACACTTCGGTATTGATCGAATAATGATCGCGGAGAGCGGCGACCGGTACAAAAAGCCGCACCGGATTATTCCGGAGCGGCTTTTTGCCTCAATATCCGAAATGCCGAGAGCATGATCCGGACCATCCGGAACCGGCTTCAGCTAGGCCGAGATCACACTCTGATGAGTCATGACCCAGTCGAGCTGGCCGGATCGTGATCTAGCCCGCGGCCCTGAGATTGACCTTGCCTTCGGCGATCGAGGTCAGCTTGTTGTCGGTCATTTTTTCCTCGTCCAGCGTCTTCTGCAGGATGGAAGCGCAGTCGTTGCGGCCGAGTTGCCGTGCCCATGCGATCAGGCTGCCATAGCGGACGATCTCATAATGCTCAGCGGCCTGCGCCGCGTTGATCAGCGCGGCGTCGAGAACGTTCTTGTCATCCACCTCTCCGGCCACCTCGTCGGCTTCCTCGATGATGCCGTCGATTGCCGGACAATCGACCGCCTTCACCTGGGCGCCGTGCATCTGGAACACCTGCTCCAGTCTCTGCACATGCGTCCTGGTCTCATCCAGATGGGCCAAAAAGCCCTGCTTGAGCTGCGGATCGGAGGCCTTTTTGGCCATCTTCGGCAACGCTTTCACAAGTTGTTGCTCGGCGTAATAGATGTCCTGCAATTGGTGCACGAACAAGTCATTCATGCTCTTGATGTCTTTACTGAACAGTCCCATTGCGCGTATCCCTTGGTTCTGGGAACATGACGCGCGGCCACCTCCTTGTCCCCCGCACGACGCCATGTTCTGTTTGCCGATACCTGCGCTAACCGGCTGGATGGACCGACGTTCCGGAGAATCCGTAAGAACCCGGCCTCGGAACAGCGGAACGCTGCGACGAATTGAACCGAGAGGGCCGCTGGCGGCGACTCACATTTTCCAAGGCCCAGACATATGTACGGCGTATGACAGAAATCGCGAACGAAGGCGGAAGCGTGGCTTGTCAAGGGCTGCACAAATCTACGGTTTTGCCTTATGGGTGCTTGGGCACGGTGCGTTTGACCGTCACCCGTTACCCCATCTGACCACGTAACGGGCCTTCTTAAGAATGTCGCCCCGCCGGGAGGACGAATGCATCGGCTGCTGACCGCGCTTGGGCGTGGCTTCAAGGAAAAGATCGGCTGGAAACGGCTCGGGATCGCCGCGAGCCTTATCATCATCGCGTTGGCGGTGACCCATCTGGTCCGGACCTTGAAGGGCGTCGATACCGCCCTGGTCCTGACGGCGCTGACCGAGATCGCCCCCCATCGCATCGCGCTCGCGGCGCTGTGCGTGGTCGGAGCCTTCTGCACATTAACCTTTTACGACTTCTTCGCGCTTCGGACCATCGGCAAGACCCATATCCCCTACCGCATTGCGGCACTGTCCAGCTTCACCAGCTACACCATCGGCCACAATATCGGCGCCACCGTCTTCACCGGCGGCGCGATCCGTTTTCGCATCTATTCGGACTATGGCCTGACCGCGATCGATGTCGCCAAGATCTGCTTCCTCTCCGGCCTGACCTTCTGGCTCGGCAATCTCTTCGTGCTTGGGATCGGCATGGTCTGGCACCCCGCCGCCGCGTCCTCGATGGACCTGTTGCCGGCGGCCATGAACCGGCTGATCGGATTGGGCTGCCTTGCCGGCATCGG
Organism: Bradyrhizobium sp. Ai1a-2; assembly: GCF_000426245.1. Lineage (GTDB taxonomy): Bacteria > Pseudomonadota > Alphaproteobacteria > Rhizobiales > Xanthobacteraceae > Bradyrhizobium. The sequence goes on along the minus strand of NZ_AUEZ01000015.1, from coordinate 110,441 downwards.
CGCCTATCTGGTCTGGCTCGTGACCGGCACCGGCCGCCGCGAGCTCGGCCAGAACGGCTGGAAGGTGATATTGCCGTCCGCGAAGCTGACGCTCGTCCAGATCCTGATCGGCGTCGTCGATCTCGGCTTCTGCGCGCTCGCGATGTATCTGTTGATGCCGACCGAGCCCTATATCGATTTCGTCTCGCTGGCGGTGGTGTTCATCCTGGCCACCCTGCTCGGCTTCGCAAGCCACGCGCCCGGGTCGATCGGCGTGTTCGACGCCGCGATGCTGGTGGCCCTGCCGGACTTCTCCAAGGAGCAGTTGCTGGCGACACTGGTCGTGTTCCGCATCCTGTATTTCCTGATCCCGTTCGGCATCTCGATCTCGATCATGGGGATGCGCGAGCTCTGGCTCAACGTGGTGCAGCCGTGGCTCAGCCGGCGCAAGCTCAATGATCCACCCTTCAGGGCGGAGACCGCGGAGGCCACCGTGCGGCGATCGGTCGAAAGCCGGCCCCGGATCAAGCACCTGAAGCGGTAACAGCGACGTTATCCGGGCGCGTTATTCTTTGTGGCTAATTCGGCGCGGCTCTCTTATTTCTGCCCCACCGATGCCGTCAAACGCGCCATGGTCAAAATTCCGTTCCGTTCGATCGTTTCCGTCGGGCTGCTGGCGATTGGGCTGCTGAGCCAGTCGGCCGAAGCGCAGACCGCCCCCGAACAGCCGCTGCAGATTTCGTGGGAAGTCCGCAACCGCTTTCGCCTGTTCCGCGAGGAACGCGACTTCCTGTTGCAGACCGAAGCCGGCCGCGGCCGCAGCGTGCTCGCCGGCGAGCAGGCGCTGGAATTGCAGAGCGACGGCCGCGGCTGGGCGCGCAATACCGTCAACCGGCTCTGCATCGACCTCGCCGGCCGCGTCAACGAGCCCTGCACCCGCGACAACATCAAGGAAAGCTACCTGACGCCAACGGATCATCCGATCACGGTGCGATTGGTCGGGCCGATTCCGGTCGGCGCCACCTGCGCCTGGTCGTTCGACGACGGCGATGGAGTGCAGAGCTCCGCCTTCGACTGCGCCGAACCGGTGAACCTGCGCGTCCGCTATGGCCGCACCACCGTTGCGACCGTCGACGTCTCTGCCGGCTCCGATCCGACCCAGCGCGTCTCCACCGAGATCGCCGTGCGCGACATCTTCATCGCTGGGCTCGGCGACAGCATCGCTTCCGGCGAGGGCAATCCGGACCGTCCGATTGCGCTGGCAGAAGAAGGCTTCTGCTTCCGCTCCTATCTCGGCACCGCGGGCGCGCAATATTACCGGCCGAGCCGCGCCGGCTATAAAGGCGGGCGCGCCTGCGAAGCACCGGACTTCCTCTCGGTATGGCAGAAGCACAGCGCGGTGTGGTTCAACGCGGCCTGCCATCGCTCGCTTTACAGCTACCAGACACGCACGGCGCTCGCGCTCGCGGTGCGCTACCCGCACATCGCCGTGACCTACCTGCCGCTCGCCTGCACCGGCGCAACCATCAATGACGGGCTGTTCGGCTCGCAACAGGCCCGCGAGTGCCAGCCGAGCAAGGGCAACACCTGCTCGGGCAGCGTCAACGGTCAGCTCGCTGAATTGCGCGATGCGCTTGCGGCAGCCAAGCGCCGCCAGCCGGATCGACAGCTCGACATGATCCTGCTCTCGATCGGCGCCAACGACATCTATTTCTCCGGCCTCGTCGCCGACGTGATCGTCGACACCGGGACGGAGCGTGCGCTGTTCCGGCGCGGTGGCGTCATGGCGTCCGTCGACGAGTCCCGCGACGCGCTGCGACGCACGTTGCCGCAATCCTTTGCCAAGCTGCGCGAGGCGCTCAAGCCGTTCGTCGGCGGCGACCTCTCGCGGGTGATCTATACGGCCTATGCCAATCCGGGGCTATCTGACGGCGGCGTCCCCTGCCCCGGCGGCCGCGCCGGCTTCGACATCCACCCCTCCTTCAACGCCGCACCGCAGCGGCTTGCTCCGGTGGTCGGCTATGTGCAGGATGAATTTCTTCCGACGTTGAAGGCGCTGGCGCTTTGCCAGTCCGGCATTCTCTGCCGCAATCCGCGCGCCGATCGCATGAGCTTCGTCGACGCCCATCAGGACGCGTTCGCGATGCATGGCTTCTGCGCGCGTGCCGCCACCGATCCGGAATTCGACCGGCAATGCTTTGCGGCCAATGGCGAGAGCTTCAATCCTGACATCGTCTCCGCCGCCAACCAGCCGATGATGTGCGGCCGTAGCGCCTCGGAATATCGCGCCTACCTGCCGCGCGCCCGCTGGATCCGCGACGCCAATGACAGCTACTTCACCGCGATGACCTATCCGCAGGCGCTGCCGTCCTCGATGCAACCCTCGGACATTCACGATGCGACCTGGGGCGTCCTGTCGGCCGTCTATGGCGGCGCGGTGCATCCGACCGCCGAAGGCCATGCCGCGATGGCGGACGCCGCTCTTCCCACAGCGGCCGCGGTGCTCCGGCTCGATGTCGGCGTTGGCGAGGTGATCTCCGAACCGGTGCAGCCGATCGGCGGACGCTAAAGCGTTTCCAAACGGCTCTAGAGCGTTTTCGAGCGAAGTGAATACCGGTTCGCGTGAAGAAAACGCGTCAAAACAAGAATCTAGAGCTTCGGTTCTGATTCAATCAGAACCGAAAATGCTCTAGCGCGAAGGGATGCCGGCGGGACCGACGTTCTTCTTCGTGGCCGCAGGCGGCGGCTTCATCGCGGCCGCCTGTGCCGGCAGATATTTCGCGACGATGCCGGGATCGAGTTGCGCGATCGCGGTGTCAGGGAGGCGGTACCAAGTCTCGTCCCTGCCGAACAGCGAGATGCCGATGTAGCCGCGCATCGTCAATTCCTTGCCGTCGGGACTGACGCTCATCTTGGCGCTGTAGATCTTGCCGTCGCGCGGATCGAGCACGTTGCCTTCCTCATACTTCAATCCGTCGCGCTTCATGTTGCGGATAAAGGGAATGCCCAGTAAGGGCGCGTTCTTGCGGTCGTCAGTGCATTTCGAACAAGCCTCGGTGACAGGCTCGCCGGGTTTCGGGAACGTCTTGGCCATGATGCCTTCGAAGACACCGTTATGGTCGACGAACAGCACCCATACCACGGGCTTGCCGCCCTCGACCTTCTGCCACAGACCCGCCGCCGACGGCTGCTGAGCCTGCGCCGGCAATGCTGTCGCCAGCAGGAGCGCCGTGATGATCGGCACTAATACCCGAAATCGAAATGGCCAATTCCGCATCGTCGTCACCCGACTAATTCATCAAAGGAATGAACGAAGACTACGGCCATTTCGCGGAAGGTTCCAGTGGCAGCGCAAAACGATCCAGATGGCCGCAGAGATCGCCCGCGGCCTGATTGCTGACATTTTGACTGGGATCGGCCGATCATATGTTGATTGGCATCAATTGACCCCGAGTTTCTTCTGCAGGCTCGACGACGAGGTCGTGTATTGGAACACGAGCCGCTTGTCCGGATAGACATAGCGGTGCGCCTTTTGCGACATCAGCGCGCCCTCGTGGAAGCCGGACAGGATCAGCTTCAGCTTGCCGGGATAGGTGTTGATATCGCCGATCGCGAAAATGCCAGGCACGTTGGTCTCGAAGGCGGCGGTGTCGACCGGCACCAGATTGTTCTCCAGCGCCACGCCCCAATTCGCGACCGGACCGAGCTTCATCGTGAGCCCGAAGAACGGCAGTATGGTATCGCACTCGATCCTCGTGATGGCGTTGTCGTTGCCCTTCACCGTCGCCGCGGCAAGCTTGCCGCCGTCACCCTCGAGGCTGGTGACCTGACCGAGCTTCAGGTCCATCTTGCCATCGGCAACGAGCGCGCGCATCTGCTCGACACTGTGGGGCGCGGCGCGAAATTCGTCGCGCCGATGCAGGAGCGTGATGCGCTTGGCGACCGGGTGCAGGTTGAGGGTCCAGTCGAGCGCGGAATCGCCGCCGCCGACGATCAAGATGTTCCGGTCGCGGAACTGCTCCATTTTCCGCACGGCATAGAACACCGAGCTGCCTTCATAGGCTTCGATGCCCGGCACCGGTGGCCGCTTCGGCTGGAACGATCCGCCGCCGGCGGCAATCACCACGACCTTGCATTCGAACACCTTGCCCGCATCGGTCGTCACGCGGAAAGCGGGATCACCGATCTTCTCGATCGTCTCCACCATCTCGTTCAGATGGAAGGTCGGGTTGAACGGCTTGATCTGCTCCAACAGCGAATCCGTCAGCCCCTGCCCGGTGACGAGCGGAACGCCGGGAATGTCGTAGATCGGCTTCTCCGGATAGAGCTCGGCGCACTGGCCGCCGATCTTGTCGAGGATGTCGACCACATGGGTCTTCATGTCGAGGAGGCCCAGTTCGAACACGGCAAACAGTCCGCAGGGACCCGCGCCGATAATCAACACGTCGGTTTTGATCGCTTCGCTCATATCCGCTTCTTTTGTCAGTTGAGTACGAAATGGGAAGACTGCCGGCCGAGCCAGGACGGCCTGATCCGGCATGCCATAATAGGGGCGGCAAGCGCCGCGGCAACCCCTTGCCGCAACTCGACAACTAGGCTGTAACGGGGCGAACTACCTTGGAGATTGTGCAAGTGAATGCCCCGATCCGTTCCGACGCCACGCCGCGCCTGGAGGACTATCCCTATCGGCTGTCAGACAATGTGCGCTTTGCCGACCTCGATCCCAATGGGCACGTCAACAATGCGGTCTATGCGAGCTATTTCGAGACCGGCCGCGTCACGCTGATGAAGGATCCCAGCAAGGGATTGGTGCCGGATGGGCTCGCCTGGATCATGGTGCGGCTCGACACTCATTTCCGCGCCGAGTTGCACTGGCCCGGCACCATCGAGCTCGGGCTCGGCGTCGTGAAGTTCGGACGAACCTCGGTGACGTTCGATCAGGTCGTGTTCTCGCAAGGTCGGTGCGTGGCCTCAGCGCAGGCGGTGACGGTGCTGATCGACGAAACCACGCGCAAGCCGGTTCCGCTGACGGATGAAGTGAAGGCTAACCTAAAGCCCTGGATCCGCCGCGGCGTTGATCTGAGTCAACTGGATTAGAACTCCGTTTCTGATTGAATCAGAACCGAAGTTCTAGATTCTTGTTTTGACGCGCTTTCTTCACGCGAACCGGTGTCCACTTCGCTCGAAAGCGCTTTAGGCCTGCCGTTCCGGCGTCGTCACCACGAGCCCGTCAAGGTCGTCGGTGACCTTGATCTGGCAGGACAGGCGCGAATTCGGCCGCACGTCGAAACCGAAATCCAGCATGTCCTCTTCCATCGGTGTGGGTGCGCCGACCTTCTCGCGCCAGGCTTCGTCGATATAGACATGGCAGGTCGCACAGGCGCAGGCCCCGCCGCATTCGGCCTCGATGCCCGGAATGCCATTGCGGATCGCGCCTTCCATCACGGTCGCGCCGTTCTCCACCTCGATGGTGCGTCTTTCCCCGGAATGGTCGACATAAGTTATCTTGGCCATGATCGCTCGTGCTGCCGGAATACGGATCTGGATGAGGTCCCCGGCAGTCCCTATAACGGGTCGATCCCTGGAGCGCCAGCGGCCGGGCCCCCTCACGCAAAACCTTTTGAGGTGAATTTGTTGCCGATCAATTCGGGTTTGAAGGCTCGCCAAGGATAGCCTGGATTGCGTTCCGCGCCCGAGCGACCGCGTCAGTGAGCGCCGCCAGCGGCTCCGCCGTTTCGGCGCCGCTCGTCAGGACGTGTTCCAGCCCGGCGGCGGCATCCGCGACAGCGAAAGCGCCGATCGCGCGCGCCGATCCCTTCAGCGTGTGCGCCAGTTCGCGCGCATCCTGTGGGAGCGTGGCCAGGGCCGCGATCAGCTTGACCGATTGCGCCGCGAACAGTGAAAGCACCTCGCGCTCGAGAGCGGCGTCGCCAAGCGACATGCGCGCGAGATGCGCAAGATCGATCGGACCGTCACCGGGGGCGAGCGGCGGCGAAGCTATCCATTGGGTCCGTTCGAGGTGACGCGGCATGGCCTGACCTGATCCAGGGACCGGCCGCTACCTCCTTTTCGGTAGGGCCGTTTGGGCGTAAACCAATCACGGAAATAGTTAACGGATCGTTGGCCAAATTTGCCTCAACTTTGCCCTTTTTCAGACAAAGTGGACCTCAATGGCCGTCAGTCCGCGGGATTTCTGTGTAAGCAGAAGGCCTTAAGGCACAAACCTGTTAACGATGATTAAGAATGTCTTAATCGCGGCCATTTCATTCGCATCGCTCAGCCAATAGGATGTTTCCGGATGTAGCGGACAAGCGGCCGACGGGCGTGCTTGCGTACCGCTTTACGGGGACGGGACGGCTTGAGCTTGCGGGGGACAATATTCGCAAGATCGCCGACGCGTAATAGTTGAGAGGGCTCAGACTTAACATGGCGAACAATCCCAAGAAGGTGAAAGATCCCACCGAAGTCGCGCTGTCTGCCATTCAGGAGGCCCTGAACATCGGTGAGAGCAGTGCCGAGCCCAACCGCGATGTGATCAGTACCAGTAGCGGCGAAGCCGCGGCGCCCGTCATTCCTGCTCCGGCAACCCCCTTCCCCGAAACTCCGTTCGAGACACGTCCGAGCAACGAGCGATCGGTGTTCGAACCGATCGAGGAGCCGCGCGGCCCGCGGCGCGCCGCCAATGACGACCGCGAGGCGATCGGACAGCTCCTGCAGGCGCTGCAGAAGGGCAGCCCTGCCCGCAACGTCTACACCTTTGCGTCGATCTTCACCGGCGTCTGGCTGGTCGGCTGCGCCCTGCTCACCGTGACCTTCCTGTCCTCGCTGCAGGCCGCGATCGGCCAGAGCGGCGGCGTCTTGGTGCTGGCGGGCCTCGCCTGCCTGTTCCTGGCGCCCGTGCTGCTGTTCCACTTCCTCGCGAGCCTTGCCTGGCGCGGCCAGGAGATGCGGATGATCGCGCAATCGATGGCGCAGGTCGCGATCCGCTTCTCCGAGCCCGAAGGAGCGGCGAGCGATTCCATGGTCACGGTCGGACAGGCGATCCGCCGCGAGGTCGCGGCGATGGGTGACGGCATCGAGCGCGCGATCGCACGCGCCGGCGAACTCGAGACGCTGGTCGCCAACGAGGTCGCGGCGCTGGAGCGCGCCTATTCCGACAACGAGGTGCGCATCCGCGCGCTGTTGCAGGACATCGCCCACCAGCGCGACAATCTGGTCGGACAGGCCGAGCAGGTGCGCAGCGCCATTTCCGGCGTGCAGATCGACCTGCGCCACGACATTGCGCTGATCTCGGACGCGATCGCCTCGCGCGTCGACGAAGTTGCAAAAAGCATCACCGGCGCGCTGGAAGAGCGCGGCCAGCACATCACCCAGGCGCTGAGCCATGCCGGCGACAACATGATCCTCGCGCTCGGCGAGCGCGGCGGCGACCTGCTTGACCGGCTCGAGGAAGCCAGCTCCGAGACCACGCGCGCGGTGCTCGATGCCTCCGAGCGGCTGACGAACAGCCTCAACTTCAAGACCGGCCACGTCCACGACGAATTCGTCGACCTCGCCGACCGCGTCCATGAGATGCTGAACGAGCGCATCGATCGCATCACCGGCGATTTCGAGCAGCGCGCCGTGAGCGTTGTCGAGGGCATCTCCGAGCGCACCGAACTGGCGCACGATTCCCTGAAGAATTCCTCCGACTCGCTCCTGCTCGAGCTCGAGCTGCGCAGCGGCGACCTCGTCAGCAAGATCGACGAGGCCGGCAATCGGCTGGCCAGCCACATCCTCACCTCCGGCGACAAGGCGGGCGAAGTGCTCGATGTCACCGTCAATTCGCTGGTTGCCAGGGTGGTGAGCCAGACCAAAACCGCGCACGACTCGCTTTCGCTGCAGATGAGCGCCTTCGACGAACTGGTGAAAAACCAGGGCTCGGGACTGGCCGAGAGATTCGCCCGCGACTCCGGCACGCTCGGCGCGCTGATCACCCGCCACATCGCGGAATTCGACCGCACCGTGAAGATGTTTGGCGGCGAAATCGTCGAGCGCATGGGTCAGCGCACCGAGGACATGGCCAACACGCTGAAGGACTATGTCGACAATTTCGACGCCCGCCTCACCTCCAACAGCGGCGAGATCACGGCGACCCTCGACCAGCGCCTCTTGCAGTTCGAGACCACGCTCGGCGACCGCGTCACCAGCCTCGACTCGTCGCTGGACAGCAAGCTCGCGATGTTCGACAGCACATTGAGTGGCCGCGTCAACACGCTGGACAGCTCGCTGGAGAACCGGCTCGGCACGCTCAACGCCTCGCTCGAGAGCCGGCTCGGCTTCCTCGACAACTCGCTCGACGGCCGCCTCAAATGGCTCGACGAGTCGATCGACGGTCGTTTGAAGTCGCTGGAACAGACCTTCGACACCCGCGCGAGCTCAGTCACGCAGACGATCGATGGCCGGCTCGGCATGCTCGCGACCTCGCTCACCGAAGGCGCGGCACAGGCGATCCAGTCGATCGACTCCCGCCTCGGCCTGCTCACCTCCTCGCTCACCGACGGCGCCGCGCAGGCGATCGAGGCGCTCGATTACCGCATCGCCACCGTCACCGAAACCGTGGACGGCCGCAGCGCGCATCTGACCGACTCCATCTCGGCCCGGTTCCTGGAAATTCACCAGGGCATCGAGACCCACGTCGGCGCCATCGCCGGCGATATCGACTCCCGCGTGGCGCAGTTCGAGGACCTGCTCGGCTCCCGCGTCGAGGCGGTTGCCGGCCGCATCGAAAGCAGCGGACGCCAGGCCAGCGACGAGCTGATGGCGCGCGCTGAACTGCTCTCCTCCGGCATCAAGTCGCATGTCGAGGATGCCGAGCGCTCGCTGACCAACCTGGTGGTCAACACCAGCGAGACCATCCAGACCGGCGCCCGCACCGCGCAGCAGTCGCTGCTCACGGTCTCGTCCGACGTCGGCTCACAGCTCAAGCTCACCGCCGGCGAAGTGGAGGCTGCACTGACCGCTGTCGGCGCCGGTGCTGCGAGCTCGATCCTGTCCAGCGCCCGCGACGCCCAGGCCTCGCTGATGGCCGCCACCGGCGAGGTCGCTTCCCAAGTCAAGGCGCTGTCGACCGATGTCGAGCGCACCTTGCAGGCCGTCGGCAGCACCACCGCCGCTTCGATCCTGTCGGGAGCACGCGAGGCCCAGACCGCGCTGGTCAGCGCATCCACCGACGCGGCAAGCCAGGTGAAGTCGCTGGCCGTCGACGTCGAGCGCTCGCTGACGCTCGCCGGCACCGCCACGGCCGAAGCCGTCACGGCCGGTGCGCGCGAAGCGCAGAACGCGCTGATCACGGCATCCACCGAGATCACCAGCCAGATCAAGTCGCTGACGGGCGATGTCGAACGCTCGCTCTCGCTGGCGGGTAGCTCGACGGCGGAAGCAGTCGTTGCCAGCGCACGCGAGGCCCAGAACACGCTGGCCACGACCTCGACCGATATCACCACCCAGGTGAAGGCGCTCGCAGTCGATGTGGAGCGTTCGCTGTCCACCACAGGCACATCGACGGCCGAGGCGGTCGTCAACAGTGCCCGAGAGGCTCAGAACACGCTCACGTCGGCATCGACCGAAGCGGCAAACCTGATACGAACGCTTACCGCCGACGTGCAAAGCTCGCTATCGCTCGCCGGCACCGCCACCGCCGAGACGATCACGTCAGGCGCACGCGACGCGCAGAACACGCTGGTTGCCGCTTCAACCGAAGCCGCAAACACCGTCACGGCATTGGCCGCTGACATGCAGCGCTCGCTGTCCATGGCCGGCGCAGCCACCGCCGAGTCGATGACCTCAGGCGCACGCGAGGCCCAGAACGCGCTGGTTGCTGCTTCAACCGAAGCTGCAAACACCGTCCAGACGCTGGTCGCTGACATGCAGCGCTCGCTGTCCATGGCTGGCGCGGCCACCGCGGAGTCGGTCACCTCCGGCGCCCGCGAAGCGCAGAACACGCTGGTTGCCGCTTCAACCGAAGCCGCAAACACCGTCACGGCACTGGCCGCTGACATGCAGCGCTCGCTGTCCATGGCCGGCGCCGCCACCGCGGAATCGATCACCTCAGGCGCCCGCGAGGTTCAGACCACGCTGGCCACCGCCTCGTCGGAGGCGGCCAACCACGCCAAGTCGCTGGCGATCGATATCGAGCGGACGCTGAGCGCAGTCGGCGCCGACACCGCCGCGGCCATCCTGAGCAGCGCGCGTGAGGCGCAGACCTCGTTCGCGTCGACCTCCTCCGACGCGGCAAATCAGATCCAGGTCATCTCGGCCCAGATCGAGCGCTCGCTTACTGCCGTCACGGCGAACACCACCGATACGATCCAGACCTCGGCGCAGAACGCGCATAGCTCGCTGGTCGCCGCCGCCAACGAGGTTTCCTCGAAGGTCAAGACGACGTCCGCCGACGTCGAGCGTTCGGTGCTCGCCGCTTCCAGCCAGTTCGGCTCGACCATGACCGGCAAGACCGACGAGATCGTCACCTATGTGCAGCAGCAGGCCGAGCGGCTGGCACAGATGGTCGACACAAGGCGCGGCACGCTGGTGGAGGCACTCACCAACAAGAGCGCGCAGCTCGCCACCGATATCGATCGCGCCACCGCGGACGCGCTGAAGTCGATCGAGATGCGCGGCCATACCTTCGCGCAGACGATGTCGAGCCACGGCGCCGAAGTCGCGCGCAACATCACCTCCGCCGGCGATCTTGCCACCGGCGCGGTGTCGAAGTCGCTGAAGGATCTCGAGCACTCCTCGCGCGCGGCAATCGACCAGTCGCGCCAGGTCTCGATTGCCGCCGTCACCGAGATGCAGGAGACCAGCAAGATCCTGCGCACGGATACGGTCGCCCTGTTCGAGCGGCTGCGCGAGGGCAACATCCTCTTGCAGGAAGTGCTCACCGGCGCTCACGACAACCTGAACTCGCTCGAGCGCGCGCTCGTGACCCGCGTCGCCGACTTCGTCTCAGCGATGAACGACGTCACCTCGCGCAACGGCGTTGCGACCCAGACGCTGGAAGACCAGCTCACCGTGTTCAACAGCAAGACCCAGAAGGCGCTGGAGGACCTCGGCGAGCTGTCGACCCAGTTCGACACCCACGGCCGGGCACTGGTCGAGGCAGCAGCACTGGTGGAGCAAAGCAACCGCAACACCACCTCCTCGATCGCCGAGCGCAAGGCGACGCTCGAGTCGCTGGTCACCACCATCGACCTGCGCACCACGGATCTCGACCAGCGGCTGTCGCGCTTCACCGGCCTGCTCGATGAATCGCTGGCCGCTGCCGAGGAGCGCGCCCGCGACATCGCCCGCGTGGTGGCGGAGACTGCCGGCGCCGGTTCGGCGGCGATCAGCCGCCAGTTCGAGGCCGTACGCTCCGCCGCCGAGAACGAGCGGCAGCAGACGATCGATGCGATGAGCGACCTGTACCAGCAGAGCACCCAGGAAACGGATGCGATGTTCAAGGAATCGACGGAGAAGTTCTCCGCGATGGTGCAGTCGATGAAGCAGATGGCGGCCGAGATGCACAACGAGCTCGAGACCACCCGCAACGAGCTGCGCCGCGGCGTGCTCGAAATGCCGCAGGAGGCCGCGGAGAACACCGCGCAGATGCGCAAGGTGATCGTCGACCAGATCGAGGCGCTGGCCGAGCTCAACCGGATCGTGGCGCAGCACGGCCGCGGGCTCGACGTCGCGACCAATAACCGGGCCAGCGCGCAGCGCCAGGACGAGCCCGTAGTGGTCGCTGCCGCCGGCGGTCGCGCAAGCGATGTCCGTGTACGCGGCGACTATGGCAGCGCATCGAGCCTGCCGCCGCCGGACCTCGGCGTGCCGGCACCGGCCTCGCGCCGTACCGAGGCGCCGCCGGTCAGCCCGGCGACGCCCCCGGACAACGGCCGGGATGGCTGGCTGTCGGACCTGCTCAACCGCAGCGAGACGCCCGCCCCCGCACCGCGCGAAGCGCCGCGTCCCCGTCCGCAGGCCGCCACCGCCAATCCGCTGGAATCGCTGTCGCTCGACATCGGCCGGCTGATGGACCGCAACCTCGCGGCCGAAATGTGGGACCGCTACCAGCGCGGCGAGAACAAGGCGTTCACCAAACGCCTCTACACGCCGGCCGGGCAGAAGGCGTTCGACGAGGTCGCCCGCAAGTACCGCTCCGACCGCGGCTTCAAGCAGACGGTCGACCGCTACATCGCCGAGTTCGAGCGGCTGCTCGACGAGGTCGCCCGCGACGACCGCGGTCAGCAGGCGCTGCGCAGCCACCTCACCTCTGAGACGGGGCTGGTGTACACCCTGCTCGCACATGCGGCGGGACGATTGGGGTAGGCCGCGGATAGCGCGTGGCGGATAGCGAATGGAGAAACGGAGGCCTTCGGCCTCCGTTTCTGTTTTAATGCCCGCCGGGCCGACGAGGCGGCACCCATGCGCAACCCTTGATGAGAAGGGTTATCGTGATATATAGATAATCACGATCACCCTAGCTGGATATGGAATCCCATGGCCGCACCTGACAAAACCATTGAGCTGTCAGGCATCGGAACATTGAGCGGGACACCGGAACAGGTCCGAACCAGACTTAGCCGCCTGCACGCGGAGCGCGTCATCGCATTGACGCTGGAGCACGGGAACGAAGCGGCAGTCCGAGCACTCACGGAGACGGTCGCCAATCTAGCGCCGCTGGTCCGAACCATTCTTGAGCGCCGCCAGGACGAAGCGCTCCATTCGATAATAGAGGCACTTGTCCCGGAGGTCCCCCTTCCCCGGCACAAGCTGATCGAGGCCCGCATGACGGCTGAAGCGCGCAAGGCCGTGCTCGAGAGTGGCGATTGGTTAACTGCGGCTCAGATCGCCGAGATCGCAGGATTTAGTGCCAGCAATCCCAGCGCTCAGCCGAATAAATGGAAGAGAGACAGACAGATCTTCGCCGTGCGCCATCGCGGCGTGGACTACTTTCCAAGCTACGCCCTGGACCCCTCGACTGACTATCGCCCGGCCAAAGGCCTGGCGCGAGTCCTCGCCGTATTCGGCGAGCGGAAGGACGACTGGGGCCTCGCTTACTGGTTCGCCTCGGTCAATAGTTTCCTTGGTGGCAAGCGACCACAGGACTTGCTGATAGACCAGCCCGCGCGCGTGGTCGCTGCAGCGCAGGACGAGGTAGCCGGCGTGCTGCATGGCTAGAAGGAAATCCGGGGCCGGCCGCGTGGCGGCTCGGCCATCGGTTGTGCCGGCACCGCCTGCCGATCTAGCCAAATTGGTGAAGACAGTGACTTGGCCGAAAGGCCGGGTCATTCATCGAATCCACCGTAAAATCTACGGCAGCAATGAGTTTAACCCGGCCCTGAACGGCAATGCGCGGTTCAGTCCGATCAAGGCTTCAGACGGCGCAAATATCCCCACGCTCTATGGCGGCACGACATTCGATTGTGCCGCCATGGAGACTGTCTTCCATGACATCCCCTTCAGCGCGGGATTGAAGACGTTCGACAAATGGAAGCTGACCGGTCAGGTCTATTCACAGCTCACTTCGAAGCGCGACCTTAATCTGGCTGACCTGAGCGCAACGGCACTCCGGAAGCTCGGCATCCAACGCAACGAGCTCATTGATACTGAGAAAGACAAGTACCCCGACACCCGGAAATGGGCCGAGGTCATCCACGCAACGTGCCCTGGCGCCGAAGGGCTCTATTGGGTGTCACGGCAGGATGATCGCGCGTTTGCGATCGTTCTCTTCGGAGACCGCCTCGCTGGAGCCGACCTCGTACCAAATGGAGGTCCATACAGCGTGTCGGCTGACGTGACTGTCTACACGGACCTGCTTGCCCTCGCAGAACGGATCGGAGTCGATATTGTGGACGGAAGATAGCAAGCGGCCAGTAGATCAAGCGCGATTGTACCGGCCTTCGCCCCCGGAATCCGACGCGCTTCTACATGCGATCCGCCGCCTCTACTGCCGCCTCAGCCTCGGCGGCGGCGGCGGTTCGGATGCATTGCTGTTGCTGCTACTGCTGCTGCCGGCGCCGAACAACAGCCGGGTCGGGTTCCGGTCGAGGTTGTTCACGGCACGGCTGATATCGCCGAGCGTCCTGCGGCCGTCGGCCATCAGTGCGCCGGAGCGCTTGTCGAAATCTTCGGCGAGTTCGCGGATTGATTTCACCATCGCTGCCAGGTCGCCGCCGCGATCGCCGCCGGCGATGCTGTTGAGGCCGAGCATGAGGTTGTCGGCCTTGCCCATCACGCCGTCGACCCTCAACATCACGTTGTCGATCTTCTCGGAATTGCGCGCGAGCGCCGCCGTGAAGGTTTCGAGATTGCGCAATGAGTTCTTCACCGACTCTTGATTGTCGGCGACGATACGGTTGACGTTCTGCAGCGTCGCGCGGATCGCTTCGGTGACGTCCTGCAACGCTCTGGGATCGGCTGTCAGTACGGGGATGCCGTCCTCGTCGATCGGCACCGGAGGCGCCGTCTCCTCGCCGCCCTTCAGCGAGATTGCGGCAACGCCGGTCAGCCCCTGGAATTCGAGGCCGACCAGGGTGTCCTTGCGGATCGGCGCGTTGTTCTCGACCATCGCCAGTGCGACCACGCGACGGGGATTGTCGAGCTTGACCGAGATGACTTCCCCTATCCTGATACCGTTGAAATTGACGTTACCACCGTTCCGCAGACCCGAGGCCGGGCCTTCGAAGATCACCCGCAACGGGCTACGCTGCTTGGTGGTGTGCAGGCTCTGGAACCAGAGCACGAAGCCGAACGCAGCCGCGATCACCGCCAGCGTGAAGGCGCCGATCAGGACATAGTTCGCCCGGGTTTCCATCGATTGCTCCAGCTACTCGTCCAAGCTCAGGCTCCGCCGCAGCGGAACCGTCACTGACCCTTTTATCTTGCGCATGATCTTGTCCGAAAACCGGTTTCCACCTGCCGGGATCGTGCGCTAGCCGATGACGGCGCGGGCGCGTTTGCCATGGAAATATTGCCGCAGCCAAGGGTGCTGCGAGGCCTGCATGTCGGCGATAGATCCTGCGGCAATGATCTTACCGTTCCCTAAAACGGCGATGCGGTCGCACGCGGTGTAAAGGCTGTCGAGGTCGTGCGTTACCATGAAAACGGTCAACCCCAAAGTGCGCTGCAGGGTGCGCACCAGCTCGTCGAACTCGCCGGCGCCGATCGGATCCAGGCCCGAGGTCGGCTCATCCAGGAACACGAGTTCCGGATCAAGCGCGAGCGCGCGCGCCAGCGCCACACGCTTGATCATGCCGCCGGAGAGCTCGGAAGGGTAGCGGTCGGCGACCTCCGGCTTCAGCCCGACCATCACGAGCTTCGCCACCATGATCTCGTCCAACAGCCGCTGCGAGACCTTCAAATATTCGCGCACCGGAAACTGGATGTTCTGCCGCACGGTGAGCGAGGAGAACAACGCGCCCTGCTGGAACAGGACGCCCCAGCGCCGTTCGACCCGGCGCCGCTCGCCGGAGCTGGCGGCATCGAGGTCGATACCGAACACCTCGATGTGTCCTGATACCTTCGGCACCAGCCCGATGATGGTGCGCGTCAGCACCGACTTGCCGGCGCCGGAGGGACCGACAAAGCCCAGGATCTCGCCGCGCTTCACATCGAGGTCGAGGCCGTCGAGCACGCGGGTCCTGCCGAATTGCACCGTGATGTCGCGAACGCGGATGATGGCGTCGGAAATGGGCTGCACCATCATGGTCACATCCCGATCGACGCGAAGAAGATTGCGAACACGCCGTCCATCACGATGACGAAGAAGATGCCCTTCACCACCGATGACGTCGTGTGCTGGCCGAGCGATTCCGCGCTGCCCTGCACCGCAAGCCCCTCGACGCAGGCAACGATGCCGATTACCGCCGCCATCACCGGCGCCTTGACCATGCCGACGATGAAATGATCGATCGAGATGGCGTCACGCAGCCGCAGCAGGAACGCTTCCGGATCGACACCGCCATAGAGCCAGGCGACAAGGCCGCCGCCATAGAGCGCGGCCATCGCGCCGAGAAAGGCAAGGATCGGCAGCGCCAGCACCAGCGCCAGCATGCGAGGCAGCACCAGCACCTCGATCGGATCGAACCCCATGGTGCGTAGCGCGTCGATTTCCTCACGCATCTTCATCGAGCCGAGCTCGGCGGTATAGGCGCTGCCCGAGCGGCCCGCGACCATGATCGCCACCAGCAGGACGCCGATCTCGCGCAGCACCAGCACGCCGAGCATGTCGACCACGAAGATGTCGGCGCCGAACCTGCGGAAATGAAAGATGCCCTGCTGCGCGATAATGCACCCGATCAGGAAGGTGATCAGCACCACGATCGGCACGGCGCGCCAGCACACCTGCTCCAGATGGTGGATGGTCGAGGTCATGCGGAACGAGCGCGGACGAACCAGGACATGCCCGCTTGCGACAAGCACGGCGCCGAGCATGTCGACCAATCCGATGATCGTGCCGCCGATGCCGACCACGGTGCGGCCGATCTGGTCGAGCATGGCCGTGATCGAGACCGGGCTGGTCTCGATATCGGGCGTTTCCCTCACCCGCCGCACCTCGTCGACCAGGCTCGAATAGTTTTCCGAGAGGCCGGCGATGATCGCCTCGCCGCCACCATGGCTCAGGCTGCGCCTGAGACGCTCGATCAGCCAGGCGCCGAAGGTGTCGAGCTTGGAGACCTGGGAGACGTCGATGAAGATGTCGGGACGGGTGCCGCGGAGTTTTTCTGCATCGGCCACCATGCGCTCCAGCACGGGCGCGAAACGGGCCGTCCAGGGCCCCACGGCGCACAGGGCAAGGCCGTCGCCTTGTGCTATCCGTTCCAGTGTCCGGTCGCCGTTCAAAATGCCCATCCCTCGTTCGAAAGGTCAGAATTCGAACGCCGCATTGCCTTGTAGAATCTGGCGCTAACCAGCCATAGTTGGTAGCGCCTCGCAAGCGCACGGTCCAGAAATTGCGAGATTTTGAAATGACTTCCAGTCGATCCGCGCCCCCTGCGCGACACCTTGCCGCCACACTCGAGCGCTGGCCGATCGCGGGCGCCTTCACCATCAGCCGGGGCGCCAAGAGCGAGGCCGTCACCGTCGTGGCCGAGGTCAGCCTGGATGGGCTGACCGGCCGCGGCGAATGCGTGCCCTACCCGCGCTATGGCGAGACGCCGGAGGCGACGCTAGGGGCTATCCAGGCGCTGAAGGAGCCGTTTGCAGCCGGGATGGACCGGCAGCCCCTGCAGACGCAAATACCGCCAAACGCCGCGCGGAATGCGCTGGACTGCGCCCTATGGGACCTCGAGGCCAAGCGGGCCGGCAGCCGGATCTGGAACCTGCTCGGACGCGGCGCGCCGGCCCCCTGCACCACCGCCTACACGATCTCGCTGGGAACGCCGGAGGCGATGGCGGAAGCGACCGCCAGGGCCGCGCACCGGCCGCTGCTCAAGATCAAGCTCGGCGGCGACGGCGATCCCGAGCGCATCAAGGCGGTACGCAGGGCGGCGCCGAATGCCGAACTGATCGTCGACGCCAATGAGGCCTGGACGGCGGACAACCTCGCCGACAACCTCGCCGCCTGCGCGGACGCCGGCGTCACGCTGGTGGAGCAGCCGCTGCCGGCGGGCAGGGATGCGGCGCTGGCGCGGATCAAGCGGCCGCTTGCTGTCTGCGCCGACGAAAGCGTGCATGCACGCGCCTCGCTGGAGGGGCTCCGCGACCGCTACGACGCGGTCAATATCAAGCTCGACAAGACCGGCGGCCTGACCGAAGCGCTGGCGATGGCGGACGCGGCGCAGGCGCTCGGCTTCGACATCATGGTCGGCTGCATGGTCGCGACCTCGCTCGCCATGGCGCCCGCGATGCTGCTGACGCCGCGCGCGCGCTTTGTCGATCTCGATGGTCCGCTGCTGCTCGCGCACGACCGCGACAATGGGCTGCATTACGACGGCAGCCTCGTCTATCCGCCGGAGGCCGCGCTGTGGGGATGATAGAGCCCCTTTTTGACGCGTTTTCTTAACGCGAACCGGTACCCACTTCGCTTGAAAACGCTATCCGGTGCTGTCCCAGCCACATGATGAGTGCACCTGACGCTGCCATCGCGGCCATCAGGTAATAGACGCCCTGGCCATAGCGGGCATAGACGAGGCCACACAGGATCGAAGTACCGCTTGAGACGATGCCGCTGCAGGCGGCGAGATAGCCCTGCCCGCGCGCCATCATGTGTCCAGGCACCTGATGCACCAAAAGCCCCATGATGCCGACCTGCGTCAGGCCGAAGGTCAGCCCATGCGTGAGCTGCACGACGGCCAGGATCGGAAGCGACGGCTCCTGTGCGGTGATCACCCAGCGCGCGACCCCAGCCAGTGCACCGATCACGACCAGCATCGCCGAGGGCAGCGTGAAGCGCGGCGATGCCGCAAACAGCACGATTTCCGCGAGCACGCCAAGCGACCACAGCGCTGCAATGGTGAGCCCGCCGAGGCCGGCCTGCTTCCAGACGATGGAGGAAAAGATGTAATAGGCGACATGGCTGCCCTGGATCAGCGCGGAAGCCGCGATGATCGCAAGAAAGCCGCGATCGCGCAGCAGTGCGCTGCCGCTGCGGTGTGCAGTCTCGGCCCTCTTTGCGACCTCGAGCGGCCGCAAGCCCAGACTGGTGAGCGCGCTGACCCCCGCCACGGCAGCGATGATCCAGATCAGGTACTCCGCTGCGACCGCATCGACCAGCAAGCCGCACAGGAGCGCACCGACCACAAAGGCCGCCGATCCCCACAGCCGCAGCGGCCCATAACTCAGGCCATAATGCGTCACGCCGCGGAGCGCATAGGCGTCGGTGAGCGGCGCCGTCGGCGTCCACAGGCAGCAGGTGACGACGAAGACCAGGAATACCGGCAGCGCCTGGTGCTGGGTGCCAATGAGGGCAAATCCGAGCGCGGTCGCGGCCGCCGTGATCGTGATGGCAGGCCGCAGCATCTGCCGCCGCTCGGCTAGTCCGGTGATCAGCGGCAGCACGGTGAATCGGGTCACCGCGGGCGCCGCCGTGATGATGCCGATCCAGGACGCCTCGATCCCCACTGCCTTCAGCCAGACCGGGAAAAACGGCAGATAGGTGCCGAGCATCCCGAACATGGTCCCGTAAAAGGCTCCGAGGCGAGCCGCGAATCGCTTAGCATCCACTTGCGGCGCTGCAGGAATTTGTGATTCGGAAGCCATCAATCCAATTGCGATTCGCGTGATATCGTGGTGTTCGTTATCGCAGCGTGCCGTGATTTGCGCGACGAGATTTGCATGGCCAACGAAGCATTCGCCCTTTCGCCGATCACAGCCCGCCCGATGCAACCGGGCGAGGATGACTACCACGCGATCAGCGAAGCCTTCATGGAGACGGCGCGAGGCCGCTGGTTTCTCGCCGAATATGCCAAGCGCAACCGCAACGCCGATACCCGCCTGGTGCTGGATGCGGTGGCCCGGCTCGAGGAAAGCCTTGCCGCGCAGAAGCAGGTGGTCGAACCCGATCGGGGGCCGGCGGTCGCCGAGGCCATCGCCGCGATCCGCGATGCGGTGGAGGCTGCGCAGGCATCTGCGGCCGAAGCGCTCGATGGCTTGGGGCTGGAGCAGAAGCTCGCCCCGGTGCGCAAGGGCGCGCGGGTGATCCGCGAGATCGCATGGCGGCTGCGCGAGATCGGCAATGACGGGCGCATCTGCGACCTCATCGACTCCCAGGTCGTCGCGATCGAGAACGGCGCCGCGCAGATTTCATCCGAGGACGCGAAGGCCGCGCTGGATGCCGCCTTCGCACCGATCGTGCAACGCCTCGCCCAGTTCTCCGAATCCGACGAGACGCCCGCGCCGAGCGCCGAAGCACCGGTGGCACCCTCGCCTGCGCCGGAGAGCCCCGCGAAGGAGCGTTCCCTTCACGAGGAGCGCCCCCTTCACACGGTGGAGGTCGAAGCTCCACCTGAGGCGCCAGCGGTCGTAGAGACGGTCGCCGCGCCTCCCGAGCCGGAAGCCGCGGAAGAGACCATCACCGTCGCAGATGCGGAAGCTGCGCTCGCCGTTGCCGAGGCGGCGCTGGCGGAAGCCGAAGCCATTGAGCTCGCGCGCGCCACCGATGAGGCGGCCGCCGACGCTCATGACGAGGCTGTGCTCGACATGATCGCGATGGAAATGGGCGCGCCCGACGCGTTCGACGTTGAGGACGCCACGGCAACGATCGCCCGAGTACCAGTTGTTGAACAGGAAGCAGCACCCGCGCCGGAAATCGCGACGGAGGCGGCAGAGCCTGTCGCCGCGCTGCCGGAACCGCAGGTAGAGCTTCCGCCGCAGCCTACGTTCGCCGCGCCGCCGGAACTTCCGGTCGAAATCTCGCTCGGCTCCACGATCATTGCGAGCGGCATCATCAAGAAGCCCGGCGCCACCGCCAACGACCCGCTGGCGCCGATCCGCCGCATGAGCCAAGCTGAGAAGATCGCGTTCTTCTCGTGAATCACGGGTATCGCCGTTGCGCGAGCAGACTCGCGCCCGCGGCCGATGTGTCGTTACAAGACCTGTGCTAAAACCGATAGCACAGACATGTGCGGCTGCTAGCGTCCATGCACTTTGTGCCGGCTGCGAGTGAAGCGGCGCACGCAAAGTCGATCCTGGCGACAGGTGCAAGCGGCGGGCTCATATCATGACGCGGTCGACATCGGCGGACGAACCTTCGAGCATTCAGCGCCGCTTGATGCTTGATCCCCGCCTCGGCGACGTCGAGGACGATGCCGCCAGCCCCGGGCAGCGTTCGCTGCTCGCTATCGCCGGCAGCCTGCTCGTCGAGATCAGCCTGCCGAAGCTCTTGTTCGCGTGGACGACGTTGCTCCTCTTGCCGGCCGTGCTGCTCGGCCTCGCGCCGCTCCTGGCTTCAGCGTGGCTTTCAATCCTGTCCGAAAAGATCCTGGTCCTGACGGAAATCGGCGCGGCATTGATGCTGATTGTGATCGTCGCGCTCGGATGGTTCGCCTGGCGGCCGCTGCTGCGGATCGTCGAAACCAGTTTCTGGTCGCTCAACGCGCTCGCGGTGCAGCCGAGCTATGCGTTCTGCCGCGAGGCACTGCGCCATCTGACGGAACGGATCTGGCCGAACAGTTTGACTCCCGCCTTGCGGATGCGACTGCGCCGCGCATGTTCGCTCGGCGCCGGCATCCTGTTGGGCGCTGGCGCAGCGTTGATCGCGATCCTGGTTTGGCCGGCCTCGCGATGGACTGCTGGCCTGATCGATCTGGCCCTGGTCCATCATCTTGTGACGACGACGCTGGCCAATGCCATCGTGCTGGTGTCCTGCTATCTCGCCGTTGCCTCGCTGGCCTGGGGCTTTGCCGATGCCAGCATGGATCAACCGGCCGATCTCGCCGCCTTCGATATCCCTCGATCCGATGCCCGCATCTGGCGTGTTGCGCATCTGTCCGATGTCCATGTCGTCGGCGAGCGATATGGCTTCCGCATTGAATGCGGGCGCGCCGGCCCGCGCGGCAATGAACGCCTCGCCGCCGTGCTCGCTCGTCTGGCCGCCATTCATGCCGCCGATCCGCTCGATCACGTGCTTATCAGCGGCGATATGACGGATGCGGGACGTGCGAGCGAATGGGCTGAGTTCCTCGACGCATTGTCAGAGCATCCCGATCTTGCCGCACGGACCATCGTGCTGCCGGGCAATCATGACGTGAACATCGTCGATCGGGCCAATCCGGCCCGGCTCGACTTGCCGTTCAGCCCTGGCAAGCGGCTCAGGCAAATGCGGAGCCTGTCAGCGATATCGGCCATTCAAGGCAATCGGGTGCGAGTCATCGACAAGTCAGGCAAAGTCGCGGCCACGCTGGACGAGGAGCTCACTCCGCATCGCGAACGGATCGTTGCGTTCGCAGAGCGCGGCGGCGTGCGTCAGGCCGCCGGGCTGGGCCGGCTATACGAGGACCAGTTCCCGATGATCCTGCCTCCAGAGCAACAGGACGGCCTCGGAATAGCCATCCTCGACTCCAATGCCGAAACCCACTTCTCCTTCACCAACGCGCTCGGACTGGTCTCCTTCGAACAGGTACGGCGGCTGGAGGCCGCGATGGCCTATTTTCCGCGAGCACGCTGGATCATCGCGCTGCACCACCACGTCGTGGAATATCCCACGCCGACGACGAAGTTCTCCGAGCGGGTTGGGACGGCATTGATCAATGGAAGCTGGTTCGTCCGCAGGCTGCAAGCCTTCGGCGATCGCGTCGTGATGATGCACGGTCACCGCCACATCGATTGGATCGGCGCATGCGGCGCATTGAAGATCATCTCCGCGCCCTCGCCAGTGATGAATGCCGCCGATGATGCGCCAACCCATTTCTACATCCACCGGCTGGCAAGCGGACCCGATGGGACGCTCTGCCTTGCCGAGCCCGAGAGGGTGGAGATTGCGGGGAGCTAGAGCGTTTTCCATCGCGAAAGGAAAGCGCTTCAAGGCAAAAATCTAGAGTTTCGCCCGCTTAGCATCCGCCGGTCCGCCGAGCAGCTCGGCGAGCCACCGTGTTGACGGATGTTCGCCACAGAAGGTGAGAAGCGCAAGCGTGATTGGCACACCTATGAAGGTCCCGAACAGGCCCCACAGGAAGGTCCACAAGAAGATCGCGAACAGCACGATGAATGGAGAGATCGACAGCGTGTTGCCGGCGACGCGCGGCTCGACATAGCTGCCGACCACGAACTGGATGATGTTGAGGCAGGCAAAGACGCCGAACACCGCCGGCCAGCTCTCGAATTGCGTCATGGCAAGCAGCGTGGGAAACAGCGTGGCGATGAACGGGCCGATGAAGGGGATGTAGTTGAGCACGAAAGCGATCACGCCCCACTCGAATGCAAATGGCAATCCGGTAACGCCGGCGAAAAGGCCGACCAGAAGGCCGGTGACGGCGCTCATCTGCGTGCGCACCAGCAGATATTTCCGAAATTTGGCGGCGGTCGCCGCACTGCCGTGGCACAATACGCGCGTCGCCGTGGCGTTCTCCAATCTGTCGATTCTTCGCTTGGCGTCCTCGACCTCGAGTAACCCCAGTACGACATAGACCAGCGCGATCAGCCAGAAGCTCAGCGTGGTGTTGACGCGGCCGGTGACGTATTGCGTCGCGCGCAGCAGCCAGCCGACATTGAAATGCTCGGCCCAGAGGCTTGCAACCTCGATGCCATGGCCATCGAGCCACACCACGGCCCGTTCATAGAATGTCTGGTACCGCCCCGCATCGGCGACGAGGAAATGGCCGACGCGGCCAAAGCCCCATGCCGCCAGCGAAGCGAAGGCAAGGCAGACCGCCACCGTGACGAGCATGGTGATCGCGAGCGCTGCCAGTTTTGGCATCCATGATTGCAGCCATTTCTGCGCCGGCCAGACGATCGCGATAATGAAGAGCGCCGCGGCCAGTGGCGCCAGCACACTCCTCGCCTGGGATGCCGCCGCGCCGACGAGCACGACGGCGATGATGACCGTTGCAACCTTTTGCCCGGAGCCGTCCCCCATCCTGGATTCCTCCGACCTTGCGCCAATCAAACATTGTCAGCAGCTTCGATCCGCCGCAAGGGTGGTCAGGGCCAGGGATTTGGACGCCGCGCCTTCATGCGCTGATTGCGCAGGCGCCGAACCGATGTTCAGCGCTGTAGCCCGGGTGGAGCGCAGCGTAACCCGGGAGCTCTGCATCGACGTCTACAGGAGGCCCAGGTTGCGCTACGCTCCACCCGGGCTACAGAATCTCGGCCTTGTTCAGGCCACCAGCTTGGCGAACAGGTCGGCGTCGACATTGCCGCCGGAGAGAACGATGACGACGTTCTTGCCCTTTGCGTCGATGCGGCCGGCGAGCAAGGCGGCAAGGCCAACGGCGCCGCCGGGCTCGACCACCAGCTTCAATTCGCGATAGGCGAACGCAACGGCAGCGGCGACTTCCTCGTCGGAGGCCGACACGCCACCCGCCAGCAGCTTGCTGTTGATCGCAAATGTGAGTTCGCCTGGCATCGCCGCCATCAGTGCGTCGCAGATGGTGCGCGCGGCGGCGGGATGCGGTTCGCGATGCCCTGCCTGCAGCGACAGCGCGTGGTCGTCATAGCCCTTCGGCTCGGCGACGATCACCTGGGCTTGCGGAAATTTGGCCTTCACAGCGGTCGCGACGCCCGCGATCAGCCCGCCGCCGGAGGCCGGCGCCACCACGATATCAGGCGTAAGCCCAAGCGCGGCCATGTCCTCTGCGATTTCGCGGCCTGCGGTGCCCTGTCCGGCGATCACGAAGGGATCGTCGTAGGGACGCACCAGGGTCGCGCCACGCTTGCTCGCGATGCCATTGGCGATCGCCTCGCGGTCCTCGCGGTCGCGGTCATAGAACACGACCTCGGCGCCATAGGACTTGGTGCGCTCGCGCTTGGTGATGGGCGAGTCCGCCGGCATCACGATGGTTGCCTGCATGTTGAGGATCTTCGCCGCCGCAGCCACGCCCTGGGCATGGTTGCCGGAGGAGAATGCGACGACCCCGCCGCCGCGCTGGGCCTGCGGGATCGACGACAGCTTGTTGAAGGCGCCGCGGAACTTGAACGAGCCAGTCCGCTGCAGCATTTCCGGCTTCAGGAAAACCTTGGTCCCGGCGCGCTCGTTGAGGACGGGAAAGGACAAAAGCGGCGTGCGCACCGCAAACGGCGCGACAACCCTTGCAGCGGCTTCGATATCAGCCGCGCCGATGGGTGGATTTGTGATGATTTCGGTCATCCCGGCTTTGTAACGCGGCCGCGGACAGGCCGGCAAGACGCTTCTGTGTGAAGTTACGCCGCGAAATGCGGGTCCTCAGCCACGAATTCGGCCGGCTCGCTCTCGGGCGCCGATTCAGGCTCGACCGGCCGGAGGTTGAGGGCGTGGTCGATAAAGACGCGCGCAGAGGCTTGCCAGGTGTGGCGCGCGGCAAAGTCGATGCAGTCCTGCGCGGGGATGCTGAGCGCCTCCAGGCAGGCCTCGCGGAGGTCATCCCTCAGGACGCCGACGGGCGCGCTGCCGATCACGTCGCGCGGACCGACCACCGGGAAAGCGGCGACCGGCAGGCCGCTGGCCAGCGCCTCCAGCAGCACAAGGCCGAAGGTGTCGGTCTTGCTCGGGAACACAAACACGTCAGCAGCGGCGTAAATGCGCGCCAATTCCTCGCCGTGCCGTGCGCCCAGGAACACGGCGTCGCGATATTTCCGCTCCAGCGCCGGCCGCGCCGGCCCGTCGCCGACAACGACCTTGGTGCCCGGCAGATCGAGGTCGAGGAAGGCTTCCAGGTTCTTCTCGACCGCCACCCGGCCGACGCTCAGGAAAACCGGTGCCGGAAGGCAGAGGTCAGCATGGCGCGGATGGAACAGCGCGGTATCGACCCCGCGCGACCACAGCACCACGTTGCGAAAACCGCGCGAGCGCAGTTCCGCGGCGAGTGCCGGGGTCGCCGCCATCACCGCCTGACTCGGCCGGTGGAACCAGCGCAGGAGCCACCAGACCCAGTTTTCCGGGATCGACGAACGCGCCGCGACATAGTCGGGAAAGCGGGTGTGAAAGCTCGTCGTGAACGGCAGGCCGCGCTTGCGGCAATAGCGGCGCACCAACAGCCCGATCGGACCTTCGGTGGCAATATGGATGCTGTCAGGCTTGTCCTGCTCGATCAGCGCGGCGATCGCCGCCGGATTCGGCAAGGCCAGCCGAAGATCGCGATAGCTCGGCATCGCAAAGGTGCGGAACGATTGCGGGGTAAGAAACACGATCTCAACGCCGAGGCCCTTTGCAGCCTCGGCCATCATGGTCAGCGTCCGAACCACCCCATTGACCTGGGGATGCCATGCGTCGGTCGCGACCAGGATTTTTGTCATGCAGCGCGCGCCGTGACCCGTGGAACCGGAGCGATCCGCCGGACCGGATCCGTCCACGTGATGATCTCGAAGCGGCCGTCCTCATGCTCGG
The DNA here is from genome assembly GCF_000426245.1 of Bradyrhizobium sp. Ai1a-2. Taxonomy (GTDB): domain Bacteria; phylum Pseudomonadota; class Alphaproteobacteria; order Rhizobiales; family Xanthobacteraceae; genus Bradyrhizobium. The sequence continues at coordinate 84,484 of NZ_AUEZ01000015.1, read as the reverse complement.
CGAGCGCGGTACAGCTCTCGACCCAGTCGCCGCAATTCATGTAGCGGATGCCGTGCTCGTCGCGGATGGTCGCATAATGGATATGACCGCAGATCACGCCGTCGCAGCCATGGCGGCGCGCTTCGCTCGCGAGCGTGGTTTCGAACGCGCCGATATAGTTGACCGCCTTCTTGACCTTCAGCTTGGCCCATTGCGACAGCGACCAATAGGGGACGCCGAACATGCGGCGGAAGAAGTTGACGAAGCGATTCATCTGGATCGCGAAGTCGTAGGCCTTGTCGCCGAGATGGGCGAGCCAGCGCGCATTCTGCACCACGAGGTCGAAGATATCGCCGTGGATCACGAGGTAGCGCTTGCCGTCGACGCCGGTGTGGATGGTGTTCTCCATCACGTCGATGCCGCCGAAATGCGTGCCGTAGTACTTGCGCAGGAACTCGTCGTGGTTGCCGGGGATGTAGATGACCTTGGCGCCCTTGCGTACCTTGCGCAGCATCTTCTGGACAAAGTCGTTGTGCGTTTGGGGCCAGTACCAGCTCGACTTCAGCGCCCAGCCGTCGACGATGTCGCCAACGAGGTAGATCGTGTCGGCATCGTGAGAGCGGAGGAAATCCAGCAATCGGTCGGCTTGCGACCCGCGGGCTCCGAGATGGACATCGGAGATAAACAACGTGCGAAAGCGCCGCTCGGGGCTCTCTTCACTGAAAGAGTCGCTTCCCATACCTGTGCACCTAACAAATCCCTGTGACAGGGCGATGACGATTCGTCGCAGCCAACGGTCCCAACAGAATCAGCTATGCGCCCCTCTGAAATGCGGATAACAGCGCCATGCGACAATCTGGCGACACCAGAGCGTTTTCGAGCGAAGTGGATACCGGTTCGCGTGAAGGAAACGCGTCAAAACAAGAGTCGAGAGGTTCGGTACTGATTCAATCAGAACCGAAGCTCTGGAGGCGGTAGATATGCGGGACAGGGTTGAGGCAGCCCGATCGTCTAATAAAATCTGTGAAAATGGTGCACTGGCCCGTGGCCGTGACCGACGGTGAAACGATCGGCGGCTTCGATCGCGGCGCTGATCCAGCGCTTGGCGTTGCGCACGGCCGATGCCATGTCCTCGCCCTTGGCAAGCCCGGCTGCGATCGCCGACGACAATGAACAGCCGGTGCCATGGGTGTTTGCGGTGTTGATACGGGGGGCCGCGAGCATGATCGCGCTGTCGGCATCGACGAGATAGTCGATGCTCTCGCTGCCCTGCCTGTGCCCGCCCTTGATCAGCACCGCCTGACAGCCGAGCGCAAGCAGCCGCCTGCCCTGGCTTTCGATGGCGGCCTCGTCCGAGGCCATCGGCTCGTCGAGCAATGCGGCAGCTTCCGGCAGGTTCGGGGTGATCAACGAGGCAAGCGGGATCAATCTCGTGCGCAACGCGTCGACCGCTTCCGCGGCAAGCAGGCGATCGCCCGATGTAGCGACCATCACCGGATCGAACACGATATGCCTGGGCGACCAGCGCTCGAGTCCGGCCGCGATCGCATCGATGATCGAGAGCTCCGCCACCATGCCGATCTTGACCGCGCCGACCGCCAGATCGGAAAACACCGCATCGATCTGCGCGGTCACGAACTCGGCCGGCACCTGATGGATGCCGCGTACGCCCATCGTGTTCTGTGCCGTCAGCGCGGTGATGACGGAGGCGCCGTAGACGCCGAGCGCGGCAAAGGTCTTCAAGTCCGCCTGGATGCCGGCGCCGCCAGAGGAATCCGAACCGGCGATGGTGAGCGCGATCGGCGTCATTGGAAAACTGCCGCGCAGTGGGATAGCCATACGACCATGACACCTCCTAGCGCGGCCGACCGGGCCCGGCAAGCCGGCTTGCTATTGCACGGCGAATTTGGCTCTATGCATCCGCTATTTTGCCCCGGAGACGACAGCGATGGTTCCCTTCTTCATCCAGATCAAGTGCAAGCTCGGCCAGTCCTATGCCGTCGCCAATGCGCTGGCGGAGGCCGAGATCGCCTCCGAGATCTACTCCACCGCGGGCGATTACGACCTCCTGGTGAAATTCTACGTCGACAAGGACACCGACATCGGCCATTTCGTCAACGAGAAGGTGCAGGTCATCCCGGGCATCCAGGACACCCACACCATCATCACCTTCAAGGCGTTCGGGACGACCTAGCTTGGACTTGCGGGCCATGGGAGGGTCGTTTTACCGCATGTGCGGGATAGTCAATCCACGCTGCACGGCGGGCCGCGCCAGGCCCCGTTCGAGCCAAGCTGGTACTTCTTGCAGACTGTCGAAGTCGACGAGTTCGCGAGCCTCATAGAAGCCGATCAGGTTACGTACCCAGCCAAGCATGGAAATGTCGGCGATGGTATATTCATCGTCCATGATCCACTTCCGTCCAGCGAGATGCGTTTCCATCACGCCAAGCAGGCGCTTTGACTCATTGACGTATCGCTGAAGTGGCCGCTTGTCCTCGTATTCACGGCCTGCGAATTTGTTGAAGAAGCCGACCTGGCCGAACATCGGTCCGATCCCACCCATCTGGAAATGCACCCACTGGATGGTCTCGTAATAACGAGCTGCGCTAGCAGGCAGAAACTTGCCTGTCCTCTCCGCGAGGTATTGCAGAATCGCACCGGATTCGAACAAGGGCAGCGGCTCACCCTCCGGGCCGTTGGGATCGAGGATCGCGGGGATCTTGCCGTTGGGGTTCAACGAAAGGAATTCCGGCGTGTGCTGGTCGCCCTTATTGAAGTCGATCAGATGCACTTCGTAAGGTAGCCCGATCTCCTCCAGCATGATCGAGACCTTTACGCCGTTGGGTGTCGGCAGTGAATAGAGTTGCAAACGCTCCGGGTATTTCGCAGGCCAGCGCTGTGTGATCGGGAAATCAGAAAACCTTGGCATCTCTCAACTCGCTCTTCCGGCTGGATCAACATTTTCGAGGTGGCAAGCATCGCGGCGGGTGAACGTTTGTGGCTACGTGAATGCCAGCACCTATCGCTACACGTTGGTTGCAAACAATTGGCTGTGTGGATGCCGCCACACTGATGGTTCCGAACTTACGAAAACAAACGCGCATGGGCGTTCAGGTAAGCCAAGGAGTGTTGCGTATCCGAGTGCACGCGTTTGGCTTGTGAAACGTAGGGTCGTGGTCTTCGATATAGTCGAAATTGACTGTGCCGAACGTCGTCTGAGGCTTCTTCAAGGCCGAGCAAGTCTGAAGCTGGATGAAGTCATCCTTGAAGGCGCCGCGGGGAAACGCGGCGATGACCTGGTCGCGTTGCTCTGGCGTATAGTGGTCATATCCAATACCGACGACGTCGACTAGAACACCGGCGTTCGTGAGAGCGATTTCTGGCTGCATGTATTGGGGGATGCCCGGCGTGGTATGTAAGGCGATTGCTTCCCACACCAGATCCGCTTTCGGGTCCGGGATGCCATGGCTCTTAAGGAATTCGCGGGCTGCATCGGCGCCGTCGACTTCAAACCGCTTTGTATGGCTATGAAAAGGTTGGACGAGGCCTAGATCGTGAAACAGCGCAGCGACGTAAAGCAATTCAGAGTCGAATTTTAGGTTCTGGCGGATTCCCTTCATCGCACCGAACACAAACACTCGAACCGAGTGGTTGAACAACATCTCGTTTTCATGTTGTCGCACGAGTTCGGCGGCTTCGCGCGCGATCCTGCTATCGGGGATCTTAACGCCAGAAATAACGTCGGCCATTGTCAAACTCCTATCTCCGTGTCTGCGATCTGTGCTGTCTGCATTGACCGGGGTCACACGAACCTGATGCATCGGCATCACTCCGGTCGCTGGTACTGGCGAATAGATGCGTTGCGCCTGTTTACAGAACAGTACCAAGATTGCCGATTTCGGCTGTACCATCCTGCGATGGCTGCCTTTCGCATCCACATGATGCGCTTTTGCGGCACCCCTAACGATCAATGCTGTCCCGTTTTTCCTGACGATGCCGTTTCACCGTGAATGCGTCCGTCGCGAATTGGGCACGCTTTACGCGATGCACTTCCATGCTTTCGGGCACGATGCGAAGACTAGCTTCGCGCCAATCGACCTTCCGCGGGTCAAGACGCATTGCTTCCGCAATTGCAGTGAAGTCCAGGCTTTCCAGCTCTTGCTCGTTCTTATGAACCTCCCTGTGTACCGGTGCTATTTTCTCAACCACCTCGTAATCTTCTACCCAGCCATCCTCTGTCCAATAGCCCGTACTCGCGCTTATCTCTGTTCCCTCCGGAACATTCAGAGCCTCGATACGGGCAGCCTTGTGAAAAAGCACGACGTAAAGACTGTCGCCGCCGGCCTGCCCGGATGGAAAAATGATGCCGTCGATCGGCACCGAAGCCTCCGTCGCCAGAAAATCGGCTATGGCCTGCGTTGCGAGGCATTCAAACGGATCATCATCGGGCATCGCCGGCCGCATGATACGCTCACTCAGCAACCGCAGGAATACGGCGGTCTCCATCCTCCCGGCTAACCCGAAATCACAAAGGCTTCCGGTGACGCGGACGTCACTGAGGGCAGCCAAATCGAGCAGTCGCAGCTTTCTGATGATCTCGAATTGGGTGACCGCGATCTGACTACCAACAGTCGGGCGCACCTCTGCGATAGCCGCTTTCTGATTGTTGGTGCCGTAGAAAACCGAGATACCATCCGCGTTCATGCGGCCGGGCGCTGCGAAGGGTGCTGGCGGCGAGCCGAGGTGGACGTCCGGCCTGCCGAGGGCGGCTTCGAGTTTGTCGTCAGATTGAAAGACCCGAGCGTGATAGAGGGTATGAAAATCCGTTCCGGGCCCCGCATCCACTACAAGTGGACGGCCATCGCGCGTTTGAAGCTCGCCAATACCATCGAAGATTGACATGAGACGGTTGGCTGCCGTTCGGCTGAAAAAGCGCGCCTCGGTCTTGCCGTCGACATCGACATCGACCTCTTGGGGTGCGCCGTTGATCTTTAACGTGGAAGCCATGCATGCCTCTCGGTGGCTGGGGGCTGATAGGAAGCAGCCGCCCGTCCTGGACAGCGCCGGCCGGCTGCGTGCATCAATGGGCGTGCGTCGCTCAGGGACGAACGCGTATGATTGTCTTCCCCTTGCGTCGCTCGGTCGGGTTTAAGGCGGCGACGGCATCGTCGAGGGTCGAGACGTCGCCGATGTTCGTCCGCAGTCGTCCGTCCCGCACCCGCTGGACGATCTCACTCAGTTGGGCACGATCGGGCTCGACGACGAAGTCGACCGCGAGGCCGTCGGCGGGCCGTGCCTCAGCCGGCCCGACGATGGACACCAGCGTTCCTCCGGCTCGAATCAGGCCTGCGGACCGCTTCCCGATGTCGCCGCCGATGACATCGAACACCAGATCGACTCCGCCGACGTCTTCCAAGGCGTCGTTGTCGAGGTCAACGAACTCCTTCGCGCCGAAGTCGAGCGCCGTCTGACGGTCGGCGGCGCGTCCGGTGCCGATGACATAGGCGCCGAACTCTCGTGCGAGCTGGGTCACCATCGAACCGACTGCGCCAGCCGCGCCGTGCACGAGGACGCTGTGCCCCGCCTGAAGGCGGCCGTGCTGCAACAGTCCCTGCCACGCGGTGAGGCCCGAGATTGGCAGACTCGCGCCCACCGTGAAATCGACGTCGCCCGGAAGCGGCGCGAGGTTACGTGCCTCCATGGCTACATACTCCGCCAGCGTGCCGTCGCGATACCAGTCGGCGAGGCCGAACACTCGCTGTCCCACCGACAGCCCCGTCGTGCCGTAGCCGAGAGCGGTGACTACTCCGGCCAGCTCGTGCCCAGGGATCGAGGGTGTTCGGTCACGGTCGAGGCGATCGGTCCAGGTCGAGGGCCACGCCAGCTCAGTCGGGACGAATCCCGACGCATGAACCTGAACGATGACGTCGTTTATCGCCGCCTGCGGCTCGGGCCGCTTCACCAGCTTCATCCCGGCCGTTCCGGCCGCCTGGTCCGTTACGACGATTGCCTTCATGATAGTTTTCTCCTCAGTCATTTGTCTCTTTGCTGGATATGTTCCAGCGATAGAGAGCCCGTTCGACATCTCATGCCAGGGGCCATAGGTAGTTTCCCGGGTTGCCCGGGCTGATAGGACGCAGTCGGCCGATCTGGACAGCTCCGGCTGGCCGCGCGCATCGATGAGCGCGTGTCGCTCACGGACGAACGCGGATGATCGTCTTCCCCTTGATCCGCTTGGCCTTGATCCGCTCGGTCGGGTTGAAGGCGGCGACGGCATCGTCGAGGGTCGAGACGTTGCCGATGTTCGTCCGCAGCCGTCCGTCTCGCACTCGCTGGATGATCTCACTCAGTTGGGCGCGATCGGACACGACAACGAAATCGACCGCCAGACCGTCGGCGGGCCGTGCCTCGGTCGGGCCGGCGATGGTCACCAGCGTTCCTCCGGCTCGAATCAGGCCCGCGGACCGCTTCGCGATGTCTCCGCCGAAGACATCGAAAACCAGATCGACTCCGCCGACGTCTTCCATGGCGTCGTTCTCGAGGTCGACGAATTCCTGCGCGCCGAAGTCGATCGCCGTCTGACGGTGGGCAGCGCGTCCGGTGCCGATGACGTAGGCGCCGAACTTTCGTGCGAGTTGTGTCACCATCGAACCGACTGCACCGGCCGCGCCGTGCACGAGGACGCTCTGCCCCGCCTGAAGGCGGCCGTGCTCGAACAGCCCCTGCCACGCGGTCAGGCCCGGCATCGCCACGCTCGCGCCCACTGTGAAGTCGACATCGCCCGGCAGCGGCGCGAGATTGCGTGCCTCGACGGCCACGTACTCGGCCAGCGTGCCGCCGCGATACGAGTCCGTGAGGCCAAACACCCGCTGTCCCACCGACAGCCCCCTCGTGCCATAGCCGAGAGCGGTGACCACTCCGGCCAGCTCTTGCCCGGGAATCACCGGCGTCCGGTCACGGCCGAGGCGATCGGTCCAGGTCGAGGGCCACGTCAACTCATCCCAGGTGAATCCCGACGCATGAACCTGAACGACGACGTCGTTTATCGCTGCCTGCGGCTCGCGGCGCTCCACCAACTTCATCCCGGCTGTTCCCTCAGCCTGGTCCGTTACCACGATTGCCTTCATGGTAATTTTCTCCTCGGTCATTTGTCTCTTTGCTGGAAATATTGCAGCGTTGGAAAGTCGGTTCGACATCTCATGCCCGGGGCCATGGGTAGCTTCCGAAAGCGAAGGTGGAACAGCGCTTCGCCATTGGTGACCGCGCTTACCGAACTGCTCGGTGCAGGGCAGCGGCTCCCACCAAGCCTGATGGATCGGGACCACTCCGGTGCTAGCGAATAGATGAGCTGCGCCTGATCATAAAACAGTACCAAGATCGCCAATTTTGACTGTACCATCGCGCGATGGCTGCCCTCCCCATCCAACTCGATCGTGCCAGAAGGACTCCGCTGGCTGCGCAGATTTATTCGGCGATCCGAGAGGGCATCGAGAACGGGCGGCTCGCCTCGGGCGCGCGGTTGCCCTCCTGGCGCGATCTGGCCGCTCAGCTTGGGGTCTCGCGCGGCACCGTGCGTGTGGCCTACGAACGTCTCATCGCGGAGCAATTCGCGATCGGCCTCGGGCCAGCTGGAACTCGTGTGGCCGAGCGGCCGTCCCGATCCTCGATGCCCGACCGATCGCAGGAGGCCCCGCTTCTGCCGGACCTCTTTTATGAGTTCGGAAGCGCACCACGGCCATTTCAGATGGGCGTACCCTCTCAAGACGCCTTTCCGTTCAAGCTGTGGTCACGCATCCTGATGCGTGAGAGCCGGCGGGCCGCAGCAGCACCGGTGACATATCCGGATCCGCGTGGCGATCCGGAGTTGCGAAAGGAAATCGCGGCTTACTTGGGGCTGGCCCGCGGCATTCGGTGCAGCCCCTCTCAGGTGCTCGTAACGGGCGGATTCTCTGGTGCACTCGGTCTGGCGATCCGAGGGCTTCAGCTTGGAAGGATGGGAGCCTGGATCGAGGATCCAGGCTTCCCGCTCACGCGCACCGCGCTCGGTCTGGCCGGCGTGCCTGTGACAGCCGTCCCGGTCGATGCAGAAGGACTTGATGTCGCCGCTGGTGTCCAGACCGCCAGTGGAGCGGCACTGGCAGTTGTAACACCGGGCCAGCAGGCGCCGCTCGGCATGACGATGTCGCTGCCGCGGCGGCTAGCACTGATCGCCTGGGCTCGGCGGAACGCCGCCTGGATCATCGAGGACGATTACCTCAGCGAACTGCAGCTGCAAGGACGGGCGGCTCCGGCTCTTGCATCTCTCGATCATGGAGGACGGGTGCTGCACATCGGCAGTTTCAGCAAGACGATCAGTCCGGCGCTGCGCCTGGGTTTCATGGTCGTGCCGCAGGAACTGACTCATCCGTTCGGTGAACTCGCGGCTAGCCTGGCGCCAGCGCCGGCTGCGGCCATCCAGCGCGCTGTGGCGGAATTCCTGCGCGAAGGGCACTACATTCGCCATCTGCGCCGCATGAAGCGGCTTTACGCCGCCCGACGGGAAACCTTGCTTCGTTGCCTGGGAGAGATGGCGTCAGACTCGATAAAGGTGCAAGCAAGCGCCGGTCTGGCAGTGGTTCTCTTGCTTCCCGAGTCTGTGTCAGACGTGGACATCGCTTCGCGCGCCCTACAGGTCGGCTTGGCCCCGGCTCCCCTGTCGCAGTGGTACATGCAGCCTCCCCGGCAGCAAGGATTGCTGCTCGGCGTGACCAACCTCAATGAACGGCGGCTGCCGGCGGACTGTAGTCGGCTATTGGAATTGGCGCGATAGCACTGCGCAATGAACGTCAATGCGAAGTCTCTCGATGGTACATTGAGAGTTGCCAATCTTGGTACTGTTGCTGATCAGGCTACCCCCTACCTCTAATCGGTAGCGCCGGTTGACGCGGATCCACCGTCACCGGTGCAGGACACTGTGGCAACATCTTCTGCGTATCCGCCTCCGGTCCGCAATCGTTTCGCTTTCGGTCAGTCCGATCGCAACTGCACCCTACACGGGTGTGGCGTGCGACAAGTATTGATCGTGAACAAAGGCAAAGTGCATGGCGAACTACGTGCTTGTACATGGCGCTTGGCACACAGGTGCCGAACTCCTGCTTGTGGCTTCCCACATTCAGGCGATGGGACATGATGTCCACACCCCTACAATAAAAGGCAATCGGCCGGGTGACTCGAAAACAGTCGGCTTGTCAGAAGCCATAGATTCGATCGTCGAATATCTGGAAGAAACCGGCACCGAGGACGCAATACTCGTCGGGCACAGCTACGGTGGAATGGTGATTACGGGAGTGGCCGATCGCGTTCTACGCCGCATCCGGCGCCTGGTCTATTGGAACGCCTTTGTTCCCAATGACGGAGAGTCCCTCCTCGATATGACTGCACCACATCATGTCGCCGCGATAGAGGCCCTCGCAGCAGAACGGAATGATGGTTCGATCCTGTTGCCGTTCCCGCTCTGGCATGAAGCTTTCATCAATGATGGCGACCTTGAGACAGCGCAAATAGCCTACAACATGCTCAATCCGCACCCGATGCAAACCTTCAGGGACAAGATCTGTCTATCCGACAATCCGGCCGACATGGACGTTGGCAAGTCCTATATCAACTGCACCGAGGATATAGCGGGCTCGCATAGCCATCCGTGGCATCCGAGGCTTTCGGAGAAGCTTGGACTTTTCCGCCTCATCCAGATTCCGGGGTCTCATGAAATATGCTTCACGCATCCGGATCGGATAGCGAGGGCCATCATAGAGGCCGGTCGCGACTAAACCAGATGTCAATGTCGGCAATCGAGTTGCTCCTTGCGCGACACTCAGCCGGCGGCCGAGCCACAACGGCTCAACAAATCCTTTCCCGAAAGACGATGCCGATGAACAAGAATCAAGCCTTGAAGCCGAAAACACGATCTCCTGCCGCCTTCCTCACGTGCGTCATCGCCGCCGCCGCGATGGGCTGGAACGGCTCAGCCGAGTCAGCCTCGGCTTCGACTGCGCAGCTTGCACGCGGTAAATACCTTGTCGAACTCGGCGGCTGCAATGACTGCCACACGCCGGGCTCTCTCCGCGGAAAGTCGGACGCGGCGCGCTATCTGGGCGGTTCGGATGTCGGATTCGATATCCTGAAAGTGGGCGTTTTCGTTGGGCCGAACCTTACGCCGGATAAGGAGACCGGTCTTGGCAACTGGACCAAGGACCAGATCATCGCGGCGTTTCAGACAGGCACGCGCCCGGACGGGCGCAGACTTGCAACCATCATGCCGTGGCAGGCCTTTTCAAAGCTCACAAAGCAAGATGCTGAAGCGATCGCGGATTATCTAATGAGTCTCAAGCCGGTGAGTCACAAGGTGCCCGGCCCGTTCGGGCCTGACGAGAAAACCTCGATCTTCGTGCTGTCGCTACGTCCGCCCGCCGCGCAATAAAGAAGGGAGCACACTTCGGCACCCTCAATGCGGGCGCCATCACGGATGCCTGGCCGCGATTAAATCAGATGTCAGTGCGGGCAATCGAATTGCTGCTTCCCGGAGACACGGGCGGCGCTGCAACAGCTCAGTAAATCCCGTAACGAAAGACGATCCGATGAACAAGAATCATGAGCCATCGACCGGCAGCCCGCAAAATAAGGGCCAAGATGGATCTCTCAACCGGCGCGTTCTTATTGCGGGAGGAGGAATCGGCGGACTAACGCTGGCATTGTCGCTGCATCAGCTCGGCGTTCCCTGCACCGTCTTCGAGGTGGGCATAAATATCCTTCCGCACAGCGCCCGCGTTCTCATGTCGCTCGGCTTGTTGGGGGAGCTCGACGATATCGCCATCCGCACGCGCGAACTGCGGTATGTGAATCACCTCGGACAACAGATATGGGCTGGCGAGTGCGGCCTCTGGGGCGGGCACGATATGCCTCAGCTTTCAATCCATCGTGGCAGGTTGCACGGCGTTCTTTGGCGAGCGACGCAGGCGCGCTTGCCGGCCGGCAGCTTGCGCAACGGTCATCGGCTGCAGAGTTTTACTCAGGGCAGCGACGGCGTCACGGCGCGGTTCACGCTGGCCGATGGCGCCGAAGTGGAAGAGCGTGGCGATGTGCTGGCAGGTGCTGACGGCATCCACTCGGTACTGCGGGCCCTGCTGCATCCTGCGGACGGCGGCATCCGCTGGCAAGGCAGTCAGCTGTGGCGAGGAGCAGTGGATTGGCCGGTTTTCGAGGGCGGCAATGTCATGCTGATCGCCGCCGACTCGATGGCCAAGCTGACTGTCTATCCGATCGCCGAGGGCGGATCGGCGGGAACGCGGCTGACCAACTGGGTGATGAACGGGAAGGTGGCGAACGGCGCATCGCCGCCGCCCCGACGTGAAAACTGGTCTCGCCCCGGCAAGCTTGAGGAGGTGCTACCGTTCGCGAAGCGCCTGCGGCTACCCTTTCTCGATGTCGAGGCGCTGATCCGGGCCACGCCGCAGTTTTTTGAGTACCCGGAGTGCGATCGCGATCCGCTTCCCTGGTGGAGTCAAGGGCGCGTGACGTTGCTAGGCGATGCGGCACATCCCATGTATCCGACCGGCTCGAACGGCTCAGCCCAAGCCATTCTCGATGCGAGATGCCTGGCGAGGCTCTTGTCCGAAATGGCACCTGAGGCGGCGCTCAGCGCCTATGAGGCCGAGAGATTGCCCAAAACTGCCGAAGTTGTGCGCAACAATCGTAGAGGCGGTCCTGAGCGCGTGCTGGATCTGGTGGCCGAGCGCGCACCAAACGGCTTCAACCGCCTGGAAGATGTGATTACGTCTGCAGAACTCGCTGACATCGTTGGCGGCTATGCGCGATTAACCGGACTTGCCCACACCGAGTAGCACTTGTTAGCGGCGGCTGAAGTGCGGCTGGAGGTGCGCAGGAGCTTGAGACGGTGAATAGCGGAATCTGACCCGCAATTAGTATGGAGACCAACATGACAAGTACCCACGTCGGCGATGTGTCCCAAGGTCCTGCTCGCTCTTCCATGTTGGCATGGCGAGTACACAAATTCGGACCGCCGGAAGTGATGATGTTGGAACGGGTTCCCAGGCCAGATCCTGGTCCGGGCGAGGTTCTTGTCGATGTTCACGCAGCAGGAGTCGGTCCCTGGGACGGCTGGATCAGGGCCGGCAAGAGCGCGTTGCCGCAGCCTCTTCCTCTTACGCTCGGCTCTGATTTGTCAGGAACAATCGCGGCCGTGGGATCGGGCATTTCCGACATCGCTGTCGGAGATCAGGTCTTCGGAGTGACCAACACCCAATTCCTTGGCGCTTACGCAGAATACGCCGTAGCCTCTGCCGGGATGCTCGCGAGGAAACCAACCTCGCTGAGCTATGCCGAAGCGGCTTCCGTTCCCGTCGTTGCAGTCACGGCGTGGCAAGCCCTGTTCGACCACGCTCGCCTCGAAGCCGGGCAGACGGTCGTTATTCAAGGCGCTGCGGGAAGCGTCGGAGCCTATGCGGTTCAACTGGCTCGTCGCGCTCGCCTTCGTTCAATAGCGACGGCGGGGACCAAAGACATCGAGTACGTGCGGTCCCTCGGTGCCGACACGGTATTGGACTATCATACGCAACGCTTCGAGGAAGAGGTGAAGGACGCGGACGCGGTACTGGACCTCGTCGGAGGCGAAACGCAAACGCGTTCTTTTCAGGGTCTTCGCCCCGGTGGCAAGCTGATCTCCGCCGTATCCCCGCCTGATCAAGCCCTTGCAAAGCACCACGGGGCCACTGCGGCCTTCTTCCTGGTGGAAGTGACCACCGAGCGTCTGCGCGAAATTGCCGATCTCATTGATCGCGGTGAACTGAAGACCTGCGTCGGCGCAGTTCTTCCTTTTGCCGGTGCGCGAGACGCCCACCTGATGTTGGAAGGCCAACGACGATCACCGGTGAAAGGGAAGGTCATCCTCAATGTAGAGACCTCCGGCGAAGTCACGGCGCCCGCGTGAATTGGGGCTAACCATGAGCGTGCGGCAAGCAGCGGTGGAGAACGCCGCCGGCCCTGCGCGAGTCGGGAGCACACGAAGGTGGACATCAAGCGCTTATAAGAAAACGTCCTAGCTCTTGCTCCCGCTCCGCTTCGGCGGCGTCGGTCCCTCGACCGGTGGCAGCGATTTGAGATAATCCGCCATTGCCGCGCGATCGTCATCGGACAATTGCGAGGTGTTCTTGATCACGCGCGCCATCAATCCGCTGGCGTTATCGCCCTCCGGCAGTTCGCCGGTCTTCAGGAAATACGCGAAATCCTTCACGCTCCAGTCTCCGAGATTCTTCTGCGTGATGTTGGGCACCCAGCCCTCGCCTTCCGGATTCGGTCCGCCAGCAAAGCGTTGCGCGCGGATGATACCGCCCAGGAAATTGCGCGGGCTGTGGCACTCCGCGCAATGGCCGAAACTGTTCACGAGATAGGCTCCGCGATTCCACTGCGCGGAGCGTGTCGGGTCCGGGGTGAACGGCTTGCCATCCATGAACAGGAATTTCCAGACGCCGATGTTGCGGCGAATGTTGAAGGGAAACGGCACGTCGTGATCGCGCACCTTGCCCGCGACCGGCGGCAGCGTCTTGATGAAGGCGAAGAGGTCGCGGACGTCGTCGATCTTCGCATGCTGGTAGGAGGTGTAGGGAAACGCCGGGAAGAAATGGGTGTCGTCCGGCGAAGTCCCCTTCATGACCGCGGCGACGAAATCGTCCTCGCTCCATCGGCCGATGCCGTCGTTGGGATCGGGCGAGATATTCGGCGCATAGAAGGTGCCGAACGGTGACGGAATCGGGAGCCCGCCGCCGAGCCGGGTCCGATCGGGCTGGTTCGGCACGGCGTGGCAGGACGAACATCCGCCCGCGTTGAAGATGGTGGAGCCGTTGCCGATGTCAGGCCGATAGGCCGGCAACGCGCTGGCCGCAATCGTCGAAGGTATGGTCATCCACCAATAGACGCCGATGGCGACAATGCCGGCGAGGATGATCGCGGGATATGTTCGTCGCAACATGGTCCGACCCGTTATTGGAGCGTTTTCAAGCGAAGCATGCCCTCGGACTTGATCCGAGGGCGGACACCGGTTCGCGAAGAAAACTCGTCAAGACAAGAATCTGGAGCCTCGGTACAATCAGAACCGCATATGCTCCAGTTCGTCGATCGAGCGGCTAATATGGAGAGAGTTTCGGCCATACGCTTGCTCGAAATTTTCCGCGCTCGCGGGCGATTTTGGGAATAAAGCGAAAAAGCCATTGTTTTGAGGTCGACACCATTCCGATACCAACAGGGAGAAAAACCATGCCGAACAAGACCATGCTTGCTACGCTCGCGCTCGGAGCCGCCATCGTGTTTGCCGCTCCTGCTCTCGCCGACAAGTACAAGGTGCCGTTGGACAGCAAATCGGAAGTGCCGCCGAACAACAGCGCCGGAACCGGAACCGCCGATATCGACTACGATCCCGCGACCAAGAAGCTGAGCTGGAAGGTCAGCTATTCCGGCCTCACCGGCCCCGCCACTGCGGCGCATTTCCACGGTCCCGCCGAAGCCGGCAAGAATAGCGGCGTCGCCGTCCCGATCCCGAATATCGCCTCGAGCCCCGCCGAAGGCAGCGCCACACTGACGGATGCGCAGGCCGCTGATTTCCTGGCCGGCAAGTATTACGTGAACGTCCACACCGCGGCCAATCCGGGCGGCGAGATCCGCGGCCAGGTCGTGAAGTAAGCCAGCCGCAAGCGCTTATCCCTGAAAGCGGATGCTCCTGCATCCGCCTCTGTCATTTCGCGGCTATTGAACTGGCCACGGTGTAGCTGCGCCCCCTCTCCCGCTCTTGCGGGGGAGGGTTGGGGTGGGGGTGTCTCCGCATTGGGATTCCCGGAGTGGAGAGATCCCTCACCCGGCGCTTACGCACCGACCTCTCCCGCAAGCGGGAGAGGTGAAGCCTCGCATCACTTCAATTTGACACGATAGATGTCGTGACACCCGCCGCAGCGGTCGTTGATGCTGGTGTAGGCCACCTTCAACTGATCGAGATTTTTGACCTTGCCTTTGAAGTCGACGATCGCCTTCGTGACCGGCGGGATCTTGGAATCGAAATCGGCCTTGTTCTGCCAGATCTTGGGCGACGAAGTGTAGGTGGCGTCCTTCACGTCTTCCTTGGGGTTGGTGGCAAAGACCGTGGCGATCTTGGCGACGTTCGTTTCGAGATCGGCGAGCGCGGTATCGACCGCCTTCTGGTCGTAGGGGATATCGCCCTTCACCATTTTCCCGATCACGGTGTACATGCTCTTCGCCTGCGCCCGCATCAGGTTGTCCTGCTGAACCGCGATCTCCTGCTGCGCCATGACGGCGCTCGCACCGAGCAGCACGCCGCACACCACCATTACCATCCGCTTCATCCGCGAATTCTCCTTTTCGTGAAGCTTTGCCGGGCGTGCCCCTATCGCCGCTTCTCCAGTAGAACCCGTGCGCGGGGATTTATTCCCGCGCACGGAATCGTCATTAGAGATTATGGCGCCGCTGCGCCTCGCGGATCGCGATCCAGACCCGCTCGGGGGTAGCGGGCATGTCGATGTGGTCGATCTTGTATTCGCGCCACAGGCCTTCGACGATCGCGTTGACAATCGCGGGGCATGAGCCGATCGCGCCCGCTTCGCCCGCGCCCTTGACGCCGAGCGGATTGGTCGCACAGGGCACGTTGTGGGTCTCGAACACGAAGGACGGACCGTCGGAGGCGCGCGGCACCGCATAGTCCATGAAGGTGCCGGTGACGAGCTGGCCGTCGGTTGCGCTATAGACCGCCTGCTCCATCAGCGCCTGCCCGATGCCCTGCATCGCGCCGCCGTGAACCTGGCCCGCCAGCAGCAGCGGGTTCAGTGTCACGCCGAAGTCATCGACGATGACATAGTTCACGATCTTGATGATGCCGGTCGCCGGATCGATCTCGACTTCAGCGAGATGCGTGCCATTCGGATAGGTGCCGTCGGCACTGGCGAAGGTCGCGCTGGCGTTCAGCTTCGACGGATCGATGCCGGGGCGCTTGGCGAGATCGGCAAAGCTGATCGAGCGGTCGGTGCCGGCGATGCGGATCACGCCGTCTGATATCTCGAGGTCGCCGGCGCTTGCTTCCAGCGCCTGCGCCGCGATCTCCTTCAACTTGTCACCGAGCGCGGAGGTGGCGCGCTGCACGCTGACACCGCCCGTGGGGATCGACGCCGAGCCGCCAGTGCCAAGACCTGTTGCGATCTTGTCGGTGTCGCCCTGCAGGATGTGGACGCGCTCCGGCGGCACGCCGAACTGCTCGGCCACGATCTGTGCATAGGCGGTCTGGTGGCCCTGCCCGCTCGATTGCGTGCCGATCAGGATCGAGACGTCGCCATTGGGATCGAGCGCGACGTTCGCGGTCTCCTCGCCCATGGTGCCGCAGATCTCCACATAGGTCGCGAGCCCGATGCCGCGCACCAGGCCGTCCTTCTTCGCCGCCCTGGCGCGCTTGGGAAATTCCTTCCACTCGGCAATCTCCATCGCGCGCTTCATATGCGCGGCGAAGTCACCGGAGTCGTAGACCTTCCCGGTCGCGGTCTTGTAGGGCAGCGACTTCGGCGGAATGAAGTTCTTGCGCCTGACAGCATCCGGCGTCATGTCGAGTTTTCGCGCGGCGGCATCAACCAGGCGTTCGATGACGTAGGCCGCCTCCGGCCGCCCGGCGCCGCGATAGGCATCCACCGGCACGGTGTTGGTGAACACGGTGCGGACGCGGCAATGGAAGGCCTGGATGTCGTAGAGCCCCGGCAGCATGCCGGCGCCGCCATGCGGAATATACGGGCCGAAGGTCGAGAGATAGCCGCCCATGTCGCCCATCAGGTCGACATCCATCCCTAAGAACTTGCCGTCCTCGGCGAGCGCCATCTTGGCGGTCGTGACGTTGTCGCGTCCCTGCGAGTCGCCCATGAAGTGATCGGCGCGATCCGCCGTCCATTTGACGGTCTTTTTCAACTGGCGCGCGGCGACCGCGACCAGCGCATATTCGCGGTAGGGAAACAGCTTTGTGCCGAAGCCGCCGCCGACATCGGGGCAGATCACCCGCATGTTCTCGACCGGGATCTTCAGGATGTTCTGGCAGAGAATGTCGCGCAGGCGATGGCTGCCCTGGCTGCCGATCGTCAGCGTCAGATGATCCTTCTTCGCATCATATTCGGCGACCGCCGCACGCGTCTCCATGAAGTTGGTGACGATGCGCGGATTGACGATCGAAATTTCCGCGACCGTGTGCGCCTTGGCAAAGGCTTCTTCGGTCGCCTTCTTGTCGCCGATCGAGACGTCGAACAGCACGTTGCCCGGCTTATCGGGCCACACCTGCGGCGCGCCCGGTTTCACGGCATTGAGGACGCCGATCACGGCCGGCAGCGGCGTCCACTGCACGTCGATCGCCTCGATCGCATCGCGCGCCTGATCGATCGTCTCGGCGACGACGAAGGCGACGGCATCGCCGACATGGCGCACCTCGTCCTTGGCCAGAATCGGATAGGGCGGACCGGTGAACGGGTCGGTCTCCAGGTTGAACAGGCATGGCAGGTCGCCGAGATCGGCGACTTCGGCCGCGGTCAGGATCAGGCTGACGCCTGGCAGGCCCCGCGCCTTGGCGACGTCGATGGTGAATTTCGCATGCGCGTGCGGCGAGCGCAGCACCAGCGAATGCAACGCCGGCTGCGGCGCGACGTCGTCGGTGTAGCGGCCCATGCCGCGAATCAGCGCGTCGTCTTCCTTGCGGCGTACGCTCTGGCCGACGCCGAATTTGATGGGGGCTGCCATCGTCACTCCAATTGTCGTTGTTGTTGTCCACGCCATGTCGGCGTGTTTCCGGCCATATTGGCGCGGTTGGGAAAGAAGCGCAAACCGCGAATTGCGGAGCTTGGAAGCACCGCAACAAAAAGCTGATTTGACTAGCGCGCGATGACTTTTATTCGAATCGTCATCCCGCTCTAGCTCTTTGTTTGAGCATGATCTTTTTCGGAAAACCGGTCTCCACTTTTCCGGATCATGCTCTCGAAAACTAGCCGCGCCGCAAGGCAAAGAGCCAGCCGCGCCCGAACAGCACCAGGATGGAAAATCCATAGACGAAGGCGCCGACCGCAATCAGGAGCGCAAGGATGGTTTCATCGCGCAGCACATGCATCTGCGCAAAATAGCTGGCCGCGAATCGCTGGGTCCACCACAGCGATCCCGCGAGCACGAGGCCCGAGACGGCGAACTTCCCGAAGGTCAGCATCATCCGACGATCGAGCTCGAGATAGCCGGCGCGCACCGCAAAGCCGAGCACCAGCAAGAGGTTGATCCAGGCGCCGACCGCGGTGGCGAGCGCGAGCCCGATCTGGGCGAGCGAGCCCATCAGGCCGATCTTCAACAGCAGATTGGCGCCTAGCCCGGTGAGCGACGCCTTCATCGGCGTTGCCGTATCCTTGCGCGCGTAAAACGTCGCGACCGCGCTGCGAATCATCACGAACGGGATCAGGCCGATCGAATAGGCCGCCAAGGTCGCTGCGGCCGCCGCGGCGTCGGCCTTGGTGAAGGCGCCGCGCGCAAACGCCGCGCGCACGATAATGTCGGGTACGGTGAGGAAGGCCGCGACAAAGGGCACGGTCGCAAGCAGGGTGAAGTCAAAGGCGCGCCGCTGGGCGGCTGCAGCCCCCGCAACATCCTCCGCCGTGATCCGCCGCGACATTTCCGGCAACAGCACCGTGCCGACGGCAATCCCGATCACGCCGATCGGCAGTTGGTAGAGCCGCTCGGCGTAATAGAGCGCCGACAGCGCGCCGGCGGCCAGGAACGTCGCGATGATGGTGTCGGCGAACACGGCAACCTGCGTGCCCATCGAGCCCAGCGTCGCCGGCCCGATCGCGCGGAAGAAAGCGCGGACGTCCTCGTCCAGCCGCGGCATGGCAAAGCGCGGCAGCGTGCCGTGCCTCGCCAGATCGCCCGCGAGCAGGAAATACTGCAGGAAGCCGGAGATCAGGACGCCCCAGGCCGCAGCATGCCCCGCGGTCGGGAAGGACGCCGCCAGAGCCAGCGTTGCCATCATCGATAGATTGAGGAGGATAGAGGCCCCGGCGGCGCTGGCAAAGCGCTGCATCACGTTGAGCATGCCGCCATAGAGCGTCACCATCGTGATCAGCAGCAGATACGGAAAGGTGATCCGGGTGAGCTCGATCGCAAGCTGGCGCTGCTCGGCCTCATCGGTGAAGCCGGGCGCGAGGACGCGCAGCACCTGCGGCATGAAGGCCCAGGCTAGCGCCAGCAGGATGAGCTGCGACAGGAATAGCAGCGTGAAGATCCGGTCGGCGAACAGACGCCCCGACGTCTCGCCGCCCTTGCCATGGACATGGGCATAAGCAGGAATGAACGCGGTGTTGAACGCGCCTTCGGCGAAGATTGCGCGGAAATTGTTCGGCAGGCGCCAGGCCACAAGGAAGGCGTCGGCAATCGGCCCCGCGCCGAGGATCGCGGCGAGCATGATGTCGCGCGCGAGCCCCGTCAGCCGCGAAAGCAGGGTGTAGCCGCCGACGGTGAAGATGCGTCCAAGCATGCGCCGCTTCTTAGCGCATATTTGATGCCGATGGCATCAGAGCCGAACGGCTAATTTTGCTGTGACGTGAAGCCGCGCCCAAAGCGGCGAAATCAAGACAGCGCGCCGCGCACCGCCTCGATGATTCGCCCCTGCGTCGCCTCGTCGAGATAGGCGTGAATCGGCAGGCTGATGACGTCATTCGAAAGCCGTTCGCTGACCGGCAGGCCGCCCTCAGCCACCGGGAAGTCGCGGTAGGCGGTCTGCTGATGTATCGACTTCGTGTAGTAGATCGCGGTCGGAACGCCCTGAGCTTTCAGCGCCGCGGCAAAACCGTCGCGGTCGGTCCCCTCAGGCAGGCGGATGGTGTAGCACGCCCAGATCGAGCTGCAGCCGGCGGCGAGACGCGGCACCTTCACGACATTGCCGAGCCCGCGCGCATAGCGCTCCGCGACCTCATTTCGCGCGGCGATCTCGTCCTCGAAGATCTTGAGCTTCTCGAGCAGCACGGCCGCCTGCATGGTGTCGAGCCGCCCGGTCAGGCCGAGGCGCACGTTGTCGTATTTGTCGGAGCCCTGGCCGTGCACGCGGATGCTGCGCAGCGTTTGCGCAAGGTCGTCGTCGTCGGTGAAGATCGCGCCGCCATCGCCGAAGCAGCCGAGCGGCTTCGCCGGGAAGAAGCTGGTCGCAGTCGCCAGGCCAAAGGTGCCGATCCGCCGCCCCTTGTAGCTGGCGCCGAAGCCCTGGGCCGCGTCGTCGAGCACGAACAGACCCTCGGCCTTGGCGACCTCGCCGATCGCGCCGTGATCGGCGCTCTGCCCGAACAGGTCGACCGGAATGATGCCGACGGGCTTGAGGCCGCGCGCCTTCGCGGTCGCGATGCCACGCTTCAGCGAGGCGGCATCCATGTTGAAGGTCGTCTCATCGACGTCGACGAAAACCGGCGTCGCGCCAGTCAGCGCCACTGATTCGCCGGTTGCGCAGAACGTAAAGGACGGGCACAGCACCGCATCGCCCGGGCCGACCTTCTTGGCCATCAGCACCATCAAGAGCGCGTCGGTGCCGCTGGCGCAGCTCACCACATGTTTTGCGCCCGAGAACTTTGCAAGCTCAGCCTCCAGCGCTGACACTTCCGGTCCGCCGATGAACTGGCAATGGGAGAGCACGCGGGAGACCGCCTCATCGACGGATGCGCCAAGCCGGCGGCGCTGCGCGGCAAGGTCGATGAAGGGAATCGGTTCGGGACGCATATGCTGGTTCATGAGGCCTTGCGAGGGAATGAGGGATGAAATCAGCCGGCGACGCGGCGCGGGGCCTTGCGAACGATGGTCGCGGCCGGCGTGGCCGGCGTTTCCAAACATTTGATCGCGATCTCGAGACTCGCGACGCCCTCGTTGCCTGATACCGCCGGCTCCTTGCCGCTCCTCACTGCATCGAGGAACGCAATCAATTCGGCACGCAACGGTTCGTCGTGGCCAACCGGCAGATGCCGCATCGAATAGCTGCCGTCCGGCTTGAAGCCGAAGCACTCGGTGACCTGCCGGGTCAGGAGATCGCCCATCACATATTTGCCGCGCGTGGCGACCGTGACGCTCCGCGCCTTGAACGGCGTCAGCCAGTTGGTGTTGATATGCGCGAGCACCCCGGAAGCGGTACGGAACTGCAACAGCGCGATGTCCTCGCGCTCCGCCACGGCACTCGAAAGCTGCGGCTGCACGTCGACGATTTCAGACTCGGTGAACCAGCGGATCAGGTCGATGTCATGCACGGCCAGATCGATGACGACACCGACATTGGACATGCGCGGGGGGAACGGACCGACGCGGGTAATGCCGATCGAGAGGATGTCTTCGCCCGATATCGCCTGCTTGATCGCGGCAACCGCCGGGTTGAAGCGCTCGACATGACCGACCATCAGCGTCACGCCGGCCTGCCGCGCGGCGGTGACGATGTCGTTGCCCTCCTCGACCGTGGAGGCGACGGGCTTCTCGACCAGGATATGGACGTTGCGCGCGATACAGGCGAGCGCGATCTCGTGATGCAGATGGGTCGGCGCTGCGATCGTCACGGCATCGACGCCTTCGGCGAGCAGTTCATCGAGCGTCGTAAACGCCCGGCACCCGACCATCGCAATGGCGCGCGCGCGATGTTCAGCCAGGGGATCGACGATCCCGACCAGCGTGACCTCGGGCAATCCCGCCAGCACGCGGGCATGGTTGCTGCCCATAACCCCCGCACCGATCACCCCGACGCGCAAGGCACGCCTGATCCCGGCTTTTGCGGCCAACCCAGACCCTTTGGAACTCATGTGATTACCCCAACAGACTTTTGGTGGCGCCCATCGGTTGCGCGTTCTTCCCCAGACCAACCCGACTCCACCGAATCAGGCCGTAGCCCTATCCCCTTGTCGCGACGTGCTTTCTTTCCCCGAAGCATCGTCACGCAGACGCTATAGCATGCTGTCACAAATGTGGCGAATGCCAACAAGCAAATCCGGACACGTTTTGATTCAAAAGATTACACCGTCGTGGCCGGCCATCGGAAGCGAAACGGGTGCGCGGAGCAACCATCAGGTGCGCTGATAATCGTCCTCGATACGGATGATGTCGTCCTCGCCGAGATAGCTGCCGGTCTGCACCTCGATCAATTCCAGGAGGATCTTGCCCGGGTTCTCCAACCGGTGCACCGCGCCGATCGGGATGTAGATCGATTCGTTCTCGTGCACGGTTTTGACCGTTTCGTTGACGGTGACGCGCGCAGCACCTCGCACGACGATCCAGTGTTCGGAACGATGGTGGTGCTTCTGCAGCGACAGTCGCTCGCCCGGCTTGACGACGATGCGCTTGACCTGGTGGCGTTCGCCATTGTCGACCGACTGGTACGAGCCCCAGGGCCGATGGACCTTTATGTGGTTCTCGGTGACCTCGGGCGCCACCGTCTTCAGTTTCGCCACCAGGCGCTTCAGGCCGTTGGCATCCTTCTGCCGCGATACCAGGATGGCATCCTGCGTCGCGACCACCACGAGATCGTCGACGCCCTCGAGCGCGACCAGCGCGCGGTCGGTCGAAACGTTGCAGTTGCGCGAGTCTTCGAAGACTGCAACGCCGCGCGCGGCATTGCCCTGCCCGTCTTTGTCAGACAATTCCCACACCGCGTGCCACGAGCCGACATCCGACCAGCCGCAGGACACCGGCACCACGGCCGCGCGCGCGGTCTTTTCCATCACCGCATAGTCGATCGAGATCGCTTTCGCCGATCCGAACCCATCCGCATCGAGCTTGACGAAGCCGAGATCGCGCTCGGCCTTGGTCGCCGCCTCGATCACCGCCTGCACACTCGCGGTATCGAAATTGCGGTACTCGTCAAGCAGCACGGCGGCGCGGAACATGAAGTTGCCGCTGTTCCAGAGGTAGCCTGATTTGATGTAGTCGGCTGCAGTCGCCGCGTCCGGCTTCTCGACGAATTTTGCAACCGCGCGCACTTGTCCCGAAATGCTATCGCCAGGGCTGATATAGCCGTATTCGGTCGCTGGGCGCTCGGGATTGACGCCAAAGGTGACGATGCGGCCTGCTTTCGCGGCAGCCAACCCCTCGCGGCAGGCGGCGACGAAGGCTTCGGTGTCGCCCACCACGTGATCGGCGGCGAGCGCCAGCACGATCGCGTCTCTATCGCGCGCTTGCGCGAAAGCCGCGCCGGCCGCGATCGCCGGCCCGGAGTCGCGCCGCGCCGGCTCGAGCAGCACGTCCGCCTCGCGCCCGATGCCGGCCAGTTGCTCCAGCACCATGAAGCGATAGGCGTTGTTGGTGATCACGATCGGCCGCTCGAACAGCGCCGGATCGGACACCCTGAGCAGTGTCTCCTGGAAGGTCGAGCGGGTCCCGAACAACGGCAGGAACTGCTTCGGATGGACCTCGCGCGACGCCGGCCACAGCCTCGTGCCCGCCCCGCCGCACATGATCAGTGGAATAATTCGGTCCATCCTAACCTCGAATTCTGTAATAATCGCGCTGCCCGACGATAGTTAACGTCCTCATCGTCCCTCCGGAACCGATGTCCATATCCCCTTCACATTGTTGACATCGGCAAAATGCCTGGGATCACGGACGCGACCAGCACCACGTAACCCTGCCGGGCGGGTTTTCCGCCGGCAAGCGCTACCACACCGGTTAGTCCCTTCAGGTGAATTTTTTGTGGGCAGCGTAAACCCTTATGAGCATGCAAGCCAAATACCGGGGCAACCCGGCAGTCCCCATTCAGGCCCTCTTTACCCGCCGGTTAGAGGATGCCGCAAGAGCGATCGAACGGCTATTGCAAGATCAGTCCTAAACCCATACCAAGGCGGCCAAATTCGGCGCGCGGCGCCGATTTGCGCCGTTTTTGACGTCTTTCTCGAACTTGGCAAACGCGGACGAGATGCGCCGGATACTGCTTTCGACCATCAAGATATTGATCTCGGCTGCGTTGCTTTACCTCTCGCTCCGCAAGGTCAACCTGTATGACCTCGCCGCGCGCCTTCGCTTCGAAAGCCTTGGCTGGATCGGTCTCGCGATCGCGGTCACCTTCCTGCAGATCTTCCTCGGCGTATTGCGATGGCGCGAGATCAGCGCCGAATGCGGGGCGCCGCTCGAAACCGGGCAGGCGATGCGCTTCAACGTGATCGGGAGCTTTTTCAATCAGACATTGCCGTCGTCGATCGGCGGCGATGCCGTGCGGCTGTGGCTGGTCGCCCGCTCCGGCGCCGGCTGGCGCGCGGCGACCTATTCGATCTTCGTCGACCGGGCCATCGGGCTGATCGCACTCGCCGTGCTGATCGTTGCGAGCCTGCCGTGGAGCTACCGGTTGATCAGCGATCCACAGGGACGATCTGCGCTGCTCCTGGTCGATTTCGCGGCGCTTGCGGCTGGCGGCGGCTTTCTCTTGCTCGGCGCATTGAAGTGGCCGTGGCTGAAGCGCTGGTGGGGCACGCACCACATCCACGCCTGCGCTGTCATCGCAAACAAGGTGCTGTTCAGCTGGGATCGCGGGCCGAAGGTCGCGGTGCTCTCCCTGCTTGTTCACGTCCTGGCCGTGGTCATCGCCTGGTGCGTGGTGCAGTCCATTTCCGCGCCGCTGCTGTTCAGCCAGATCTTTCAACTGGTGCCGCCAGTGATGTTGATCACCATGTTGCCGATTTCGATTGCCGGCTGGGGCGTACGCGAGGCGAGCATGGGTCTCGCCTTCGGCTATGCAGGGCTGCCGGTCAACGAGGGCGTCAACGTTTCGCTGCTGTTCGGCGCCGTATCGTTCATCGTCGGCGCATTTGGCGGGCTGGTGTGGATTCTCAGTGCGGAGAAGAAAGCGCAAGGGCACAAGCCGATCGAGGTCCCCGAGCAAACGCTGTCGCCAATCGAATGACCAACGCTGATATCGCGCTTTCGCTCGCCGCCGCGGCGCTTGCTGCGTTATTGTCGGCGTTCCTCACCTGGCTGCTGCGGCCGATGCTGTTGCGCGTGGCGCTCGCCAAGCCCAATGCGCGCTCATCCCACCGGATCCCGACGCCGCAGGGCGCGGGGATCGCCGTGATCGCGGCGACGCTGGCAGCGGCAGGCACGCTCGTCGCATTGAGCGGCAGTGGCACGCTCCAGATCCCGCTCGCGGTCTTCGGTGCGACCTTGTTCATCGCCGCGGTCGGCTTTGCCGATGACGTCAAGCCCGTGCCCGTGCTGCCGCGCCTGTTGCTGCAGGGACTCGCGGTGGCTGTGGTCGTGTTTGCCGCGCCCGGCGATCTCAGGATCGTATCGGCCGTCCCGTTCTGGATTGAACGCGGCTTGCTGCTGATCGCGGGCCTCTGGTTTGTGAATCTCGTCAACTTCATGGACGGGCTCGACCTGATGACGGCGGCAGAAGCGGTGCCAATCACGGCGGCAGTCGCACTGCTCGGCTTTTGGGCGCAGCTCCCGCCTTCGACCGCGCTGGTGGCAGCCGCGCTCTGCGGCGCGCTGCTCGGTTTCTCTCCTTTCAATCGCCCCGTGGCAAAGATCTTCCTTGGCGACGTCGGCAGCCTGCCGATCGGGCTCCTGCTCGGCTGGTGCCTGCTGCAGCTCGCCTTTCACCAGCATGTCGCCGCGGCGTTGCTGCTGCCGCTCTATTACCTCGCCGACGCCACGATCACGCTGCTGCGGCGGCTGACCAGAGGCGAGACATTCTGGACGGCGCACCGCTCGCACTACTACCAGCGCGCGACAGACAATGGGTTTGCGGTGCCGCGCATCGTCAGCGAGGTCTTTGCGCTCAACATCGTGCTCGCGCTGCTCGCGATGTTGTCGATCCGCCTTGATTCGGTGACGGCGAGCCTCGTTCTGCTGCTCGTGGGCGCGAGCGCGGTAGCATGGCTGCTCTACAGGTTTTCGCGCAGACGGACCGGTTAATCGATCAGTGGTCGAAACCGCGCAAGGCGCGCTTCAAGCCCTCGTTGAGGCCGATCAGCGGCCGCCAGCCGGTGGAGGCGACCTTGGACAGGTCCAGCTCAAGCGAGCCGAACAGGCTCTCATTGGCCTCGTTGCGGCCGGTAATGCTGAACAATGAACTCAAAACCAGCCGCGGCATGGAAAACAGGCGCGCCGGTTTGCCTGCTGCGGCGGCGAGCAGCTCGATGAATTCTGGCGTCGACACCTGCTCGTCATCCGCGACAAGGAAAATGTTGAACTGGCCATCGGGATGAGAAAGCCGATGCAGCACGAATGATGTCAGATTCTCCACCGAGACGAACGCACGACGGTTGCGCACGTCCGCAAACGGGAGCGGGATGCCGAGACCGATCGCCTTTTCGAGCAAAGCTAGATTGCCTTTGGCGCCGGACCCGTAGATCAATGGCGGCCGAATGACCGTGACCCTCATCTGGCTGCCCTGCGCCAAACGCCTCAATCCTGATTCGGCCGCCGCTTTCGACATTCCATAGAGGCCGCGCGGGGTCAGGACGTCGTTCTCGCTGAATGGCGTGCGGCCGTCGGTGCTTCGGCCGTGCACCAGCACGGTGCTGACGAAGATAAAGTGGCGGACACCGGCATTGGCCGCGCAACGGGCCAGATGCAACGTGCCTTCAAGATTGACGATGCGATAGAGTTCGACGGCGTGTTCCTCGCGCCTGTGATGCACGCGCGCCGCCAGATGCACGACCGCATCGACGCCCGCGAGCGCGGCCCCCCAGTCGGTGACGGGGCCGATCGAATCGATCGTCACCTCGTCGGCGCTGCCTGTCGGCTTGCGGACGGCGCGTCGCACGTCCCAACCGTTGCGCGCCAGCACCGGCGACATATGCCGGCCGACGAACCCACTCGCTCCGGTCACCAACACCACGGGCTGGTCATTGCTCACGACCGCGACTCCGATACTGCTGTACCGATCAATCTCTGAATGAGGGCCGCATATCCTGTCAAGGCACGCTCAGGACTATAGCTCCTCGCCACCGCGACGGCGCGCTCCGGAAGCGTCGGATCGGGAGTTCGCGATGCAGCGCGGATCGCCTCAGCCAATTGCGCCGGCATGCCCGGCATCACAACCCGTCCGAGATCGTGCTCGGCGACCGTCAGCGCGGCTTCGGCATCCGGCTCGGATATGAGGATGACCGGCCGGCCGACCGCAAGCAGATTGTAGAACCGGCTCGGCACCGAGACGCCGGCGACATCCTTGCGATAAGGAATGAGCCAGATGTCGGCGGCCGACAGGAAATCCTGCAGTTCTCCGTCAGCAACGCGGTCCACCAGCGTGATATTGGCTAGCTTCGCTTCGGACTGCATCGACCTCAGTTCGTCGAAGCCCATCCCCCAGCCCGAAAGCAGGAAATGAATGCTGGGATCATCCTTCAGCTGGCGAGCCGCCTCGAACACGATCACGGGATCATGCGTAAATCCGAGGTTGCCGGAAAGGCCGACGATGAAGCGGCCGCCAAGCGCGCGGCGGAAGGGATTGTCGGCCGCAACTGGGCGAACCGCAGGGTTGATGGTGGTCCAGTTCGGAATGAATTCGATCTTGTCCCGCGTCATGCCGCGATAGCTCAGCAGCAACTTCTCGCTGTCGCGGCCAATGATGACGACGGTGGTCAACGCGCGGAACATCAGCCCGTTCATGGCGCGCATCGCTTTGGTGACGATCGAGCCCGACTTCAGCAGGCCGCTCAGGACGAGCACCTCCGGAAACAGATCGTGCATGATCAGGATCGACCGGGCGCGCTTCAATCTGGCCGCGGCGGCGACGGCGTAAGGCAACACAAAAGGGGCCGTCACGGTCAGAGCGACGTCGCCGGGCCCAAGTCGTTTGAGAAGGGCGAAGAAGATGCGCGCGGTGAACAGCAGCTCCGCGGCGGCGCGCTTGAGGAGCGCGGCCTTGCCCGGCATCCAGTTCTTGACCTCCTCGACCGCCGGCCGATCGGCTGCAGATTTCGACGCGGAGCCCGGCCACCCCGACACCACCAGCACGTCCGCCTCCTTCGCGAGGCGGTTTGCTATCGCAGCCATGATCGCAGCAGTCGTGCTTTGGTCCGGCGGATAGTGCTGACTGACGACGACGACTTTTCCGGGCTTTTGCATCGATGGTCTCGCGGATCAGGACCGGATCACGCGGCGTTCGATCCGAATTCAGGCACGGCATCCTTGAGCACGGCGCGGATGGTGGCGCGATCGTCCTTGGCGATCGCCTCTTCCAGCGCGGCGAGCCATTTGCGCAGGGTCACCATCGGCGGCTCGTTCGGCTTGGCCGCCATGATGCCTGCGATTCCGATCTCGACCGTCGGCTCCTCGCTCGCAAACAGGATCTCGTTCAGCCGCTCGCCCGGCCGCATCCCGCTGAAGACAATATCGACATCGATACCGGGCTGCAGGCCGGACAGGCGTATCATCCGCTCGGCAAGCTCGACGATCTTGACCGGCTGGCCCATTTCGAGGACGTAGACCGAGACGTCGGGCCGCGCCGGCGTCAACGCGTGCGTGGCCGCAGTCAGCACGAGATCGCAGGCTTCGCGGATGGTCATGAAATAACGCACCATGTCGGGGTGCGTGACGGTGACCGGACCGCCCGCCTCGATCTGGGCCTTGAATTTCGGCACCACCGACCCGTTCGACGCCAGCACATTGCCGAACCGGACCGAGATCAGGCGCATATGGGGCTTGTCGCCGAACTGCACGGCGAGATCGTGATCGAGCGCCTGACAATACATTTCGGCAAAGCGCTTGGTCAGGCCCAGCATCGAGACAGGCTCGATTGCCTTGTCGGTGGAGATCATCACCATCGCCTTGGCGCCGGCTTCGCGTGCGGCGTCCGCAACGTTCACCGATCCGAAGATGTTGGTCTTGACGCCCTCGCTCCAGTCGCGCTCGAGGATCGGCACGTGTTTCAGCGCCGCCGCATGGAACACGATATCAGGCTTGAATTCGCGCATCAGCCGCAGGACGCGCTCGCGATCGCGGATGTCGGCGATGCGGCCCTCCACCGCCGCCTGGACGCCGCGTGCCGCGAGCGCCTCGGTGACCGCATAGAGCGCCGGCTCGGAATGCTCGAGCACCAGCAGGCGGGCGGCGCCGAACGTCACGACGCGGTCGCAGATTTCGGCGCCGATCGAGCCGCCACCGCCGGTGACGATGACGCTCTTGCCCTTCACCAGCCCTTCCAGCCGCACATAGTCGATGGTCGCGCTCGGGCGCAGCAGGAGGTCTTCGACCGCAACATTGGTCAGCCGCGGCGCATCGCCGCCCTCGAGAGATGGCAGGCGGCTGACCATCACGCCCAGCCGCCTTGCCCGCATCAGCACCGATTCCGGATGCGCGTCGGGCTCGAACGCCGACGGCGTCATCACCACCCGCTTGATCGGCTTCTCGCGGTTCTGGAACTCGCGGATCACGGTTTCGACATCGTCGACGCCGCCGAGCACCGGGATGTTGCGGATCTGCTGGCCGAGGTCGGAATTCGACGGCGAAAGCACGCCGATCGGCCAGATCCGCTTGATTGCGCCGTTCTCGATCCCGCGCAGCACGATCTCGGCATCTGCCGCACGCCCGACCAGGAGCGTCGGCGCCGCGTCCTCGGTGCGGGCATGGTGGCGCGTGCGCGAGTAGCGGAAATAGCGGTAGCCGAAGCGAAGTGCGCCCAGCGAGAACACCTGCAGGAAGAAATAGAGGATGATCGTGATGCGGCCGAAAAACACGGTTCCATGAAAGCTCGGCGCGATGAAGATGAAGACGTAGTCGAGAACGACCAGCGCCAGCGTCAGGACCGCCGAGGCGCGCAGGATGTTGAGGGCGTCTGGCAGCGAGATGAAACGCCATTTCGAGGTGGTGAGATTGAAAACATAACAGACGATCACGCTGAAGGCGACGAACCAGGGCAGGATGCGCAGCAACAGCGGCAGGCGATCGGTGAGCAGATCGCCTTCGAAGCGGAGGTAGAACGCCGCCAGGAGCGCGAATGCGGTCGCAATCGCGTCATGCATCACAATCAGGAAGTTGCGTGCCGTGAGTTGAGAGAAGCGCGTCATGTGATGGACGGGCCAAGGACCAAGAAGTCTGCAACAGCGTTCGGGGCTGCTGATAGCCCATATGCAGCGTGCATGCCAGAGATCATGGCGTGGCCGGGCTCAAGGGTCTTGCGGCCGAGCCGTCCGATTTCGCCTTCAATACCATGCCGCCCGCGACGCCGACGCCGAGCACGTACATCCAGCCCTCGTGGAAATCGAAGATGTGCGAATTGAACAACGAGGTAAAGACATTTTGCACGACCACCAGGAGCCCGATCCAGTTGACCAGCCCCTCGCCCCGAAACAGTCGTAGATGCCAGAACCACATGGCATAGAGGATGACGACGCCAACTATGCCCCATTGCACTGCGACGTTCAATGTCTGGTTGTGTGGATTGCCGACTACGTCGCTGGTCGCCTTGTAAGCCTCATGGGTCGCGACCTGCGCGAACAGCCCGCGGGTGGCGCCGGTGCCGTGGCCGATCAGGGGCGCATCGGCGATGAAGCCCAGCGATTTGCGCCAGTATTCGAGCCGGAGCCCGATCGAGGTCGCTCGGTTCTGCTCCTTGTATTCCCGATAGTCACTGCTGAAGGTCTCCGCGGTCAAGCGCAGTTGCGGCGAGGCCTGCCAGGCGACCGCCGCCAATATTGCTACCGCTCCGACAATGATCAGGATGCTGCGCCATCTCAGATGCAGGAGCGCGAACACCGCAAACATCACTGGCACGGTGACCAGCGCTGTCCGCGAGACGACCACGAAGGCCATGTTGATGAAAAAGCTCAACGCAATCGCAACCAGCAGGCCGGCCAGCGCAAATTTCTTCGCGCGCAGCAGGGTGACGATGGGATAGGCCAGTGCCACCGCGCAGAGCGTGAACTCCTGGCTCTGGTCGATGTAGTTCTTCACGAAGATGCCGCGCTCGGCGTCAATAGGCGGCTTTAGCGACAGGCTGGGCTGCAGGAACACCAGCCATGACATCACCACCAGGAGCGTGCAGGAGACCAGGAAGGCGGTAAACACCCACATGCCGCGCGTCGAGCGCTCGAAATGATAAAGCAGGAACGGCAGCACGAGGAGCTTGGCCGTCGGGCTCACGGCATAGGTGCGCGCGCCCCAGGGCGCGTCCGACCACAGCATGCCGACGACCGCGAGCAGGAACAGCGCGATCGGCAGCGCCACGATCGGCCGCTGCAGCGATTGCAGGAAAGACTTCAGATCGAGCGTCGGCGCGACCACGACCACAAACACCGCGCCGAAGATGCCGACCAGCGAGGTCGACCATGGCAGGGACAGCGCGATCAGCACGGCGACGATGTCGGCCGCTTTGGTCCAGGCGGCAGGGTTGCGCCAGGCCGGCAGCGCCGCGCTTGCGGGGGAAAAGCCCGCCGTTGTGCTCACGCCTTTCCTCCGCGGGCGCGGGCGACCAGCGAGGTCGTGCTGAAGCCGGGCAGGATGTCGACCAGCAGCACCTCGCCGCCATGGGCTTCGACGATCTCATGGCCGACTACCTGCTCGCGGGTATAGTCGCCGCCCTTGACCAGCACGCTCGGCTTGATCGCCGTGATCAGCTTGATCGGCGTGTCCTCCTCGAAAATGGCGACGAGATCGACCGCCTCCAGCGCCGCCAACACTTCCGCCCGCGCGCGCTCGTCCTGCACCGGGCGGTCTGGCCCCTTCAGGCGCCTGACCGAAGCGTCACTGTTGAGGCCAACGATCAGCCGGTCGCAGGCGCCGCGCGCCGCCGTCAACACCTTGACGTGGCCGGGATGCAGGATGTCGAAGCAGCCATTGGTGAAGCCGACGCGCAGGCCCTGCCGACGCCATTCGCCGAGCTGGGCGCCGAGATCTCCGCCGGCCGCGACGATCTTCTCTTCCGCCGCAAGCGAGGCATGCGGCAGGATCTTTCGTCTGAGTTCGGCTGGCGTCACCGTCGCGGTGCCGGTTTTGCCCACGGCGACTGCGGCCGCCGCGCTTGCCACCCGCAACGCCGTCTCCCAATCGGCGTTGGCTGCGAGGGACAGCGCGAGCGCAGCTGCAACGGTGTCGCCGGCGCCGGAGACGTCGCGGACCTTCACCGGCAACGCCGGCACATGGACGGTTTCGCCGTCGCGCACCACCAGCGTCATGCCGTGCTCGCCCTGCGTCACCAGCATCGCCTCGCAATCGGCGAGCCGCATCGCATCCTCGGCAGCTTCCGCGATCGCATCGGGCGTCTCGGCGCGGCTGCGCGTCGCCTCGGCGAATTCCTTGCGGTTGGGGGTGAGCAGCGTCGCGCCGCGATAGATCGCGAGATTGAGGCTCTTGGGATCGACGATCACGCGCTTGCCAAGCTTGCGCGCGGCGTCGATGGTGTTGCGGATCACGCGCGCCGTAAGTACGCCCTTGGCATAGTCCGACAGAAGCACAATGTCGGTGCGGGCAAGCTCAGGGAGGATCGTGTCGATAAGCTGCTGCTCGACCTCGCCTGCCGCCGGTTGCGCCTGCTCCCAGTCCGCGCGCAGCATGTGAGTGGAAAAATGCTCGGAGACGAAGCGCACCTTCCGCGTCGTCGGGCGCGCGTTGTCGCACACCAGCCGGCTTTCGATGCCGCTCTCGGCCACCAGCGCCGCCTTCAGCGTCGCGCCCGCCTCGTCCGCGCCGACGAGGCCGACAAAAATGCAGCGGCCACCGAGCGAAGCGATGTTGCGCGCGACATTGCCGGCGCCGCCGACATTGGTCTCGCTGCGCTGGACCGCAATCACCGGCGCCGGCGCCTCCGGCGAAATCCGCGACACCTCGCCATAGACGAATTCGTCGAGCATCAGGTCGCCGATGCAGAGCACGGTTCGCCGGGAAAGCGCCTGCGACAGAGTTTCGAAATCGAACATCTCTTTCCTTGGCCCGGTCAGCGGTAGCGGTCGGGACGATCGAGGAAGCCGTTCACGTAAGCATCGACGGCGTCCTCAAGCCGCGTGAAACCGCCGTTATAACCCGCACGCTGCAGGCGATCGACATCGGCTTCCGTGAAATATTGATAGCTGCCCCGGATCTGCTCGGGCATGTCGATATATTCGATGTTCGGCGGCCGCCCGAGTGCGGCATAGGCCGACAGCATCAGGTCCCGGAAACTGCGTGCGGTGCCGGTTCCGACATTGAACAGCCCGCTGACCGATGGCGTGGCGAGCAGCCACATCATCACCCGCACGGTGTCGTCGACATAGATGAAGTCGCGCCGCTGGTCGCCGTCTGCAATGCCATCGCGATGCGACTTGAACAATTGCACCGGTCGGCCCGCCTTGATGTCACCGAAGCGCCGCGCCAGCACGCTCATCATCGTGCCCTTGTGATATTCGTTCGGGCCGAACACGTTGAAGAATTTCAAACCCGCCCATTGCGGCGGCAATTTTTCGCCGCGCACAGCGCGCTCAGCCACGGCGAGATCGAACAGATGCTTGCTCCAACCGTAGAGATTCATAGGCTGCAGCTTCTTCAGCGCCTCGACTGTCTGCTCGTCGCGAAAGCCGGCTTCGCCGTCGCCATAGGTCGCAGCCGAGGACGCATAGATCAGCGGCGTCGGATTGGCCGTGCACCAGTCGAGCAATCGCAGGGACAGGCGGAAATTGGTGTCGATCACGAGATCGCCGTCGGTCGCCGTCGTCTCGGAGATCGCGCCGAGATGGATCACCGCGTCGAGCCTCCGGCCCGACAGCCATGCCGAAAGCTCCGAAGGCGGCACGAAATCGGCAAGCTGGCGTTTCGCCAGATTGCGCCACTTGCCGTCATGGCCGAGCACGTCGCAAACAACAACGTCCGCGCGGCCGGCGTCATTCAACGCGGCCACGACATTCGACCCGATAAAACCGGCTCCGCCGGTCACCAGCAACATGCCGATCCCTGCCCTGATTTGTGCGGCGCCAGCTTTGCCCCAGTCCGGCGGCGCAGGCAACTTGCCTAGTGGAAGAATTCCATCCCGCTTTACCTCTGGAGGGAGAGCGGCTACCGACGAGGCCGAAACGGCGCCGGTTCCTGCATAAAAGATATGAATATTGATTCAATACAAGGCATTGAGGTCGAGGACGCTGGCGATACCCGCCCGATCCTGATCATCCCCTATATGTGGATCGGCGATTTCGTGCGTGGCCATACCGTCGTGCGTGTCCTGAAACAGCGCTGGCCAAATCGCCCAGTGGACATGCTCACGACCTCGCTCTGCGCGCCGCTGGTCGACTACATGCCTGATGTCCGCGGCAAGATCGTCTGGGATTTGCCGCGCGGCCGCCTAGCGGTGGCAAAACAGTTCGGCTTGGCAAGGGAACTTCGCGCCCGCGGCTACCGAACCGCCCTCGTCATGCTCCGCACATGGAAATCGGCGATCGCGCCCACGCTGGCTGGCATCCCGGAGCGGGTCGGCTTTTTCGGTGAGGCAAGGTTCGGCCTCATCAACCAGGTGCGCTGGGGCGAGAAGAAGCTCTCGCGCATGGTCGACCAGATGTCGGCGCTGGCGCTGCCCGTTGGCGCGCACTTCCCGTCAGAGTGGCCGGTCCCGCAACTGCGGGTTCCCGCCGAGGAAACCGAGCGCTGGCGACAAGCCAACAGTTTGGGCCGCGGCCCCGCGATCGCGCTGGCGCCCGGCTCGGTCGGTTCGGGAAAACGCTGGACCTATTACGGCGAGGCCGCACGGCTGCTCGCCGCGCGCGGCTTCGATGTCTGGGTGGTCGGTGGCCCCGGCGAGAAGGCGCTGGCCGCGGAGATCGTCGCCGTCGGCGGCGCTGGCGTCCGCGACCTGACCGGCACCGATTTGCGCAACGGCATCCTGGCGATGGCCGCAGCGAGCGTCGCGATCTCGAATGATTCCGGCCTGATGCATGTCGCAGCCGCGCTCGGTACACCGACCATGGGCATTTTCGGCCCCACCAGCCCCTACCACTGGGCGCCGCTCAACGGCCTGGCCGCCACCGTCGTGACCAAGACACAGGTGCCGTGTCAGCCCTGCCATCGCCCGGTCTGCACCATGAACGACCACCGCTGCATGCGCGACATTCCGGCCTCCGACGTGGCCGATATCGCCGAGCGCGTGCTGGCTCAGGCGAGCGCGCGATAGACCGCGGCGATCCCGCTCGCCTCGGCGTCGAGACTGAATTTCTCCACCATGCGTGCCCGCGCCCGCTCCCCCATCGAAGCCGCTGCCGCCGGATCGCGCATCAAGGGCTCGAGCGCCGCACAGAGCGCATCGACATCCCCAGGCGGCACCAGCACGCCGGTGACGCCGTCCTCGACCACGAATTCGGCCGCGCCTGCGCGCGCCGCCACCAGCGCCGCGCCGGACGACATCGCCTCGATCAGAGTCAATCCAAAGCCCTCGTTGCGCGAGGTGAAGGCGTAGATGGTCAGCCGCTGGTACCAGCGTTCGACCTCCTCGATCGGGACTTCACCTGATATCCTGATCCGCGATGTCAGCCCCGCCGCTTCGATCCGCCGCTTCAGCTCATTCGCAAACCCTTGCTGCTCCGGCACCACGGCGCCGACCAGCACAGCGGAAAAATCCGGATAGCGCGGCAACAGCCGGCACATCGCCTCGACAAAGACGTCGCTGCCCTTCTGCGCGCGCACGCGGCCGAAACAGCCGATCGCGTAGCGCCCGGGCAGGCCGCTCTCCGCGAACGCCGCAGCGCGGTCGCCCGGCGCCGCATAGCGCGCGATGTCGACACCGTGCATCACCACCGTCGCCTCGCACTTGAGGAAGGACGCGGACAATGCGCTCGTGGCGATCACCGCATCCATCTGCCTGATCAGCCAGCGCGTCAGCCACGTGTGATGCCGTTGCGCGGCCGACGTGAACACCAGCTTCAACGGCCAGCCGAGCGCGCGCAACAGCACGCCCGCGATCATCTCGTCATTGCGCCGCGCGTGCCAGATCAGCGGCGCAGGGCGGCGCCATAGTTTCAAGAGGTCAACGAAGCCCATGCGGGCGATGCCCTCGGGCGCATGCGAGCCTAGCCAGGCGGCTCGGAACATCTTCGCAAGCCTTGGCGCGACCATTCGGTTGGTCGCGGTCACGCCCGAATAGCGCCTGTGCAGATTCGGCACGATCAGTTGCAGATCAGCGGCCGGATTGTTCTCGATCGGCACAGTGGCTCCCTTTGGGCTCCCATTGGGCTCCCCTTTGCGGCAGTTCCTATACGCAACATTAAGCATAGGGGCCAGTTCTGAGGCCACGAAACCCCCTCTTCATCGCGACCCCGCTAACATCCCGGGAAAATAACCGGGGAGAGTGAATTCATGACCGTGCTCGTCACCGGCGGCGCCGGCTATATCGGAAGTCACATGGTGCGCACGCTGGTCGATGCCGGCGAAAGCGTCGTGGTGGTCGACAACCTCTCCACCGGTTTCTCCGCCCTCTTGCCCGAAGGCGTGCCGCTGTTCATCGGCGATGCCGGCGACGAAAATCTCGTCGAGGGCGTGATCGCCCAGCATGGCGTCGAAAGCATCATCCATTTCGCCGGCTCGGTGGTGGTTCCGGAATCGATGCGCGATCCGCTCGGCTACTACCGCAACAACACGATGACCACGCAGAGCCTGTTGAACGCAGCGGTCAGGTCCGGCGTCAGCCGCTTCATCTTCTCGTCCACCGCCGCCGTCTACGGCAATCCCGAAGAGGTGCCGGTGTCGGAGACCGCGCCGACCCGACCGCTGTCGCCCTACGGCATGTCGAAGCTGATGACCGAGATCATGCTGCACGATGTCGCGACCGCCCATGGCATGAGCTATGTCGTGCTGCGCTATTTCAACGTCGCCGGCGCCGACCCGCTGGGTCGCATCGGGCTTTCCACCATCGGCGCGACGCACCTGCTCAAGGTCGCGGTCGAGGCCGCCACCGGCCAGCGCGCCAAGGTCGACGTATTCGGCAGCGACTATCCGACGCCGGACGGTAGCTGCATCCGGGATTTCATCCATGTCACCGATCTCGCCGAGGCGCATCACGCCGCGCTGTCTTATTTGCGTGCCGGCGGGGGTTCGGTCACGCTGAATTGCGGCTATGGCCGCGGCTATTCGGTGCTGGAGACGATCGAGGCGGTGCGCCGCGTTTCCATGCGCAATTTCGCCGTTTCCCATGCGCCGCGCCGCCCCGGCGACATCATGACCATGGTTG
Organism: Bradyrhizobium sp. Ai1a-2; assembly: GCF_000426245.1. GTDB lineage: Bacteria > Pseudomonadota > Alphaproteobacteria > Rhizobiales > Xanthobacteraceae > Bradyrhizobium. The sequence continues at coordinate 47,328 of NZ_AUEZ01000015.1, read as the reverse complement.
CCGACACCACCCGCATCCGCGCGCTGCTGGACTGGACGCCAAGATACGACGATCTGGAAACCATCGCGGCGCATGCGCTGGCCTGGGAGCAGAAGCTGTTCCTGGAGCGTGGCGGGCCGCTCCAGCAGGCGGAATCGGCCTGAAAATCAAGCCGTTATTTGGCCTGAATATGGCTTGAAAAACATCTCTATCGCAGGCAAGGAGTCGTTCGCCTGACGCTGACGCGCGCCCGCTTCCGAACAACGCGGCGTCAAGGGAACGCGGATGACCGAGCCTCCAAGAAAGATAACCGACGACCCCTACGGGGCGGCGATCCTGATTCGCCGTCTGATCGCCGAGCAAGGGCTCGCCTATTGGCGGCACTATCTGCAAGCATTCGCCCTGATGGCGATAGCGGCCGGCGCCACCGCCGGCGCCGCCTATATCCTGGGCCAGGTGATCAACCAAGCCTACATCAACAAGGATATTGCCGCCATTGCTCGTCTCTCCGGCGTCACGGTCCTTCTGCTGTTCATCAAGGGCGTGGCGACCTACGGCCACACCGTGATCCTGTCGAAGATCAGCAATGCCATCCTCGCCAACAACCAGCGGCAGCTGTTCGCCAAGCTGATGAGCGAAAGCATCGGCTTCTTCTCCGAGCGGCATTCGTCGGAATTCCTGGCGCGCCTGACCGCCGGCGCCAAATCCATCACCGACGTCCTGAACATGCTGATCAACGCCATCGGGCGCGACCTCATGATGCTGATCGCCATGGTCTGCGTGATGGTGTTCCAGGATCCGGTCCTGTCGTTCATCGGCCTCGTGGTGGTGCCGCCGGCGATGCTGATCCTGCGCAAGCTGGTGAAGCGCATCAAGGGGCTGGCCTACAACCAGTTCACCGGCACCGCCGACATCCTGGAGACCATGCAGGAATCGCTGCAGGGCATCCGCACCGTGAAGGCGTTCACGCTGGAAGAGACGATGAAGCGGCGCATCGACGAGAACATCTCGGCCGTCGAGCGCAACGCCAACAAGATGGCGCGCGTCGCCAACCGCTCGAACCCCCTGATGGAGATGCTCGGCGGCTTCGCGGTGGCCGGCTGCCTGCTCTATGGCGGCTACAGCGTGGTCACGCTCAACGCGACTCCCGGCGCGTTCTTCTCCTTCATGACCGCCTTCCTGATGGCGACTGAGCCCGCAAAACGCCTGTCGCGGCTCAACATCGACCTCAACAGCCAGTTGGTCGGTGCGCGGATGCTACTCGAAGTCGTCGACAGCCCCGCGAGCGAACGTTCCGACGACGACAAGCCGGCCTTGAGGCTGACGGACGCGGAGATCGAACTGCGCGATGTTGGCTTTGCCTATCGCGCCGGCGAGCCGGTGCTGAGCCACATGAGCTTCGTCGCCGAGCCCGGCAAGGTCACCGCGCTGGTCGGCCCGTCCGGCGGCGGCAAGTCGACGGTGCTGGCGCTGCTGCTTCGCTTCTACGAGGCGACCGAGGGCGACATCCTGATCGACGGCCAATCGATCACCTCGGTATCGCGGCGCTCGCTGCGCCAGCAGACCGCCTATGTTGGCCAGGACGTCTATCTGTTCCGCGACACCATCCGCAACAATATCGCTTTCGGCAAACCGGGCGCCACCGAAGACGAAATCGTGGAGGCGGCCAAGGCAGCCTGTGCGCATGACTTCATCGCAAGCTTCCCGCTCGGCTACGACACGCCGGTCGGGGAACTCGGCACGCAGCTTTCCGGTGGGCAGCGCCAGCGCATCGCGGTGGCGCGCGCGCTGATCAAGAACGCGCCGATCATCCTGCTTGACGAAGCCACGGCCGCGCTCGATTCCGAATCCGAAAAGCAGGTGCAGGAGGCGATCGAGCATCTCTGCCGGAACCGCACCACTATCGTGATCGCGCACCGGCTGCACACCATCATGCATGCGGATGCGATCCTGGTGGTCGAGGGCGGCCAGATCGTCGAGCGCGGACGTCACGACGATCTGCTCCGCCGCGGCGGCCGCTACGCCTCCTTCTTCCGCCTGCAGCACCACGACACCCGCCCGCTCGCGCTGGTACCCATCAGTGTCACCGGCTAAGCCAATCCACATCGAGAACGAGAGCGCTTCATGACCGCCACAGACTACGTCATCCCGACACCACCGCAGGCTTCCCTTCCCGTCGTCGGCGAGACGAAATCCTTCCCCGTCCGCCGCATCTGGTGCGTCGGGCGCAACTATCTCGAACACATCCGGGAGATGGGCAACGACGAACGTGCACCGCCCTTCTTCTTCGCCAAGCATGCCGACATGCTGGTGCCTGACGGTGCCACCATCCCCTACCCGCCGCTGACCAAGGACCTGCACCACGAGGTCGAACTGGTGGTCGCGATGAAGAGCGGCGGCCTCAACATTCCCGCCGACAAGGCGCTCGATCATGTCTATGGCTACGCCGTCGGCATCGATCTCACCCGCCGCGACCTGCAGATCGCCTCGCGCAAGAAGGAGCGTCCCTGGGAGATCGGAAAGTCCTTCGACTATTCCGCGCCCTGCTCCGCGCTGCAGCCGGCCTCCAAGATCGGCCATCCGTCAAAGGGCAAGATCTGGCTCACCGTCAACGGCAACGAGACCCAGAAGGGCGATCTCACCGAACTGATCTGGAACGTGCCCGAGATCATCTGGCAGCTCTCCCAGCAGGTGAAGCTCGCCGCCGGCGATCTCATCATGACGGGAACGCCTGCCGGCGTCTCCCAGCTTCAGCCCGGCGACAAAATCGAATGCGGCGTTGACGGCGTCGGCACGCTGAAGGTCTCGATCGGCCAGCCGGAGTAGTACTCCGGCCCAACCACATGCCCTCCGCCGTCATTCCGGGCCGCGCGTAGCGCGAGCCCGGAATCCATCAGGCGGCGGATGACGGCGGAGAAATGGATTCCGGGCTCGACGCTTCGCATCGCCCCGGAATGACGGCCCCGATTCGTGGGGCGGATTAGCGTCAGCGTAATCCGCCGCTCTTCGCTGATCCGCCCTACGAATTCAGGTGCCGTTCGGAAACCTGCGATGCGGCCGGGCCGAGATGCGTCTTCTCGTATTCCAGCCACAACTCAAGCAGAGACATGAACATCACCACGGCGCCAGCGACGATGCTGAAATGCATCGCGCGGGTGTGCTCGAAGCCAAGCAGCCATGGTGACACGATCAGCCAGCCGCCGACGAGCAGGTTGACCCATTCTTCCCAAACCGAAAATGCAATGATCGCGGCCAGCGACAGGATCGCGATCGCCGCGCCGCTTATCAGCAGATCGATCGCCGCCGTGGGGTTGACGCGGACAAACATCCACGGCGCGGCCAGCAGGAAGATCGCTGCTGCCAGATTGTAGAGATCGAGCGCCGATTCATTCCGCCATTTCAGCATGCCGTTTCTCCCTTGTTTGCTTATGCCCGCCGGCCATGCGCGCCGGCCGCGTTGATGTCCTTGCCGGTGTAGTCGGTCATCAGCGCAGTCGCGACCAGCGTGATGACGGCGCAGAGCGCGATGTAGACCGCGATCGCGGTCGACGACTGGAACGTGCCGAACAGCCAGGTCGCGATCAGCGGCGCCGGACCGCCGGCGATCACGGATGCGAGCTGGTAGCCGAGCGATGAGCCGCTGTAGCGCAGGCGTCCCGTGAAGCTCTCAGCGATCAGCGCGGCCTGCGGTCCGTACAACATGTCATGCGGGATCAGCGACAGCACGATCGCGAGGAAGATGACCGTCGCCGATCCTGTATTGAGCATCGCGAAATAGATGAAGCCGAAGATGCCGGTCACGACGGCACCGATCATATACATTGTCTTGCGGCCGATCTGGTCGGAGAGATGCCCGAACAGCGGGATCGAGACGAATGACAGCACCGAAGCCGTGAGCACAGCGGTGAGCAGGAAGTCGCGCGAGACGTGCAGCGTGGCAATGCCGTAGGAAAAGACGAAGGCGGTGAAGATGTAGAATGGCGCCTGCTCGGCCATGCGCGCAAAGGCGGACAGGAGGATCTCCTTGGGATACTCCTTGATGACCGTCAGCATCGGCGTGCGGTCGATCTTTTGCTCCGTCTGCAGCTTGGAGAACACCGGCGTTTCCAGGATGCCGAGCCGGATATAGAGGCCAACGCCGACCAGGATGAGGCTGAGCGCGAACGGAATGCGCCAGCCCCAGGCGAGGAACTGGTCGCCGGCCATCTGGCTGAACGCCAGCACCGCAAGATTGGCGAGAAACAGGCCGCAAGGCACGCCGAATTGCGGCCATGACGCGATGAATCCACGAGAGTGGTTGTCGCGCGCCCATTCCATCGACATCAGAACCGAGCCACCCCATTCGCCGCCGACACCGACGCCCTGGATGAATCGCAGCACCGTGAGGATCACGGCGCCCCAGATGCCGATGCGCTCGTAGGTCGGCACCACGGCCACCGCCGCGGTCGCCAGTCCCATCACGAGCAGCGTCGCGATCAGGGTCGATTTGCGGCCGATGCGGTCGCCATAATGCCCGAAGATCGCAGCACCGATCGGCCGCGCGATGAAGCCGACAGCATAAATCGCAAAAGCCTCCAGCGTGCCGACCCAAGGGTCGGAGTGCGGGAAGAACAGCTTTGCGAAAACCAGACCGGTGACGGTGCTGTAAAGGAAGAAGTCATACCATTCGATCGCGGTCCCAATCGTGGAAGCGATGACGGCGCGACGAAGCTGGCGCTGATGCTCGGATGGAGTCAGTCGGGTGGCGTCGAGGCCGAGCGTTGCCATGGGAGCATCTCCCTCGGACAAGCCCCCCTGTGAATTCGAACCGGTTGGGTCGTTTTATCGTAAAACGATATAACGCGCCGAAGGTTCCAACCGATTGGGAACATCGAGGCTAGAACTTTAGTCGACGGGAGCGCGGATCGCAGGGCGGATTGGCGTAGCGTTATCCGCCACTCCGCATCGTCTACGCGCGATAAGTGCGCCGCTTCGTTCCTGCGCGGGGCGCAGCGACGCCAGCACTGGCAAGAAGTTCACGGAAATTTAATGTGGCCGCAGGACCTAGAGCCTTTTTCGTCACGCATACCCATATTAACAGGAAACTAACACCAAGAAAAAAACGACGGGATGGAAGCAATGAAGCGAGGAATTGTCGTTTTTGCCTGTCTCTGCGCCCTCTCCGGCGCTGCCTACTTTGGCGTGAGCAAGTGGGGAATTCGGCACGAGAGCTTGAGTCTCTATGATGAGACCCGACACCGGCTGGTGCCGGTCGATCTTGCCGTGCGTGCGGACTACGAGATGAAGGCCAATGCCGGCTTCTGGAAGCTCCCGGTCGCGATCATCAGCAACGGCAACACGGTCAAGAACACCGAGTATTCGTTCCTGGAAAATGTGCTGGCTGCGGATGGATATCTGGTCGCCAGCATCCAGCAGGATATTCCATCCGACCCTCCGCTGGTGACGAGGGTGGGACTACCCTATGTGGGCAGGCTCGGCGTCTACAAGAAGGGCGAAGCCAACATCGGCTTTGTGCTCGCGAAGCTAAAGGCGCTTGAGCCCAATGCCGTCTACGATCATCTGACCCTCGTCGGTCATTCGAACGGCGGCGATATCGCCATGTACTACGCCAAGCAACATCCCGAACTGGTGGCAAAGGTGATCACGCTGGACAATTTGCGTGTTCCCTTCGTGCTTGACCACAGACTCAAGATCCTGTCGTTCCGCTCGCAAGATCCCAACTTCACGACCGATCCCGGCGTGTTGCCGGCGCCCGAACAGGCCAACAAACAAGTGATCGACATCATCAATACGCAATTCCGGCATACTGACATGTGCGACCGTGGACCTTACTCCGTGAAGCACAGGATCCAGGCTACGCTCAACGAGTTTCTCACCAAGGGCAGCAGCAGCGAACTGGCGCCTGCACCGACCGATAGTCCGCTCGTTGCCAACGCCGGTGCGGCGCTTCCCTAGTGCATGATCCGGAAAAGGGCCGCAGAGCAGATCAGCTGAGCGTAATCCGCCGCACGCATTTCATCACCGCAGCGCCGACGCGACGATCAGGCCGAGGATCAGCACGGTCAGCGAATATTTCAGCGTATAGTACACGTTGCGGTTCCATTCCTTGACCTTGCGGCTGGCGAGATGGATCTCGTAGAGCTTGCCGAACACCTTGTTGAGCACGCCGACATGCTCGCCGTCGACGTTCTGCGTGGCGGAGGCCTTGACGATGTGATGGCTCACCCAGCGATTGATCGTGGTCATGAAGCCATACTTCATCGGGCGCTCGACGTCGCAGAACAGGATGATGCGGTTGACGTCGGTCGCGTTCTCGGCGTGGTGGATGAAGGTCTCGTCGAACATGAAGGCCTGGCCATCGCGCCAGACGCATTCCACGCCATCGACCATGATCCTGCACTTGTTCGAGTTGGGGGTCACCAGTCCGAGGTGATAGCGCAGCGAGCCGGCAAAGGGATCGCGGTGCGCGCCGAGCTTGCCGCCGGGCGGCAGCATCGCAAACATCGCGCCGTGTACGGATGGAATCGAATTCAGCAGATCAACGGTCTTCGGGCATAGTGTGCGCGCCGACGGCAGGAAGTCGTCGTACCACTTCAGGTAAAAGCGCTTCCAACCGCTCTTGAAGAAGGAATAGAAGCCCCAGTCGTTGTTCTTCGCGGCCGCGCGGATAAAGCCCTCGTCGAACAGCCGCACCGCCTCTTCGCGGATCGTCTCCCAGTTCTCGCTCAGCTTCGCGAGTTCGGGAAATTTCTCGACCGGGATCACCGGCGTATTCGGCACGGCCGAGCCGGCATACATCAGTACATTGTAGGGCGCGAGATAGGTCGAATGATCGCCGAGCTGCCGGGCAAAGCGCAACCGCTCGCGGCCACGGAAATGCACATAGATCGTTGATGCCGCCAGGATGTAGAGGATCACCAGCTGCGGTGCGAATAGCGCCTTCAACATATCGGTCCCTGCCGTGGCCCCCAACCACGCCCTGCTGTCATATAGCGCAAGCGGGTCCCGCAGCCAATCCTGGAGGAGGCCTCCGGATCACGCCGGCTGTACACGGAGATAAATTTTCCGTGCAATTTCAAAAGAAAATCGGGCCGTCGAGCTCCTGCTCCCCGGCTGTGAATCCTATACGGAGATCTCGGTCGGCCCAGCACCGGACAAGAAGGCGTCGAGCGCAAATTGAGCGAGAGGCGCGAGAGATTGCCTGATCTGACCAAGCTCGCCGAGCGTAAATCTCTTCAGCTCGCCCTCAGTAACGGTTAGTTGCTCAGCAGGGACTGACCGGACGATAAATATCTCAGCGCGAAAGTTGCCGCCCGTGATCGCGTGGTCCGAACCGGACCAGCGAGCGAGATACTCGAAGCGCTCTGGCGGCAGGTAGCAGCCGAGCTCCTCGTGGATCTCGCGCGCAACGCAATCCTTGAAACTCTCGTTGCCCTCGCGACGACCGCCGAAGAGGCTGATCTTGCCCGGGTCGACGATACCGGGCTTGTTGTCGCGCAATTGCATGAGAAAGCGACCATCCGTATCAATGACGATGGCCGCGGCGCCTTCTCGCAAGCTCATGTTTCTCCTCGATGGCGCATCATCCTTTTTGCACTGGCAATTATTGCGGCAGTCGGTACGCCGAAGAGCTAATTAATTGCCGCGCAGGGTTGGCCGAGCGAAGCGGCGGGACGAACCGTCCCTGCCTAGGAGCCCGGGGAATTGGGTGGGCGACCAATGAACTTGCGCACGGTGTCATTTGAAATCGCGGGCTACAGCATAGGTTCGCATCTTTCGACGCAGCAAGATTGTAGGATGGATAGAGCGAAGCGAAACCCATCCTTCACACCGCTTGCTTCATCGCGATGGGTTTCGCTTGGCTCTACCCATCCTGCGAGAAAGGACCGCGCCGTCAGGCGCGCATCGCCTGCAGGCCCTTGAAGGTCAGACGCTTGGGGTCCTTGATGCCGGCGAGGTAGAAGCGGCGGATGAAGGCAACGGCGGCGTCGCGGTCGCAATCGGTCAGCGCCACGAGGGCGTCGACGGCAATTCGCTGGGCGTCCATGGGCTTCCTCTTGCTATCAGCAGCCACAGGCCGTGCAACATAGGGCGTCTTGGTTAATCCGGCGTTAACCGTCACGGCAGAATGGCAGATTCGGCATCGGGCCCGAATACGCAAAACAACCCATGGTACGCGTCGCGAGAACAGCGAGGATCGTCACGAATACTGCATCACGCCGTCATCCACTTTGCCGTAGCGCAGGGAGACGATGTCGAGCGCGTAGTTCTGGTAGAGCCGCCACGGCCGCTTCGAGCCTTGCTTGGGCAATTTGGCGATCGAGCGCTGGACATAGCCGGACGAGAAATCCAGCGCCGGCAGCGCCTCGATCGAGGGATCGAGGTTATGCGGCACGCATTGCCTGAAACCGTGCCGGTCCATGTAATTGATCAGACGGCAGGCATATTCGCAGGTGAGATCGCATTTCAGCGTCCAGGACGCGTTAGTATAGCCGAGCGTCGCAGCGAGGTTCGGCACATCCGAATACATCATGCCCTTGTAGCTTAGCGTTTTCGCGAAATCGACCTTGCGGCCGTCGACGCTGACCTCGACGCCGCCGAGCACCTGCAGGATGAGGCCAGTCGCGGTGATGATGATGTCGGCTGGAAGCTCGCTGCCGTCCTTTAAGCGAATGCCGGTCCTGGTGAAAGTGTCGATCTGGCTGGTCACGACGGAGGCGCGCTTCTCGCGGATCGACTTGAAGAGGTCGCCGTCGGGCACGAGGCAGAGCCGCTGCTCCCATGGATTGTAGCGCGGCGTGAAATGCGTGCCGATGTCGTAATCCGGACCCAACGCCATCTTGACGCCGCCGAGGATGAGCTGCTTGGCGCGCTCCGGCTTGCGACGGCAGAGCTGGAAGAAATACATGCCGAGCAGCACATTGCGCCAGCGGATCAGATGATAGGCGAGCTTGGCCGAGAGATTGCGCCGGAGCTTGTTGGCGAGCGCATCCTCCGCCGGACGCGCCACCACGTATGTCGGCGAGCGCTGCAGCATCGTCACCTGCGCGGCTGTCTTGGCGAGCTCCGGCACCAGCGTCACCGCGGTCGCACCCGAGCCGATCACGACGACGCGCTTACCGGCATAGTCGAGATGCTCGGGCCATTTCTGCGGATGCACGATCTGGCCTTCGAAGTCGGCGGCACCAGCGAATTCCGGCGTGTAGCCTTCCTCGTATTTGTAATAGCCGGAACACATGAGAAGGAAATTGCAGGTAAAGCGCACGACCTCGGCCGCGCCTTCACCTATCTTGCGCTCCACCTCGACGGTCCAGCGCACCTCTTCGGACGACCACGAGACGCGCTTGACGCGATGATTGAAGCGGATCTTGCGGTCGATCCCGTTCTGCGCCGCGGTCTCGCGGACATAGTTCAGGATACGCGGCCCGTCCGCGATCGCTTTCGGCTCGGTCCATGGGCGGAACGAGTAGCCGAGCGTGTACATGTCACTGTCGGAGCGGATGCCTGGATAGCGGAAGAGATCCCAGGTGCCGCCGATGCAGTCGCGGCCCTCGAGGATGACGTAGTTTTTGGTCGGGCACTTCTGCTGCAGATGATAGCCCGCCCCGACGCCGGACAGCCCGGCACCGACAATCAGGACATCGAAATGCTCCATTGCCTCGGTCATGACGTTCTCCCTGCCAAAGTATTGAGCAGGCGGGAACCAATTTGCAACTCGCTTTGGTTGGCCGCGGCAAGAAAAAGGCCCCGGACTGTGCCGGGGCCTTGCAATATCTCGTTCAGGAGAACCGGGATCAGTAGCGGTAATGATCCGACTTGTACGGCCCTTCCGGCTTGACGCCGATATAGTCGGCCTGATCCTTGCGCAGTTCGGTCAGCTTCACGCCGATCTTGGCGAGGTGCAGGCGGGCGACCTTCTCGTCCAGCGTCTTCGGCAGCACGTAGACCTTCTTCTCGTACCTGCCGTCCTTGTTGTTGGCGAACAGCTCGATCTGCGCCAGCGTCTGGTTGGTGAAGGAGGCCGACATCACGAAGGATGGATGGCCCATGGCGTTGCCGAGGTTCACCAGGCGACCTTCCGACAACAGGATGATGCGGTGCTTGTCGGGGAATTCGATCTCGTCGACCTGCGGCTTGATGTTGGTCCATTTCAGATTGCGCAGCGTCGCGATCTGGATCTCGTTGTCGAAGTGGCCGATGTTGCAGACGATGGCACGATCCTTCATCGCGCGCATGTGCTCGATGGTGATGATGTCCTTGTTGCCGGTCGCAGTGACGAAGATGTCGGCGCGCGGCGCGGCATCTTCCATGGTCACGACCTCATAGCCTTCCATCGCCGCCTGCAGCGCGCAGATCGGATCGACCTCGGAGACCATCACGCGGCAGCCGGCCTGGCGCAGCGAAGCCGCCGAGCCCTTGCCGACGTCGCCGAAGCCCGCAACCATCGCGACCTTGCCCGACAGCATCACGTCAGTGCCGCGGCGGATGCCGTCGACCAAGGACTCACGGCAGCCATAGAGGTTGTCGAACTTCGACTTGGTCACGCTGTCATTGACGTTGATGGCGGGGAACAGCAGCGTACCCTTGTTCGCCATCTCGTAGAGACGGTGCACGCCCGTCGTCGTCTCCTCCGAGACGCCCTTGATGTTCTTCGCGATCTCGGCGAACCAGCCTTTCGGCTTCTCCTTCAGCAACCGCTTGATCAGCGCGTAGAAGATCTCTTCTTCCTCCGAGCCGGGCTTATCGAGGAAAGCCGTGTCGCCCTGCTCGGCGCGGTAGCCGGCATGCACCAGCATGGTGGCGTCGCCGCCGTCGTCGAGGATCATGTTGGGCGTGCCGCCGCCGTGCCAGTCGAACAGCTTGGCGGTGTAGTCCCAGTACTCGGTGAGCGTCTCGCCCTTGACCGCGAACACCGGAATGCCTGCTGCAGCGATCGCCGCCGCGGCGTGGTCCTGGGTCGAATAGATGTTGCAGGAGACCCAGCGGATGTCGGCACCGAGCGCGGCGAGCGTCTCGATCAGGACTGCGGTCTGGATCGTCATGTGCAGGGAGCCGGCGATACGGGCGCCCTTCAGGGGCTGCTTGGGGCCGAACTCCTCGCGCGTCGCCATCAACCCGGGCATCTCGGTTTCTGCGAGCGAGATTTCCTTGCGGCCGAAGTCGGCGAGCGAAATGTCCTTGACGATGTAGTCGGTGAAGGCAGGCTTCTTGGCGGCGGCGGTCATGCGATTGATTCCTCAAAAGCGTATTCCGAAAAGCGGTCTCAGCTTTCCGGAATACGCGACACGGTTACGGACAACTACGGAGAAAGTCAGACTGCGCGCTTCAGCGGCTCGACGAGATCGGTCTTCTCCCAGGAGAAGCCGCCTTCATTGTCGGGCGTGCGACCGAAATGGCCGTAAGCCGAGGTTCGCGCGTAGATCGGACGGTTGAGGTCGAGATGGCTGCGGATGCCGCGCGGGGTCAGGTCCATCGCCTGTGCCACCGCCTTCTCGAGCTTGTCCTCCGGCACCTTACCGGTGCCATGGGTATCGATGTAGATCGACAGTGGCCGCGCCACGCCGATCGCGTAAGCGAGCTGCAGCGTGCACCGGTCGGCAAGACCGGCAGCGACGATGTTCTTGGCCACATAGCGCGCGGCATAGGCGGCGGAGCGGTCGACCTTGGTCGGATCCTTGCCAGAGAAGGCGCCGCCGCCATGCGGGGCCGCGCCGCCATAGGTATCGACGATGATCTTGCGTCCGGTGAGACCGGAGTCTCCGTCGGGGCCGCCAATGAAGAATTTGCCGGTCGGGTTGATGTGCCAGATGGTCTTGCCGTTGATCCAGTCCTTCGGCAACGCCTCGCGCACATAGGGCTCGACGATGTCGCGTATCTGATTGGAGGAGAGGTCCTCGACCAGATGCTGGTGCGAGACCACGATCTCGCGGACGCCAACCGGCTTGCCGTTCTCGTACTGCACGGTGACCTGGCTCTTGGAGTCCGGCCCCAGGACCTTCTCGCGGCCGGAGTGACGCGCTTCGGAAATCAGCCGCAGGATCTTGTGGGCATAGAAGATCGGCGCCGGCATCAGGTCCGGCGTCTCATTGGTGGCGTAACCGAACATGATGCCCTGGTCGCCCGCGCCCTCTTCCTGCTTCTCGCCCGGCTGCAGCGCGTCGACGCCCTGCGCGATGTCGGCCGACTGCGGATGCAGCAGGATCTCGATGTCGCAGGTCTTCCAGTGGAAGCCTTCCTGCTCGTAGCCAATGTCCTTGATCGCCTCGCGGACGGTGCTTTCGATCTGCTCGTTGGTCACCGACTGGGGCCCGCGGGTCTCGCCGGCAATCACCACCTTGTTGGTGGTCGCGAGCGTTTCGCAAGCGGCGCGGATTTGCCACGGGTCAATCCCGGCTTTCGGGCCCTCCCGGTAGAACAGGTCAACGATCTCATCGGAAATGCGGTCGCAGACCTTGTCGGGATGTCCCTCCGAGACTGACTCGCTGGTGAACAGGTAAGACGCGCGCATCAAGCAAACCCCTTTTTTCGTCGAGCTCCGACGTTCGTTCCTGAATGTGTCCCTGGAATGTCAGTCTCTACGACGTGAGATGACGTAGGATTCGTCGTAGAACCACAGCCCATTGTGCTTACGTAGAACTTCGCGGGTAGCCTCCAGAGTTCGGCCGCTTTCCGTCATCTCTGTCAACCGATCATCCTCGATCTGGGCGACATACACCGCCGCGTTCCACGCTGCAAAAGCCGTCGAGGTTCCGATCGACCCGGTGACTTCGTTCGGCAAGGCTTCCATATCATATCGGAAGATCGAACGGTTATCGGCGTATGCGTTGAAGTTGAGGTCCCGACCAGCCGCCCCCAGTTCGTACTTGACGGCGCGCAATATCTCATGGCGGCTGGCGGCGAAAGGATTTTCTCCGGGCCACACCGCCTGGATAATCTCCAGGCCCGGATCGTGGCCGTGGGAGTGGATACCGATCAAGCGTCCACCGGCACGCAAGGCGCGCGCCAAGGGCGCAATGATGCGCTTGGCGCGGAAATTCACAGAGGATTTTGCCCGGTATGGCTGGGATGCGATGACGAGGTCGAAATTGGCCTCGGACTTGCCGGCCCGCGGAATGATCGAATCGAGCAAAAATCTTTGGTCATCCCGGTAGAGCACTAAAACCACCGGGCGCTCATAGATGGGCATCCCGGATCGTGGGCTGACGCTAGCCCGCCAATTCTGCTCAAGAAATGGGCCGAGTTCCGCGATCTGGGCCTCGAATTCGCCGGACGACGCCCCCCGCAGCGCCACCTCGTGCCAGAGCGTGCCGGCGGCCGCCGCAGGCGATTTCGGGGTCAGCCAGGGCGCCTCGGCGTAATACATGTTGGTCAGGACGAAGACGGTAGCGGGGTGCTCGAATAGCCGGTCCGGCACCTTTTCCAGGGTCAGCCGGACGTCCTCGAGGCTCAGTTCCTTGCCGGCGACGTAGAACGGCATATGCGGGAAGCGGCTATGCATGGCACGCAGAACTCGCGCCAGCACGGTTCCATCGCCGATGCCTGCGTCGAATACCCGCAGCGCCGGGGGCCGGGGATGAATGGCGGAAAGCTCCAGCGCGACGCGCTGCGCGATCACCCGCTTCTCGCCGCAGGTGTGGACAAACAGAAGGTATCTCTGCCGGTTCTCGAAAAAGCGGAAGTTCTGCCGCGGGTCGCGCTTCTCGGGCGGCACCACCAGGCCGCGCGGCGGCGCCACCCCGCCCGGCGTGGACGTGGCGATGAAGGCCTGGATGCGGTCAAGCGTGTCGATGGTGATTCGCTTGCCCTCCCGTAGCCGGTGCACCAGCTTGCCGTCGTTCACGGCGCGGCGGCCGAACGTCGTCTCGGCCATATCCACCCGGCGGCAGAAGTCGGTGATCTGGCTGAGGATCTCGTCGTTCTTCATTGGGCCAGGACGGTGGGACCGGGGTGGGCAGGGGTGGGCGAAGCAGCACCCCTATCACCATCTGCCCACGCCTTGAAGCCCCTCTCCATTGCTCAACCAAAGAGCGCAAAGATGAGAGATGCTACCCGTTATCGCAAGCGCAGCGAGTTGTCCGCCGCAACGCGACGAGCGAATGTGGACGTAATCCATCTCTCCGCTTGCGGAGAGATGGATGCGTCGTCCGCTTCGCTCCTCGCAATGACGAGGTGGAGCTACCTGCCCCACACCTCTTCGGCGACTTCCACTGCGAGCCTGAGCTTCGCCCACTGCTCTTCTTCGGAAAGGATGTTGCCTTCCTCGGTCGAGGCGAAGCCGCATTGCGGCGAGAGCGCGAGCTGTTCGAGTGGCGCGAATTTGGAAGCTTCGTCCAGGCGCCGCTTAATGGCGTCCTTGCTCTCGAGCTCGCCGAACTTCGAGGTGATGACGCCGACCACCACAACCTTGTCGCCCTTCGGCAGATAGCGCAGCGGCTCGAAACCGCCGGCACGGTCGGAATCATATTCGAGGAAATAGCCGTCGTAATTGGTGCCAGCGAGCAGGGTCTGCGCCACCGGCTCGTAGCCGCCGGAGGAAATCCAGGTGGAGCGGAAATTGCCGCGGCAGACATGGGTCGATATCACCATGTCGGACGGACGCTCCGCGATCGCGTAATTGATAACGCGGGCGTAGATCTCCTGCAGGCCATCGGGATTGTCGCCGCGCTCGCGCGCCTTCTGCAATTCGTCCTGCGAGCAGAGATAGGCCCACACCGTGTCGTCGAACTGCAGATAGCGGCAGCCGGCGTCGTAGAATGCCTTCACAGCCTTGCGGTAGGTCTTGCCGAGGTCCTCGAAGAACGGCTCGAGCTCGGGATAGACCTCCTTCGAGATCAGGTTGCGGCCGCCGCGGAAGTGCAGCACCGACGGCGCAGGGATCGTCATCTTGGCGGTGACATGAGCCTGATCGGCAAATTTCTTCAGGAAGCGGAAGTGGTCGAGCATCGGATGGTCGTCGGGGAAATCCAGCTTGCCGATCACGCGGATCGCGTCGTGACGCGTCTGCACGCCCGCGAACTGAATACCGATGTCCGGGTGGAACAGTTCGCAGCCGGTCAGCTTGGCGAGAAAATCGAAGTGCCACCAGGAGCGGCGGAATTCACCGTCGGTCGCAAGCTTGAGGCCGGTCGAAGCCTGCCGGTGCACCACCTTCTCGATCTCGATGTCCTCGATCTTGCGCAGCTCCTCGGGCGTGATCTCGCCCTTTTCGAGCTTGGCGCGCGCCTCCTTGATCTTCGCTGGGCGCAGCAGACTGCCGACCTCGTCGGCGCGGAAAGGAGGTTTTGTTCGTTGCATGGTTTCGACTCCCTAGGAACAGAACTAGCGCGCTTTGGCGCCTGAGACCCCGAGATGCCGCTCGAGCACCGTGGGATCGGCCTTCAAGGCATCACTCGCCGCATCGTGAACGATTGTGCCGCGTTCCAATATCACAACGCGGTCCGCGAGCCCCAGCACCTTTTGCGCGTGCTGTTCCACGATGATCGAGCAGATACCACCAGAGCGGGTGATCGTGCCGAGCGCTTTTAGCAATTCCTCAACGATAATCGGCGCCAGTCCTTCGGTCGGCTCGTCCAGGAGCAGCACCTTTGGGTTCAAGATCAGCGCGCGGCCGATCGCCAGCATCTGCTGCTCGCCACCGGAGAGCTGGTTGCCGAAATTGCTGCGCCGCTCCTTCAGCCGGGGAAACATCTGGTAGATCCCTCCCACCGTCCACGGCCCCGGCTGGGCTACCGCCGTCATGTTCTCCTCGACCGTGAGCGAGCGGAAGATATTGCGCTCCTGCGGCACCCAGCCGACGCCGGCGCGCGCCCGCTGGTCCGGGCGCAACGTCGTGATATCCTGCCCGGCCAACGACACCGTGCCGCCAAAACGGCGGGTGACGCCGACGATGGAATTGATCAGCGTGGTCTTGCCGGTGCCGTTGCGCCCGAGCAGCGCCAGCACTTGGCCTTCGGGGAGCGACAGCGTCATGCCCGGCAGCACCACCGCCTCGCCATAGCCGGCACGCAGGCCCTCGATCGCAAGCAGGTCAGGCATCGGCCGCCTCGCCGAGATAGACGG
Organism: Bradyrhizobium sp. Ai1a-2; assembly: GCF_000426245.1. Lineage (GTDB taxonomy): Bacteria > Pseudomonadota > Alphaproteobacteria > Rhizobiales > Xanthobacteraceae > Bradyrhizobium. The sequence continues at coordinate 31,290 of NZ_AUEZ01000015.1, read as the reverse complement.
CCTTCACCTGCGGGTCGCGCGCCACGGCATCCGGCGGGCCTTCGGTCAGTAGCGCACCGTTGACCAGCACCGAGATGCGGTCGGCGAAGGAGAATACGAGATCCATGTCATGCTCGATCAGGAGCACCGTGACTTCGCGCGGCAGCGCCGCGACGGCGGCCAGGATGTCGTGGCGCTCGCTTTCGGGCACGCCGGCGGCGGGCTCGTCGAGCAACAGCACGCGGGGTCTGGCGGCGATCGCGACCGCGATCTCGAGCAGGCGCTGCTTGCCATAGGGCAAAGTCACGGTGAGGTCGTTCATGACGTCAAGCAAATGAAACCGCGTCAGGATATCTGCGATCTCGGTGTTGACGTCCGTCCGCGTCCCCATCCGCCGCCACCAGTCGCCGCCGCGTCCCATTCGTTCGGAGACGGCGAGCCCGATGGTCTCGAGCGGGGTGAGGTCAGGATAGAGCTGGTTGATCTGGAACGTGCGCGACAAGCCTCGCAGCACGCGCTTGTGCACCGGCAGGCTGGTGATGTCGTTGCCTTCAAGCAGGATGCGGCCGGCGTTGGGTCTCAGCACCCCGGTGAGCAGGTTGATCACCGTGGTCTTGCCCGCCCCGTTCGGCCCGATCAAAGCGTGGCGGGCGCCCTGCTCTATCTGGAGCGTAAGGTCGCGCGTGACGCGCAAGCCGCCGAAGGATTTCTCGAGTCCCCTGGTTTCCAGCGCGTTCGTCATGACGCATCGCTCTCGGGAACGGCGACGACGGCCCTGCGGCCGGCAACTTGCCGAATGATGAGGTTCGGCAGCCAAAGCGCCCAGCGATGGATGCGCGCGCGGCCGACCAGAACGATCACGACCAGCACCAGCCCGATCCAGAACAGCCAATATTGCGGCGTGATGGTCGAAAACAGCTCCTGCAATATCTTGAACACGACGGCGCCGATCAGCCCGCCATAGAGATAGCCGGTGCCGCCGATTACCAGCATCAGCATCAGATCGGCCGAGCGCTCGAACGAGAACACATCGAGCGAGGCGAGCGCCGTGGTCTGCGTGAACAGCGCGCCGGCGACGCCGGCATAGAACGCCGAGACGGTATAGATCGCGATCAATCGGCGATTGACCGGAATACCGATCGCGGCGGCGCGCAGCGGGTTGTTCCTGATCGCGCGCAGCGACAGGCCGAACGGCGAATGCACGATCCGCCGCGCCAGCAGGAACAGGAGGAACAGCACGATCAGCGAGTAGAAAAAGCCGGTCTTCCCGAAGATGTCGAAGGCAAAGCTGCCGAGGATCGGCTGCATCTCGATGCCCTGCAAGCCGTCGGTGCCGCCGGTAATGTTGGAGAAGCGTTCGGCGAGCGCCTCCAGGAGCAGTGCGATGCCGAGCGTCACCATCAGCCGCGTCAGATCGACGCCGCGGATGACCAGGAAGCTCGTGAAGAAGCCGAGCACCATCGCAGCAAAGCCTGCGACCACGAGCGCGACCACCGGCTCGCCAATGATGCCATGCAGCGCCAGCAGCCCTGCGGAATAGGCGCCGACGCCGAAGAACGCCGCATGCCCGAGCGAGACGATGCCGGCATAGCCAAGGATCAGGTCGAGCGACAGCGCGAACAAAGCGAGCCGCACGATGTCGGTCATGATCAGATAGCGGGATGGAAACAGGAAGCCACACGCGACGACCACGATCCAGAAAACGATCTCGCCCGGTCGCCAGCGGGCGCTCGCAACCGCATTCGTGGAGACGTCGGGAAGCGTGGTCATCGCAGCCCTCAACGCGCGGCCGTGCGGCCGAACAGGCCGTTCGGACGCCAGATCAGGATCACGATCATGATGGTGTAGATCACGAAGGGCCCCATCTTCGGGACATAGTACTTGCCGGCGACATCTCCGATGCCGAGCAAGAGCGAGGCCAAAAACGGCCCGGTGATCGAGGAGGAGCCGCCCACCGTCACCACGATCAGAAAGTAGATCATGAATTTGAGCGGGAAATAGGGATCGAGGCCGAGGATCTCGGCGCTCAGCGCGCCGCCGAGGCCGGCGAGTCCGCAGCCCAAGGCGAACGTGAAAGCGAAGACCTGGGGCACATTGATGCCGAGCCCGATCGCGGCGCGGGGATCATCGACGGCTGCGCGCAGGCGGCTGCCGAAACGCGTGCGCGCCAGGATCAACTGCAGCGCGACCGTGAGCAAACCACAGATCACTATGATCATCAGCCGGTACCGGCCGATACCCACCCCGAAGAAATCGAACTGCCCCTCCAGCGCCGCCGGCAATTTGATGAAGACCCGCGATGAGCCCATGATGTAGTCGACCGCCGCGACCGACATGAAGACGAGGCCGATGGAGAACAGCACCTGGTCGAGATGGCTACGCGCATAGAGATGACGGTACAGCGTTCGCTCCAGGACCACGCCAATCGCGGCACTCGCGATGAAGGCGAGCGGCAGCGCCACAAAGAACGGCCAGCCGGAATTGTTGACCAGCACCGCGCAGATATAGCCGCCGGCCATCGCGAAGGCGCCGTGCGCAAGGTTGACGAAGTTCATCAGCCCGAGCGTCACCGCGAGCCCGCAAGCGAGCACGAACAGCAGCATGCCGTAGGCGACGCCGTCGAACAGGATGGTGAACAGCGTGGTCATGGGAGGTCGGAGAACTCTAACAGGAACTCGTGATTCCGGGTTCACCGGCTTCGCCAGCGTCCCGGAATGACATCGAAAATGTCGTCACTTCTTGGTCTTGCCGGGGTCCTTGACGGCTTCGAAGGTGGCGAATTCGACATTGTAGAGTTCGCCGTCGACCTTCTCGACCTTGCGGATATAGATGTTCTGAACGATGTCGCGCGTTTCGGGGTCGATCGAGATCGGCCCCCGCGGGCTCTCCCACTTCATCCCCTTCATCGCCGCGATCAGCTTGTCGCCTGTGGCGTCGCCGCCGGTCTTCTTCAGGGCTTCATAGATCAGATGGATGCCATCATAGCCGCCCACCGCCATGAAGCCGGGTCGGTTGTTGAACGCCTTCTTGTAGGCGGCCACGAACTCCTTGTTGATCTGCGAGGGATGCGCGGCGGAATAGAGATGCGCGGTGACCGCGCCGAGCGCGGCATCGCCCATGTTGTTGAGGAGATCGTCATCCATGACGTCGCCCGGGCCGATCACCCTGATGCCGCTCTTGTCCAGCCCGCGCTCGGCATATTGCTTCATGAAGTTGCCGCCCTGCCCGGCCGGCACGAATACGAACACGGCATCCGGCTTGGAATCCTTCATGCGCTGCAGGAACGGCGCGAAGTCCGGATTGGCGAGCGGCACCTTCACCTCTTCGACGATCTCGCCGCCGCCGGCCACGAAATGCTCCTTGAAGGAGGTGAGCGCGTCGTTGCCGGGCGCGTAATCCGAGGTCAGGGTTGCGACCTTCTTGATGCCGTTCTTGACCGCCCAGTCGCCGATGATGGTGGAGGACTGCGGCAGCGTGAAGCTGGTGCGGACGATGTAGGGCGAGCGCTCGGTAATGATCGAGGTGCCGGCCGCCATGACGATTTCCGGAACTTTCGCCTGCGTCGCCAGGGGCGCCGCGGCGAGCGCGGCCGGGGTGACGCCGAAACCGGCAATGATGTTGACCTTCTCGTTGACAATCAGCTCCTGGGCGATCCGCTTGGTGTTGTCGGGAACCGCGGCATCGTCCCTCAGGATGATCTCGATCTTCTTGCCGGCGACCGTGTCCCCCTTCTGCTGCATGTAGAGCTTGATCGCATTGTCGATCTGCTTGCCGGTCGAGGCCTGCCCACCGGTCATCGGCACGATCAGGCCGATCTTGACCGTTTCCTCGGCCCGAACGGGCAGGACGGACGCTGCGGCGGCGATGGCGCCTGCAGCCAACAACAATTGACGGCGAATGAACATGAACGCTTCTCCCCCTCATCGTTCTTGCGGATCGAACCGAGTCCCCGGCCCTTGCCTCACCATAGCCCAGATTGTTCGGCGGTGTAGCGCGGCGAATGGCGTCGTCCGGCGCCCGTTTGTCAAGCCGACGTAAGGATGGTACCGGCGCGCCGAACGTCAGGAGCCGCAGGCAGTTGAGGTTCTATAGTACCTCCAACACAGCCTAATAAGGCTCTCTTACCATTTCGAAACTAGGGTCCGCTGACCCGCGCCAAGCGTTGGCGCAATTCGGTCCCAACCTTCAAACCCACGACACACCAGCATCACGATGCCGACCAGTGCCCGCCTTCTCGCAACCCTCTTCGCCCTCGCCTTGACGGGCTGTGCCTTAGGCGGATGTGGTAGCATCAACCAAACGCTGTCGGCAGGCGCCGCGGACCTCATTCCCGCCTGGGCGGGCGGGCTGCCCGCCGACGCCCCACCCCGGCCGGGGACCGCCAAATATGACGAATTCGTACGCGAGCGGGAACGCAAGCGGCTGATGCCCGCCGCCGAGCGCGGCGACGACAACAAGCCGGCGCCGACGTCGCAGGATGCCGTGCATTGAGGAAGGGCGGGCGCCACGCCGTTCAGTCGACGAACACCACCGTCTTGCGGCCGTTGGGGATCACGCGGTCCTCGAGATGGTAGCGGATCGCACGGGCCAGCACCCGGCGCTCGATATCCCGACCCTTGCGGACGAGATCGTCGGGCGTATCGCGGTGGCTGATGCGCTCGACGTCCTGGTCGATGATCGGCCCTTCGTCGAGGTCACCGGTGACGTAATGCGCGGTGGCGCCGATCAGTTTGACGCCACGCTCATGGGCCTGGTGGTAGGGGCGCGCGCCCTTGAAGCCGGGCAGGAACGAATGGTGGATATTTATGCAGCGCCCCGCGAGCTTGGCCGACAGTTCGTCTGACAATATCTGCATGTAGCGTGCGAGCACGACCAGGTCGGTATTCGTGTCCTCGGCGAGCTTCGAGATCGCGGCTTCCTGCGCGCGTTTGGTCTCTTTGGTCACGGGAAGGTAGTGGAACGGGATCTCATCGAAATCGAGATGGCTGTAGGTCTCGCGCGGATGGTTGGAGACGATGGCGGTCGGGATCATCTGCAATTCGCCAATGCGCCAGCGATAGAGGATATCGACCAGGCAGTGATCGGATTTGGAGACCAGTAGCATCACACGGCGGCGGCTTGCGCGGTCCCGCATCTGCCAAACCATGCCGAAACGCTCGGCGATTGCGGCAAAGCCGGTCTGCAGCGCCGACAATTCGACCGCGAGGTCGGCGGCGGTGAACACCACCCGCATGAAGAACTTCTTGGTTTCGATATCGTCGAACTGCTGGGCGTCCAGGATGTTCTGACCATTATGCGCGAGAAAGGTCGAGACCGCCGAGACGATACCGGGGCGGTCGGGGCAGGACAGGGTCAGGACAAATTGGGGGTCGGACATGGCGATGGGTCGAGACTTGGCCGATCAGGGCTTGATTGATTAAGGCTTGAGCAACCGCGGGGAACGCGGACTTGCCGCCCTGCTCTACCACCGCCGTCGCCCTTGCGCCAATCCCACGGCAGGGGCCAAATTAAACTCTACGAGAGGCACATCATGGCTGACCGGCTGAACGGCTACCGCATCCTGATCCTGGAGACGCGCGAGGAGGCGCAATTCTCCCGCCTGCTCGCCGAACAGGGCGCCGACGTCCTGCAATGTCCGATGTTCGCGATCCACGACGCGCCGGACCCGGCGCCGATGGAGGCCTGGATCAAGCGCTGCATCGAACGGCCCTTCGACGATCTGGTGCTCATGACCGGCGAGGGCCTGCGGCGGCTGATGAAGGTCGTCCGCCGCATCGGCGTCGAGCAGGAGTTCGTTGCGGCGCTGACCAAAGCCCGCAAATTCGCTCGTGGCCCAAAACCTGGCCGGGCACTGCGCGAAATCGGGCTGGAGCCGCAGATGACGACCGAGAAACCGACCTCGGAAGGCGTCATCGAGATGCTGTCCCGGATCGATCTGAAGGGCCATCGCCTCGGCCTGCAGCTCTATCCGGACAAGGATCACAGCGGATTGATCGGCGCGATCGAAGCCCAGGCCGCCGAGGTCGATACCGTGCTGCCCTATGTCTATGACCCCAAGGCCGCCGACGCCAACATCGTCGCTGCCATCGGCGAGTTGGGAGACGGCCACATCGATGCGATCGCGCTGACCAATCTGGGCCAGGTGCGCCGGCTGCTTGAAGCCGCGCGCGCGTATGGCCTTGAGGAGCGGCTGCGCCAGGGCCTCGAGCGCACGTCGATCGCCTCGGTCGGGCCGGCGGTCTCGGGCGAACTCGCCGCGCACGGCCTGCGCACCGACATCGCGCCGGCGAACGATGCCTATTTCATGAAGCCGCTGATCTCGGCGATGGCTGTGGCGCTGGCGAAGCACCCGCCGCGGATGGGGACACGGTAGTCGCCTCTCCCGTTATTGCGAGGCGCGAAGCGACGAAGCAATCCATGTCTCAGCAAGCGGCGACATGGATTGCTTCGCTCCGCTCGCAATGACGGCAAAGGTGCGGGCAGCCTCCTACTCAGCCGCCTGCCGGGTCTCGCTGAGGTATGCCTGATAGGCAAGCCCGATGCCGTCTTCCAATGATGTCTTAGCTCGCCAGCCAAGCGCAGTCAGCCGGCTGACGTCGAGCAATTTGCGCGGCGTGCCATCAGGCCGCGAGGTATCATAGCTGATCTCGCCGTCGTAGCCGATCGTCGCCGCGACGACGCGGGCGAATTCCGCGATCGTGATGTCCTTCCCGGTGCCGATATTGACCAGGCCGCTGTCGGAATAGACCTTCATCAAGTGGATGCAGGCGTCGGCGAGATCGTCGACATAAAGGAATTCGCGCCGCGGCGTGCCGGTGCCCCAGACCACAACATTCTTCGCCCCGGACGCTTTCGCCTCATGGAAACGGCGGATCAAAGCCGCGACGACGTGGCTGTATTCGGGATGATAATTATCGCCGCGACCATAAAGATTGGTCGGCATCACGCTGATGAAATCCGCGCCGTACTGGCTGCGATAGGTTTCCACCATCTTGATGCCCGCGATCTTGGCGATCGCGTAAGGCTCATTGGTCTCCTCCAGCGGCCCGGTCAGCATCGAGTCCTCGCGCAGCGGCTGTGCTGCCAAGCGCGGATAGATGCAGGAAGAGCCGAAGAACATCAGCTTTTCGGTTCCGTTGACGTGAGCCGCATGGATCACGTTGGTCGCGATCGCCAGATTGTCGTAGAGGAACTCGGCGCGCAGCAGGTCGTTGGCGGCGATGCCGCCGACTTTCGCCGCCGCCAGGAACACCACCTGCGGCCGCCTGGCTGCAAACCACCGGTTGACCGCCGTCTGGTCGCGCAGATCGACCTCGCCGCGCGGCACCGTCAGAACGTCGACATCCTCCTGCGCGAGCCGCCGCACCAGCGCCGAGCCGACCATGCCGCGGTGGCCGGCGACAAAGACCGTTTTGCCTTTCAGCTCAAACGGCGTTCTTGCCATGGGCGGCCTCCTGCCTCGCCTCGGCAAGGTCGCTCGCGACCATTTCCTTCACGAGCTGGGCAAAGCTGGTCTTCGGCTGCCAGCCGAGCTTCTCGCGCGCCTTGCTGGCGTCGCCGATCAGAAGATCGACCTCGGTCGGGCGGAAATAGGTCGGATCGATACGGACCACGGTCTTGCCGGACTTTGTGTCGACCCCGATCTCGTCAACGCCCTTCCCGCGCCACTCGATTGCGCGGCCGACTTCGGCAAACGCAAGTTCCACGAATTCGCGCACCGAGCGCGTCTCGCCGGTCGCCAGCACGAAATCGCCCGGCGCATCCGCCTGCAGGATCCTGTGCATACCTTCGATATAGTCCCGCGCATGCCCCCAGTCGCGCTTGGCCTCGAGATTGCCGAGATAAAGCGTGTCCTCTAATCCGACCTCGATGCGGGCGACGCCGCGGGTGATCTTGCGGGTGACGAAGGTCTCGCCGCGAATCGGGCTTTCATGGTTGAACAGGATCCCGTTCGAAGCATACATGCCGTAGGCCTCGCGGTAGTTCACCGTGATCCAGTAGCCGTAAAGCTTTGCCACGCCGTAGGGCGAACGCGGATAGAACGGCGTGGTTTCTTTCTGCGGCACTTCCTGGACCAGGCCATAGAGCTCCGATGTGGAGGCCTGATAGAACCGCGTCTCCTTCTCCATGCCGAGGATGCGGATCGCCTCCAAGAGGCGCAGCACACCGACGGCATCGGCATTCGCCGTATATTCCGGGCTCTCGAAGCTGACGCCGACATGGCTTTGAGCGGCGAGATTATAAATCTCGGTCGGCCTGATCTGCTGCATCAGCCGGATCAGGTTGGTCGAGTCCGTCATGTCGCCATAATGCAGCAGGAACGGCACGTTGCCGGCATGGCGATCCTGATAGAGGTGATCGACGCGCGCCGTATTGAACGACGACGACCGGCGCTTGATGCCGTGGACGGTGTAGCCGAGGCCGAGCAGATATTCAGCGAGGTAAGCGCCGTCCTGGCCGGTGACGCCCGTGATCAGCGCGACGCGTCGCTTGGAGTCCTGAACCGCCATATCCTCTCCGAGAGCGCGGAACTGCGCCGGTTGCGAACGGCTCGGTCTGTAGCATCCGTCCTCCGCGGAGTCTAATGCCATAACCGTTTGGAATCAGGCCGTTAGGCTCAAGCTTTCGGGGTGGACACGACGTCGAACCGGTCGGCAGCACTATTCGCCGTAGTGGCGGAGACGTTCGAGGTCGACGATGGTCACACCGCCATATTCCAGCCGCAGGAGCCCCTCCTTCTCCAGCCGCTTCAGGCACTGGTTCGCATTCTGCCGCGAGATGCCGGAAAGCGCGCCGATTTCCTCCTGCGTGATCTCCAGGTGGCGCGACAGCTCGGGGTAGAGAATTGGGTTGAACAGGGAGGCGATGGAACGCGCCAGCCGCGCGGTCGCATCCAGGGTACGGCCATATTCCAGGAGCGCAATGAACTGGCCAAGCCGCTCGTTGAGCTGCGCCACCAGGAAACGGTTGAACGCCACGCTGTTTTCGAACAGCCAGACGAAGGTCTTGCGATCCATCATGGCCAGCCGCGTGTCGCGCAATGCCACGACGTCGTAACGCCGCGCTTCATTCTTCAGCACCGACCCCTCGCCAAACCAAGCGCCGGCAGTCAATCCGGCGAAGCTTGCAGCCTTGCCGCCGCGGGAGACGATGCCCATCCGCGCCAGACCCGTGACCACGCCGGTCCAGTAATCGAAACGGTCGCCGCGCATGAAGATGAATTCATCGGCGCCATAGGATTTCTCGGTGATGCCGCTGCGCGCGACCTCGATCTCGCGGTCATCCAGTTCGCGCGACCATGCCGCGATGCGCTTCAGATAGTCGGCAGCAATCATGATCCCGTTGACTGTAGTCCGTCTCGTTATGTTGCACCGCAACAACACACAGGCTGAACGAAATTTGGCAGCCAATTGTCGGGCACAAGACATTTCACCGTATCGCTTTGCCCTATGCAGGGCCACCGGCGCAATGTCAGCTGCACGACACCTGTGGAAGTGCGAGCCGACAACGTGCCGGGTGCGGCGTTAGCGCGCATGAAGAGGTCGCGTTCGCGAGCGGAACGAGGCACCATTAGTCGGATGGCTTAGCCGGAACGGCCGATGTAAGATTATCGCTGTCTTTGCAACAAGAGACAAAGAGCGCGTGAAGCGCCGCTTCTGGAGGGAATAGGTGGATTACACGTTGGAGGTGCGCGGGGTGTCGCTGCGCTTTGGTGGCGTCCGTGCGCTGACCGAAGTGAGCTTTGGCGTCAAGCCCGGCGAATTGTTCTCCATCATCGGCCCCAACGGGGCCGGCAAGACCTCGATCGTCAACTGCATTTCCGGCCGCTACAAGCCGACCGAAGGCCAGCTGTTCTATCGCGGCAAGGATATCACCGGCCTCAATCCGAACGCCCGGCCCTCGCTCGGCATCGGCCGCACCTTTCAGAATCTCGCGCTGTTCCACCACATGAGCGTGCTCGACAACATCATGGTCGGCCGCCATCACCTGCTGAAGAACAATTTCATCACGGGATCGCTGTACTGGCTGACCGGCGCGCGGCGCGAGGAACTCGACCATCGCCGCAAGGTCGAGGAGATCATCGATTTCCTCGACCTGCAGTCGGTGCGCAAGGCGACCGCCGGCACGCTTCCCTATGGCCTGCGCAAGCGCGTGGAACTCGCCCGCGCGATGGCGCTCGAACCGCAGCTGATCCTGCTGGACGAGCCGATGGCCGGCATGAACTTCGAAGAGAAGGAGGACATGACGCGCTACATCGTCGATCTCAACGAAGAGTTCGGCATGACCGTCGTGATGATCGAGCACGACATGGGCGTGGTGATGGACATCTCCCACCGCGTGATGGTGCTCGATTTCGGCCGCAAGATCGCCGAGGGCGACCCCGCGGCCGTGCTCGCCGATCCCCACGTCAAGCGCGCCTATCTCGGCGAAGAGGATGAGGCGCTGGTCGATCCCGATGACGTGCCGCTGCCGCGGGAGAGCGCGGCATGATGGATTACGCCGGGCGCGCCGCACAGGCCGACACCTTTCCCAAGATGCTGCGGCTGAACGCCAGGGAACATGGCCGCGAGATTGCGCTGCGCGAGAAAGACCTTGGTCTGTGGCGTGAATTCACCTGGGACGACTATCAGGCCCGCGTGCGGGAATTCGCGCTCGGCATGATCGAACTGGGTCTTGGCCGCGGTGACGTCATCGGCATCATCGGCGACAATCGCCCGGACTGGGTCGCCGCCGAGATCGCCAGCCACGCGATCGGCGGCATGAGTCTTGGGCTTTACCGCGACGTGCTGGATGAGGAAGCGGCCTACCTCCTGAATTATGGCGAGGCGAAGCTCGTGTTCGCCGAGGATGAGGAGCAGGTCGACAAGCTCCTGGGGCTAGCCGACCGTGCGCCGCACCTGAAGCACATCGTCTATTCCGATCCGCGCGGCATGCGGAAGTATGACGATCCGCGCCTGATGGAGGCAAGCAAGCTTGCTGGCCTCGGCCGCGAGCGCGCCGCGCGAGAGCCTGGCCTCTACGACACGCTGGTCGATGCCACTGATGGCGAAAACGTCGCGATCCTCTGCACGACGTCAGGCACGACGGCCAATCCGAAGCTGGCGATGCTCGCCGCGGGCCGCGTGCTCAAGCACTGCGCGACCTATCTCTCCTTCGATCCGAAGGGACCGGACGACGAGTATGTGTCGGTGCTGCCGCTGCCCTGGATCATGGAGCAGGTCTACGCGCTCGGCAAAGGCCTGCTTTGCCGGATGAAGGTCAACTTCGTCGAAGAGCCCGACACCATGATGCACGATTTCCGCGAGATCGCGCCGACCTTCGTGCTGTTCGCGCCGCGGGTATGGGAGGCGATCGCGGCCGACGTGCGCGCCGGCGTGATGGATTCGTCGCCGTTGAAGCAAAGGCTCTATGACCTCGGCATGAAAACTGGGCTTGCGGCCCTCGAGCAGGGCAAGCGTTCGTTAGTCGCGGACCAGCTTCTATTCCGTGCGCTCCGCGACCGGCTGGGTTTCACGCGGCTGCGCTCGGCGGCAACCGGTGGCGCGGCGCTCGGCCCCGATACGTTCAAATTCTTCCGGGCAATGGGCGTGCCACTGCGCACGCTGTATGGCCAGACCGAGCTGCTCGGCGCCTACACGCTGCATCCGCCTGGCGAAGTCGACCCCGACACTACGGGTGTCGCGATGGACAAAACGATCGAGATCCGCGTCGACCATCCCGATGTCAACGGCGTTGGCGAGATCGTGGTGCGCCACCCCAACATGTTCCTGGGGTACTACAAGAACCCGGAGGCGTCCGTAGCCGACATCCAGGATGGCTGGATGCGCTCGGGCGATGCCGGCTATTTCAACGACAACCAGCAGCTCGTGGTGATCGACCGCATCAAGGATCTTGCCGAGACCTCGCGCGGCGACCGCTTCTCGCCGCAATATATCGAGAACAAGCTGAAGTTCTCGCCCTATATTGCGGAAGCGGTGGTGCTCGGCGCCGGTCGCGATGCGCTCGCCTCCATGATCTGTATCCGCTACTCCATCATCTCGAAATGGGCGGAGAAGAGCCGGATCTCGTTCACGACTTACAGCGACCTCTCCTCGCGTCCCGAGGTCTATGCGCTGTTGCGGAAGGAAGTCGAGACCGTCAACGCCTCGCTGCCGCCCGCCCAACGGATCTCCCGATTCCTGCTGCTCTACAAGGAACTCGACGCCGACGACGGCGAGCTGACCCGCACCCGAAAAGTGCGCCGCGGCGTCATCAACGAGAAATACGCCGACATCATCGACGCGATCTATCGTGGCGAGGCGAGCATTCCGGTCGATACCGTGATCCGCTTCCAGGATGGCACCACCCAGCGCGTGCGGACCACGCTGAAGGTCGTGGACCTGGCGCCTGCGATGACCACCGAGGCCGCGGAATGATGCAACAGAGCCAAAGCGCGATGCGCATTGTAGTGCCCTCTCCCCTTGTGGGAGAGGGCTGCTCCGCCAGTAGACAAGGCCTCGTTAGGATGAGGGGTTCCCTCCCCGCACTCCCGACGCAGAGGCAACCCCTCACCCGGCGTCGCTTCGCGACGCCACCCTCCCCCACAAGGGGAGAGGGCATGGCGGCGTTCCCCTCTTTCGTCAGTCGCAAATCAACATGAACACCCAATTCCTGCTCCAGCTCCTGATCAACGGCCTCGTGGTCGGCACGCTCTACGGCGTGGTCGCGATGTCGTTCGTGCTGATCTACAAGGCGACACAGGTCGTGAACTTCGCGCAAGGCGAGCTGCTGTTGATCGGCGCCTGGGTGTGCTGGGCACTCCTCGCCAAATACCAGGTGCCGTTCTGGCTGGGCATGCCGATCACGCTGGTGTTCATGTTCATCTTCGGCATCGCGATCCAGATCGTGATCCTGCGGCCAATGATTGGCGAACCGATCATCTCCGTCATCATGGTGACCATTGGGCTCTCCACGGTGTTCCAGGCCGCGCTGAAATGGATGTTCGGTGTCAACCCGCAGCCGTTCCCACGCGTGTTCCAGAGCCAATCGGTCCACCTGTTCGGCCTGCAGATCCAAACCGTCTATGTGATGAGTCTCGTGGTTTCGATCGCGATGATGATCGGCATGGCCTGGTTCTTCCGCGCCTCAAAATACGGCCTGGCGATGCGCGCTACCGCCTTCAACCAGCAGGTTGCGCAGTCGCTCGGCATTTCCGTGAAAAGCGTGTTTGCGATGGCCTGGGCGATCTCGGCGACCGTATCGGCGGTCGCGGGCGTCGTCGTGGCCGTCGTCAACGGCGTCTCGTCCGGCCTCTCCGCCTACGGCATCAAGGTATTTCCGGCGGCAATCCTCGGCGGGCTCGATTCGGTGGGTGGAGCCGTGCTCGGCGGCATCATCATCGGGCTGCTCGAGAATGTCGCGCAATATGTCGACAGCCAGTACCTGCACTGGGGCAATCTCTACGAGATCGCGCCGTTCTACGTCTTGATCATCATCCTGATGATCAAGCCCTACGGCCTGTTCGGCACCAAGGATATTGAGCGGGTCTGACCATGGCGACGCCTTCCCTGATTCCCTCCGGCGACTTCCGCACCACCTACGCGGCAGACACCACGATCTTTCCGACCATCACCAGCCGCAATTTCGCGATGGCCGGCATCGTGCTGGCCTGCCTCGCGCCTTACGTCTTTTCGAATTACTGGCTCAGCGTCTCGATCCAGATCGGCATCTTCGCGATCGCGGCACTCGGCCTCAACGTGCTGGTCGGCTTCACCGGGCAGATCTCGATCGGCCACGCGGCATTCTTCCTGCTTGGCGCCTTCACCTCGGCCTATATCTCGAACAATGCGCCGATCCCGGTGTTCTTCGCCATCCCACTTGCGGGTTTCGTCACAGCGCTGGTCGGCCTGGTCTTCGGCGTGCCAGCCGCGCGGCTGAAGGGGCTTTATCTCGCCATCGCGACGCTCGCCGCACAATACATCCTGCTCGACTTCTTTTCGCGCGCCGAATGGTTCTCCGGCGGCTCGGTGCCGGCGAGCGCCGAGCCATTTTCGATCTTCGGCTACACGCTGCGCGGTGACCGCCAATATTTCTATGTCGTGCTGAGTTACCTCGTCGTCAGCTATCTCCTGGTCACCAATCTGATGCGCACGCGCGATGGACGCGCGCTGATTGCGATCCGCGACCATTATCTCTCCGCCGAGATCATGGGCATCAACCTGACCAAATACCGCACGCTGTCGTTCGGCATTGCCGCGTTCTTCGCCGGCATCGCCGGTGCACTCTATGCGCACTATCAGCTTGTCGTCTCGCAGGAAGGTTTCGGCATCGAGCGCTCCGTGCTGTTCCTCGCCATGGTCATCATCGGCGGTACCGGCTCAGTGATGGGCACGCTGATGGGGACAGCCTTCGTGGTGCTGCTGCCGGAGGCGATGGAGTGGATCAGCCTGCAATTGAAGGGCAGTGCGATCGACAGGGCGCTGGAGCTTAACAACAACATCACGTTCCTGCGCGAGATTGCGATTGGACTGATCATCATCGCGTTCCTGATGTTCGAGCCGGACGGGCTCGCGCATCGCTGGCGGCAGATCAAGGCATATTGGAAACTCTACCCGTTCTCGCATTAGGGTCGGGGCAAAGACTTACAAACGCAACAACGAATAACAGGAGGAAAGACCATGACGATTAGATCCCTTTTGAGCACGGCTTCGCTGGCGCTGCTGATCGGCAGCATATCCGTGGCGGCGCAGGCCCAGATCGCGATCGGCCACCTCGCCGACTATTCCGGCGGCACCTCGGACGTCGGCACGCCCTACGGGCAGGCCGTCGCCGACACGTTTGCCTGGGTCAACAAGAACGGCGGCATCGGCGGCAAGAAGCTCAATGTCGATACCAACGACTACGGCTATCAGGTGCCGCGCGCGATCGCGCTCTACAAGAAATGGTCGGCGCCCGACAGCAAAGTCGCTGCGATCATGGGTTGGGGCACCGCCGATACGGAAGCGCTGACCGGCTTCCTCGCCCAGGACAAGATCCCGGATATCTCCGGCTCCTATGCGGCAGCGTTGACCGATCCGGAAGGCACCAGCGGCAAGGCAAAGCCCGCGCCGTACAACTTCTTCTACGGCCCGAGCTACTCGGACTCGCTGCGCGCCATGCTGATGTGGGCGGCGGAGGATTGGAAAGCCAAGGGCAAGCCGGGCAAGCCCAAATTCGTCCACATGGGCGCCAACCATCCCTACCCGAACGCGCCGAAGGCGGCCGGCGAAGCGATGGCCACCGAGCTCGGCTTTGAGGTGCTGCCGCCGCTGGTGTTCGCGCTCACCCCCGGCGACTACTCCGCGCAATGCCTCAGCCTGAAGAGCTCCGGCGCCAACTACGCCTATCTCGGCAATACGGCGGCTTCCAACATCTCCGTGCTGAAGGCCTGCAAGGCGGCGGGCGCCGACGTGCAGTTCCTGGGCAACGTCTGGGGCATGGATGAGAACGCAGCCAAGACCGCCGGCGATGCCGCCGACGGCGTGATCTTCCCGCTGCGCACCGCGGTCGGCTGGGGCGGCGATGCGCCCGGCATGAAGACGGTGATGGAAATCTCCAAAATGTCGGACCCGTCGGGCAAGATCTATCGTCCCGTGCACTACATCGCCGCCGTCTGCTCCGCCCTCTACATGAAGGAGGCGATCGAATGGGCCAACAAGAACGGCGGTGCCACCGGTGAGAACGTCGCGAAGGGCTTCTATCAGAAGAAGGACTGGGTGCCGGCCGGCATGGAGGGCGTCTGCAACGCGTCGACCTGGACCGAAAAGGACCATCGCCCAACCACGAAGGTCGATCTCTACCGCTCCAAGGTCACAGGCTCGACCGATGGCGATCTCAACGACCTCATGGCCAAGGGCACGATCAAGCTCGAGAAGGTCAAGACCGTGGAGCTGCCGCGCAAGCCGGAATGGCTGGGGTGGTAAACTTCATTCCCCATACGCGAGCGTCATCCCCCGCGCAGGCGGGGGATCCAGTACGCCGTGGCATCGGATCTGCTCGCAGGCGTCTCTGGAATACTGGGTCACCCGCCTTCGCGGGTGACAGTCTGAGGTGATCCCGATATGACCCAAACCGCCGAAGCAACTCACCCGGCACCGACTGCGGTCCCCGCGCCGCCCCTCCTCAGTGTCAACAACATCGAGGTGGTCTACGATGACGTCATCCTCGTGCTGCGAGGCCTGAGCCTCGAAGTGCCCAGGGGTTCGATCGTGGCGCTGCTGGGGGCCAACGGAGCGGGCAAGTCGACGACGCTGAAGGCGATCTCGGGGCTGCTCAAGACCGAAGACGGCGAGGTGACGCGCGGCGAGATCATCTTCGACGGCGAGCGCATCAATGGCATTGATCCCGACAAGATCGTCCGCCACGGCATCTTTCAGGTGATGGAGGGACGCCGCATCATCGCCGACATGACGTCGCTGGAGAATTTGCGGCTCGGCGCCTTCACCCGCAGCGACGGCGAGGTCAATGCCGACATTGACATGGTCTTCAACTATTTCCCGCGCCTGAAGGAGCGTACGGGACTGGCCGGCTATCTCTCCGGCGGCGAACAGCAGATGCTCGCGATTGGCCGCGCGCTGATGGCGCGCCCGAAGATGATCCTGATGGACGAGCCTTCCATGGGTCTGTCGCCGCTGCTGGTCAAGGAGGTGTTCGCCATCATCAAGGAGATCAACCGCGACCTCGGCGTTACCATTCTCCTGGTCGAGCAGAATGCGCGGGCGGCGCTTTCGGTGGCGAGCCACGGCTACATCATGGAACAGGGCAAGGTGGTGCTCGACGGCAGTGCCGACGAATTGCGCGACAACGAGGACGTCAAGGAATTCTACCTCGGCGGCGCCGGCGACCAGCGCAAGAGCTTCAAGAACCTCAAGAGCTTCAAGCGGCGGAAGCGGTGGCTGTGAGCGCAACCGGGTGCCTATTGCAGCACCTGCTCCGCTTCCGTAACCGCGCAAAGAACATGATAGAACGAAGACGCAGGGATGGTGTCGACAAGCGACTTGCCGTCGCGGTCGAACTGATCGTACCAGCCGCCCGCAACAGGGTGGCTCAGATAATGCCGCTCAAGGCGCGCCAATGCGGCACGCGCCTCGTCGGCGGCGCCCGCCTCGCCGGCTTCGGCTTGTGCAATCCAGGCCTTCGCGATCTCGCTCTGCGGCCACAGACGCCGAGAGTGACGCCGGATGCGGCCCTCGACACTACCCTCGTCAGTGAGGCAGCCGGTCGCCTCGTCGCGATAGCGCAGCGCCGAGGTCAGCAATTCGCCGCGATAGCGTCCCGTCGGGCAGCCCGTGATGCGCTCAAATCCCTTCAAGAGCCAGACCCATTCGGCCAGGTGCCCGGGCTCGACGCTGACCGGCGGAATTTTGGACCAGTCCTCTTCGAAATATTCGCCGAGCACGTGAGTCTGCTTGTCATAGAGATTGGCAAGGAACAGTGCAAAGAAATCGCCGGCACGTTGCTGGAACGACAGATCGTGCGTCGCGTCGAACGTCGCAATCATCGCCTCGAACAGATGCATCTGCGGGTTTTGCCGGCGCGGCAGCGACGGCGGCGTCCCCTCGAGAAAGCCGCCATTCGGCGAGCGCAGATGCGCGTCGAGATAGGCGAGCAGCGCGTCGAGCTCGGCGCGCACCTGGGCGTCGCGATCGAGCCCGTAGACGGTGGCGAGCGCAAGCAGCACGAAGGCGTGATCGTAGGTGTCGCGCCGCGGGTCGAGCACGCCGCCGTCTGGCGTCAGCCTGTGGACAAAGCCTGGCCGGCCGTCCGGCGCCTTCGCCTTGGTCAAGAGATGATCGAGCCCCTTCAGAGCGATCTCGCGGCCTTCGTCGTACCAGCCCATCTGCGCGGCTTTGGCGTAGCAATAGATCTGCCGGGCTTGAACGAACACGCGTCGCGGCGCGAGCCGGTCGGCGCGGCCTTCGGGATCGAGCCGGTCGACAAAGCCCCCTGCCGTATCGTCCCAGCCTTCCGTGCGCCACAACGGCAGACAGTGCTCGATGACGCGACGCTTCAGCCTGCCGACGACATCGGCATCGGAAGGGTCGCTCAATGCGGCGGTCTGCATCTCTGCCATTGCATTTCCCGGAGCATCGCCAGTTTGGCGGGAAGCCGTCTGATAGCACGTCGAAGGCGGAGCGCAATTGGCGCAAACCCGTGAGGATGACCCATGACGGATCACTATGACGCCCGCGAAACCCGCGATCCCGCCCAGCGCGAGGCGGAACTCTTCGCCCGCCTGCCGGAGGTCCTGCGGCGGGCCATGGCGGCTCCGGCCTATGCCGAGCGCCTCAAAGGTCTCGATCCTGCCACCATCACCAGCCGGGCCGCGCTGGCGCGCCTGCCGGTGCTGCGCAAGTCGGAACTCCCGGCCCTGCACAAGGCCGCCCCACCCTTCGGCGGCTTCGTTGCCGGGGCGCCAGGATCGTTTGCGCGCCTGTTCACGTCACCGGGACCGATATTCGAGCCCGAGGGCGCCCAGGCCGACGCCTGGCGCGGGGCGCGGGCACTGTTCGCGGCAGGCTTTCGTCCGGGCGATGTGGTGCTCAACACCTTCAGCTACCACCTCACCCCGGGCGGCTTCATCTTCGATACCTCTGCCCGCGCGCTCGGCTGCGCCGTGATCCCGGCAGGGCCCGGGAATACCGAGCAGCAATTCGAGCTGATCGAGGCCTACCGGCCGATCGGCTACAGTGGCACGCCGGATTTCCTGAAGATCCTGCTCGATGCAGCCGCGAGCGCCAAGTGCGATGTTTCCTCGATCAAGCGCGCGCTGGTGTCGGGGGCGGCCTTTCCGAAATCGCTGCAGGAAGAGATCAAGTCGCGCGGCATCGAAGCCTATCAGGCGTTCGGCACCGCCGATCTGGGCATGATCGCGTTCGAGACCGAGGCGCGCGACGGCATGGTGGTCAACGAGGACCTGATCCTCGAGATCGTCAGGCCCGGCACCGGGGACTCCGTCGCGGAGGGTGACGTCGGCGAGATCGTGGTCACCTCCCTCGACCCGCACCACCCCTGGATCCGCCTCGCGCTTGGCGACCTCACCGCAGCGCTGCCGGGGGCAAGCCCGTGCGGGCGCACCAATATGCGCATCAAGGGCTGGATGGGGCGCGCCGACCAGACGACCAAGGTCAAAGGCATGTTCGTGCGCCCTGAACAGATCGCCGAGATCGGCAAACGTCATCCGGAGCTCGGACGGCTGCGCCTGGTCGTGACGCGTTCCGGCGAGAGCGACGTGATGACGCTGAAGGCAGAATCAGCCGCGGCGAGCGCAGCCTTTCAGAGCGAGCTCGCAGCGACCCTGCGGACCGTGACCAAGCTCGGCGGCAATGTCGAACTGGTCGGCGCCGGCGCGCTGCCCAACGACGGCAAAGTGATATCGGACGAAAGGAGTTGATAGAGACTTCGAGGGAATATGGACTTGCGACAAGTTATCGGCAAGAAAGCTCTAACCAGCGCCAGGCACTGAGCATCGATGGGCAGAATCGGATGGCCGCAAGAAGACCCGCAGTCTTTTTCGATCGTGACGGAGTGCTGAACGAAGATACCGGCTATGTATTTGAGATCGGCAAGTTGAAATGGATAGAAGGCGCCCGTGAGGCCGTAAAGGCCGTCAATGATGCGGGATACTTCGCCTTTGTGATCACCAACCAGTCGGGCGTCGCCAGAGGGCTATACGACGAAACGCAAGTGCACGCGTTACATGAGTGGATGGCAGCCGAGTTGGCGAAGATCGGAGCCCATATAGATGCGTTCGAATATTGCCCATATCATCCTGAGGCCACGATAGAACGCTATCGTCAGATCAGCGACCGACGCAAGCCCGCACCGGGCATGATAACCGATCTACTGAAGCGCTTCCCGATTGACATCGACCGGAGCATTCTTGTTGGAGACAAGCCTACCGATCTGGAGGCGGCGCGCGCTGCCGGGCTGAAAGGATACCTGTTTTCAGGTCAGAACTTGGAGCGGTTCATGAAGCCACTCCTGCAAATCGAAAAAGATTAAAGCTGATCGAGGTAGCGGACGAAACGCCTAGCGGACCTCCATGCGGATCAAGCGTTGGCCCGGCTCATATTTAAGGATGTCCTTGGGGCCGGGGTGTCGTGCCAGTTCCGAACCGTTCAGAACATAGAGATCATCGGTATGCTTGCAGCGCCATTCGCCGTGACCGCTTAGCGGCAAGTCGATTTTCTCGCCAAATGCACTCACCCAGCCAACCTGCCGCGCAGGCGTTCCCACCATCATTGACCAGTCCTTCGAGCTCTTGGTCAGAGTGGCGCCGGCCGCAAGAAAGGTGCCAACTCCGCAAGTAACGTCGGGGACCACCGTGGAATTCGCACCCAATGTTGTCCCGGTTTTCACCAGCGTCTTCCTGAACACCGCGTGGCGATTGATCGCGGCACGGGGAAAGGAGATGTGGGTGAACACCATATAAGGCGCGCAGAATACGAAGTCCTCGAGCTCGACATGGGAGAAGATCGAGACCGAATTGCCAAGCCGGCACGCGTTACCGACAATGGCGTTGCGCTCGACATAGGTGTTCTGCCCAAGGCTGCAGTTCTCGCCGATCACCGCGCCCGGCGCAACATGCGAGAAGTACCAGATTTTGGTGAAGTCGCCGACCCTCGCCCCATCCTCGACCACCGCGGTCGGGTGAACAAATGGTGCCGACCCCTCTTCCTGCGCCGTCTTCATCGAAGATGCTTGCCCTTCTTGCGCCCTACGCCCCGCCCGCTACCGGTTGGGTCGTATATTAGGAAAAAGCTCGACTGATCAAGGTGAAAAGCTGCAGTTCCCCCGCGCAGAGGCTCCGAGTCCATGCGGGACAGATGCCATGCTCATGGCTCAATACTCCGCTTTGGTTGTCGACTTATTATTATTCAACCATCGGACGATATCGAACATGTTCGTCAAACGCACAGTGCGCACAATTAAAAATATACCCCTGCACCACCAAGCCAGGGATGCCGCATATTTGTATGAACCTCACTTGGAAAGAGTTGTCCACCGGATGCCCGCGATGCTAGTCAGCCGCAATGATCGGCTGGGGAACCGAATCCATGCGCCAGGCCAAGCGCCTGTTTTTGGAGAGGCCACGCGACTTTGCCTGGCAGCAGTGCGCATTGCTTCTATTCGTCGCCCTCTTTGCCGCCAGTCCAGTCGCAGTTCTAGCCCACGGATTGTTCGCGACCGGTTCGTGGTTCACTGGCTTTCTAATGGTCGGATCGACGGCAGCTCTGCTGACATTCGGGCGATGGCGTGAGTTCGAGATCGATGCGCGCGACGCGATCTTTTGCTGCTTGCTGCTGGCCATAGGCATTTCTCTGGCTTTGAATGGAATCGGCCCCGATCCGAAGGAATTCTATCTCCTGATGCTCACGCTCGCTGCGTATCCGGCTGCGCGGCTGTGTCCAGCGAACGTGTCGTCAGGCGGTTTCATCCTCCTCACCGCAGCCGTAGTTGCGGCAGGGACGCTGGTAACAATTCCTTCGCTGATCGAGCAGTGGAGTGATCCAAACCACCCAAAGGTGGTGGTATTCGGTCTTTATGATGCAGCCCCAGCACAGTTCACGATGCTGTTAGGCTTTCTGCTGCTCTCTGTGACTGCCCGGCGGCTGACCTGGCGCCGGACGCTCCTTGTCGGTGGACTGTCGGCGATCCCCACGTTCGTCTTTGCAGCATGTCAGGTGAGGTTTACGTTCGTCGCGATTGCCGTAACAATGTTGGTCGCGATCGGCATCGCAAACCGGGCGCGACAGCGCGTCTATATCCTCGTGATTCTGGGTGCCATCGTGGTGGCTGGCTTGGGGGGCGGCGCGGCGCGCTGGGGAACAACCAAGCTTTTCGTAAACTATGCCATCGAAAGCGCCACAACTTCCTTGCGCCCAGGATGCGCGTCGGTCGACACCCGAAACTCGATCGATATCCGTAAGCAGCTCTATATCGATGCGCTCCGGCTTCTGGGGAGGGGCGACTTCTTCGGTATTGGTTTTGAGCGCTTCCCGACGATGTCGTGCATTCCAGGAACGCAGGTCCATAGCGCGCCGCTGCAGGTGGCCGTCGAGTTCGGTCCGCTCGCCAGCGCGCTGTTTGTGATCCTAATTGCGAAATCTATCGGCGTCCGGATGTATTGGCTCGGACGGATCAACCCGGAGGCCCGGTTCGTGCTAGCCGGCGTCGTCTTCGCCACCATTCTCAGCCTGGCGCATGGACGGATCAGCCGCGAGATGCCGTTATTCCTGCTATTGGGCTGCGCTGCTGCGGTGAGTAGCCGCGGCAACCGTTTTGCTATGGAATGGATGCGAGACGATTTCAAAGACTATTCGATGCCTTCAGATCCGGAGAGCTTTCAAGTGTCCGAACAGGCGACCCCCGCAGGTCCAACTGAGCGTGACGCGTCCTCTCCGCCCGCCAAGGCTCACGCTGCTCGCACGCATTGACCCGAGCGAGTTGCGTTGGAGATCGACCACACGCTAGCCTGCCCTGGAGTATTCAAGGTACCAATTCGTGAAGCGGGCGACGCCCTCTTCAATAGATGTGGTTGGGCGAAAGCCGATCTCGCGTTCAAGATCAGACACATCCGCATATGTAGCCTCAACGTCCCCTGGTTGCATCGGTAGCAAGTCTTTCTTCGCTGTCCTTCCTAGTCCTCTTTCAAGCAGGGAGATGACATAACTTAACTCGACCGGACGACTGTTACCGATGTTAAAGACTCGCCACGGAGCACTGCTAGTGGAGGGATCTAGTATCGTGTGCCGGTCGCCCTCAGCCCGGGGCAGGTGGTCGACAAGACCGACCACTGCATGACTAATATCGTCAATATAGGTGAAATCGCGCCGCATTCGGCCGTAGTTGAACAATTTAATCGGCTTTCCTTCAAGAATCGCTTTGCTAAAAATATACATAGCCATATCGGGACGACCCCAGGGGCCGTAGACGGTAAAAAAGCGCAACCCAGTCGCTGGAATACCGAACAAATGGCTATATGCATGCGCCATCAACTCGTTCGCTTTCTTGGACGCAGCATAAAGGCTAATGGGATGATCCACGTTGTCCTGTACGGAAAATGGCAATTTGGTATTCGCGCCATATACCGAGGATGACGACGCGAAGAGAAGGTGTTTGCAACCGCCATGGCGGCACCCCTCGAGCACATTCAAAAAACCCTGAATGTTGGAGTCGATATATGCGTGAGGATTTTCCAGCGAATAGCGAACACCGGCTTGCGCAGCCAGGTGAATGACAGTCGAAAAGGGCGTCTTGGAGAACAGCAATTCTGTGCCAACACGATCCGCCACATCGAGTTTCACAAAGCTGAAATTCGCCTGCGCCTCCAGCATTTTCAGGCGCGCACTTTTCAAAGCTGGATCGTAGTAGGTGTTCATGTTGTCAACGCCTACTACCTTGCGGCCGAACCGCAACAGGCGTTCAGCAACGTGAAATCCTATGAAACCGGCAACTCCCGTCACCAGGATGCTTTCGACCGTCATCTTTTCTCCTGATCAAAGCCGCCAGAGCTCTACGTGCGGCGGCAACGTCTCGCGATCAAGCTTTAACTTAACATCGATAACCAGACCACGACGCTCGTTAAGCAGTTGCAGGACGAGTGGCCATCCCCCGTCTATGAAGCTGTCGTGCGCCACCGCCAAAATGATTGCGTCCGCCGGCTTGAGCGCGCTTAGGTCGGTTAATGTCAGACCATATTCGTCCGTGACTGCAGCGGCATCGGCCAATGGATCAGCAATTTGAACGGACACGCCAAAGGATTGAAGCTCGCGGACGATATCAATCACTCGCGAG
Organism: Bradyrhizobium sp. Ai1a-2; assembly: GCF_000426245.1. Classification (GTDB taxonomy): domain Bacteria; phylum Pseudomonadota; class Alphaproteobacteria; order Rhizobiales; family Xanthobacteraceae; genus Bradyrhizobium. The sequence continues at coordinate 7,494 of NZ_AUEZ01000015.1, read as the reverse complement.
TTGCGGATATCGGGGACATTTTCTTTGAACGTGATCCCCAGGATCGTAACGAGGCCACTGCAGCCTTTTCGACGCAGAAGGCCTCGAATGCATTCGCGCGCTATTCGACGACCCATTTCATCGTTGATGCGGCGACCGGCTAGAATGACCTCGGGATGATAGCCGGCCTTCTCGGCACGATACGTCAAATAGTAAGGATCAACACCAATGCAATGGCCTCCAACGAGGCCCGGCTCAAACGGCAAGAAATTCCATTTCGTGCGCGCTGCTTGCAGTACGTCACCCGTATCGATATCGAGCGCCCGAAATATGAGCGACAATTCGTTCATAAATGCGATGTTGAGGTCACGTTGAGTGTTTTCGATAACCTTAGCTGCCTCCGCAACCTTGATAGAAGGCGCGCGGTGAATGCCAGCCGTTACAACCGCTCCGTAGACCTCCGCGACCACGTCGAGCGTGGGGCCGTTTCGAGCGGAGACTATCTTGGTAATGGTCTCAAAGCGATGTTTTCGGTCGCCGGGGTTGATTCGCTCGGGGGAGTAGCCGACGTCGAAACCCGATCCTGCCTTCAATCCTGAGGCTCGCTCCAGGACAGGGAGGCATTCGTCTTCTACAGCCCCCGGGTAGACCGTCGATTCGTAGACTACAATGTCCCCGTTCTTCAGCGCTGAGCCGACCAGCTGCGATGCGTCGAGCATGGCGCGCAAATCGGGCCTTCGGGTGTCATCGATCGGCGTCGGAACGGTTACGATAAAGAAATCGGCCGCCCGAAGCGCCGCAACATCGCTCGTAAAGGTCAGTGAAGCAATCGTTAGATCGGTGGGGTCGACCTCGCGGGTCCAGTCTCGTCCAGCCCGCAACTGTTCGATGCGACGGGCATCGATATCAAAGCCGATGACCGGACTACCGGCGCGTGCAAATGCCGCCGCGACCGGCAGTCCAACGTAGCCAAGTCCGACAACAGCGATTTTCCGGCCGTGCGACATACAACCAAATTCCGGGTGCTAGAGCGACCACTGACGCATTTTGCCAGTGTTTAGCCACGGCGCACCAAGTCTCGCAAGGGGTGGAGACGCCGGTCAATAGAATAGGCTCGCCGGGTTTCTCTTGATCCATGCCAGGCCGAGGATGAGGAAAGTGCGCTCGCCTTGGGACCGTTTACCCCGACCAAGACTGAAACGGCCACCCTTCATCGGAGCGCGGCAGGAGAAACCTTGGAGTGCCATTGGGCGTACCATGCCTGGAACATCAGCACGTTCCATAGCCAGTAGCCATGATTGCGGGTGCCATTCAGGTGCTCGTAGAGCCTTCTCTCAACCAGAGCGACATTGAACAGACCCTCCAGCTGCAACCGCGACGGCGACAATAGGTCTAAGGTCCACGACTTCAGCGGCCCACGCAACCAGGCGTCGAGCGGAACGCTGAATCCACTCTTCGGCCGGTCCACCAGGCGTTGCGGTACATGCCGATAGAGCACCTGCCTGACCAGCCATTTCCCTCGGCCGGCGCGCACCTTCATTGCCGGCGTGATCCTCGCAGCGAATTCGACGACGTCCTTGTCCAGAAACGGCACCCGCGTCTCCAGGCCGACAGCCATCGCCGCGCGGTCGACCTTCTGCAGAATGTCGTCGGTCAGATAGCTTAAGGAATCCGCTAGAGTCATGCGGTCGAGCGCATCGATGGGGGCGGCAAGTTCAGCCATCTCATTGCCGAGCCACCCCTCCCGCTCCTCGCCTTGCAGGATGGTCCGCGCGGGATCGTCGTCGATCGAGCAGAGCAGCCGGTAGAGCTCATCGCGTGAGCCCGCTTCCAGGATGCGCGCGAGCTTTGCCGCCTGGTCGCCCACGCGGCGGACCTGCAAGCGCGCGGGCAAAAGCGGCTGCGCCAAGCGCGCAATTGTATCTACTGGCTCCGGCGAGATGGCGCTCAAGAACAGGCTCAGCATCCGCCGTAGCGGAGCGGGAATCCTGGAGAGTCGCGCCGCCAGATCCACCCCCCAGACGTGGCGGTTATAGCCGCCGAATAACTCATCGCCGCCGTCACCCGACAACGCCACCTTGACATGCTGGCGCGCCAGGGCCGCTACCAGATGGGTAGGAATTTGCGAAGAATCGGCAAACGGCTCGTCATACATCCGCGGCAGCAGCGGGATGACGTCCATCGCGGTGTCGGGGTTCACATAGAGCTCGGTATGCGCGGTGCCGAGATGGGCCGCGATTTGGCCTGCATCCTCGGCCTCGTCAAAGGCTCCGTCCCGAAAGCCGATGGAGAAGGTTCGTACCGGCTGGCTCGCCTGCGCCTGCATCAGTGCGACGACAGTCGAGGAATCGACCCCACCTGAGAGGAATGCTCCAAGCGGCACGTCCGAGAGGCACTGACGCTTGATCGCGATCGACAGCAGCCGTTGCAGTTCGCCGACTGCCTCGGTCTCATCGCTGATGCGCATGCCTTGCGCGGCGACCACATGGTCGCGCAACGACCAATAGGCGTTTGGCTCCGGCATCGTGCCAGCCGCGGCGTCAACGGCAAACGTCACAAACGAGGCCGGCGGCAGTTTCTTGATCCCTGTCCAGATGGTGGACGGCGCCGGCACGTACGCATAGCGCATGAACGACGTCAGCGCGGCACGATCGAGCGACGGCGCCCATTCGGGGTGCATCGCCAATGCCTTCAGTTCGGAGCCAAAGACGAGATCGCGGCCGCTCCATCCATAGTATAGCGGCTTCTCGCCAAAACGATCGCGGGCGAGTGTCAGCGTTTGCTCGCGCTCGTCCCACAGCGCGAACACGAACATTCCGGACAAGCGCTGCAGCGCCAAAGCGACACCCCAGTGACGAATGGCATAAAGCAGCGTTTCCGTATCCGAATGTCCGCGCCAGTTCGGCGCAGCATTTTGGGCGTCGAGGGCCAGGCGTATGTCGAGGTGGTTGTAGATCTCGCCGTTGAAGGTGATCGTCAACCGCCCGCAATCGCTGCGCATCGGCTGGGCACCGGCCTCCGACAGGTCTAAAATCGAAAGCCGCCGATGGCCGAGTGCAACGCCGCAGGAGGGTCGGATCCAAATGCCGCTGGCATCCGGTCCGCGATGCGCAAGTGTTTCGGTCATGCGCCTGGCGGTGCCGGAAAGCAGGCCTTCCTCACCGCCGCCGGGCCGGAACAGACCTGCTATGCCGCACATGTTTCCACCATAGGGATTGATGGATCGCAGGGACGATAATCGTCACCCTGACCGACTTCATTCCGTGCTTTTCACACACGAATGGCCATTTAGAGCTAGTCCCCTGGACGGACTGGCCGTATCTGTTCGTTTAGCGTGATCGGTACGGGCAAGCAAGGTATCGGCAATACCGATCGCATGGGCCCAATTGATACACTTGCCGAGCCGATCCCGGGCTCCACTTTGCTCTGGACTATGGTAGAAGCACTCCGGTAAACGGCCAAAAAGACCGTCGCCGCCACTCTCACTCGATCTAAAGATTGCGATGCACGATCTTGGGGTAGCATACTTATATCGGCACTCTGAGGGCGAGTCTCCGGTGCGCCTTTTCCTTGAAGGGCTCCGTCGTTTTCCTGCTGGCGCGCAGTATCAACTGCACGTGCTGTTCAAGGGATTTCCCGATCGCCAGTCGTTGGATCGCGCGCAAAGCCTCTTTAAGGACGTCGCTTTCAATTCGGTCGAAGTCGACGATTTCGGCTATGACATCGGCTCGTATCTGAAAGCCGCGCGGCAAACACCTAACCGACGGTTGGTCTTTCTCAATACGTTCAGCGTTGTTCGAAGCGCCAACTGGCTGGCGCACTTGAGCAGGGCGCTGGATCGACCGAACGTTGGAATTGCGGGCGCTACCGGTTCATGGCTGGCACGCCCGACCAGCTACGAGGTCCAAGTGCTGCTGATCCTGAACAGCTTCGGGAGAACGGCAACTCGCTTGTTCAATCACGACAAAACCGCTCAAAGCGACGATGTTGCCTCACAAGCCGCGCCGCGTCCCGTCACTACCATGCGCCAGGCTCTTCGTTACGCCTGCGCGCCTGTGACGTATCTGAACATATTGCGGAACTATAGCAGATATCCCAATCCTCACATCCGAACGAACGCTTTCATGATTGAGCGCGAGCTGTTTTTGTCGCTCAAATTTCCACGTCTGACCACCAAGGAGCAGGCCTACCAATTCGAAAGCGGGCGTCGGTCGATGACCAATCAGATCATCGCCCGCGGGCTTAGGCCAGTCGTAGTCGGTCGAGATGGCAAGATCTTCGATATCGAAGAATGGCAACGATCTTCGACGTTTTGGGAGAACGAGCAAGAGAATCTGCTCGTCTCTGATAATCGCACGTGCGATTACGCAGAGGCGACTCCTGAGTTCAAGAGACTCCTTGAGAACCTAGCCTGGCGTCATCCGCGTTCCTGGCAATATCCTATTTCGTGGCAAAATGCTTAGTTCACCTAGTCTCGATCTGACGTCCCCGGGGCTCACAAGCGGGCCATCACAGCTTCGCGTCGGCTATGTCCCCTACAGCTTGGATCTCAGCCATCCTGCCGACCGCCGTCGCTTTCCAGCCTATGCCAGATCCCGCGGTATTCCGTTTGAGATCGCGCGGCCGGATCGATCGTACGACCTCGTCGTGCTGAGCGAAATCGCGGACCTGAAGACATGGAGCAGTTACCGCGCAGGAAAGGTTGTCTACGACTTGATCGATTCGTATCTCGCGGTCCCGCGAAGCGATCCGAAGCAGTTGCTGCGCGGGATTGCGTGGTATTCGAAAGGTTTCCAGCGACAGCCGGTGCTCGACTTTCGCGGAGCACTCGAGCGGATGTGCCGCCGCGCCGACGCCGTCGTCTGCACCACCATCGAGCAGCAGCAAACAATATCGAGCTTCTGTCCCAACGTGCACATCGCTCTCGATCTGCATGACGAGCTGATAAGATCGGTAAAGACCGATTACCGCGCCGGGCGTCCGTTCAAGCTTATCTGGGAAGGCTTGCCCTGCAACGTTTATCAGCTCGCGACCATTCGCGACGCACTGCGCGAGGTTTCAGGCAAACATCCGATCCAGCTGGTCCTCCTCACCGATCTCGAGCAGAAGCGTGCAATTCCCTGGCTTGGTCGGGTGAGAACGCTCGATATGGCGCGCCGCATCTTCGACCATGTCAGGGTTGTTCCATGGGAGCAGGCGAGTTGGTCGGACACCATTACTCAGGCGGATCTAGCGGTGATTCCGATTGATATGGACAACCGCATCACTGCCGGAAAGCCGGGCAACAAGCTGGCTCTTCTTTGGCGCGCCGGAATCCCCGTCGTTACCTCCGCAACCCCTTCTTATGCACGCATGCTCGAGGCGGTTGGCCTCAGCCAACTCGCATGTCGCGACACAGCGCAGTGGATAGCGGCGTTGGATCAATTGATTGGCAGCGAGGAAGCTCGTGCCCGAGCCGGCACGCTAGGCCGCCAGTATGTCGAGCGCGTGCTAACGAAAGCCGCTCAGTTGCAGGCTTGGGATGAGGTCCTCACTTCGATCGGGATCGAAGTTCCAAAAGAAGTTGCCCGATTCTAGGCAATTCCGCTAAGCGCTCCTGCGCGTGACATCTGTTTGCGCTCGCCAGACAGCCGATGATTGCATCTCGACCCAGCACTCCCGGGGTGAGACCTTCCGCGTTGCCGGAGAGCCCGTCGCTTATAAACTGAAGTTGCGGTGCCGATGTCAGGCCGAATTGTCTACTGCGGCGTGAAAACCAGCTGAAGCTTCGCCAAAGTTCCCAGGCTTGAACATTCGGCGATCACAGCCGCCGCAAAAGCGAAAAAGCACAGCGGTTCCAAGTATCGCCGCCAAGTTGTAAAGAGAGAGAGAAGGAATACCGCAAAGCTGATCCAAGTCGCCTTCCAATATGAACCGGTGAAGATGACGACGGTAATCGCCGTCATGTACGACATAATCGGTGCCTTGAGCAGAGTTCGATGGTGGAGAACTAAAAGGTCAAAAAACTCGTCAAAAACTCCCACAAGCCACTCTTCGAGCTCATTGTTCTTGTTTTCAGCCATTGTTTGTTCCCCAACAGCACTTGAGCGCGAAGGTGGCGCGAACGTCCATTTGTTCCGGTTGCAGCAAGGACCCCGCCGCGCCTCTGTTCCAAGTCAGCCATTAGCGCGCAAGTAAGCCCTGATTCTTCGATCAGGGATAGAGGCCGCTTCAACTGGCAGCCTAGACGCTTCGGCCGGAAGAGCGTTTCGTTGCCCCTGTCATCCTTGCGACCATTCGGATCAGGATGTGGCTTGCCCACGCAACCTAGTCATGCCCTCGACGAGTAGCGCGCAACCCCTGCCCGCAGCCTTCTGTGTAAGCTTGCAAACTTAGACCTCATGGAAGACGCTGTTGGTGCACTTTCCGTCGGCATCATGTATTCAATTTGGACGCGCAGTTCACGCTGGATCTCCTTTAGAAGGATCATGCGCTCCTCGTTGGTCCCTTCAGTTCTTTGCGATGGGATGGATGCAGTACGCCAGCTACTGTAAAATTCGAAGTCTGTCGGCGGAGGCTCTGCCGCGATCTTGAAAGGAAGCAATTCGAGCGCACGCAGCTCTAGCATGATCAGGCGAAATGAAGCCGGCGTGAAACACCAAGCGTGCGCATCGATGTACTCTGCTTCGTACGCCTTGTTGCTATACATCAGCGCAGCAACGAAATCCGAATAAAAGGTGATTTCTCCGAAATACCTCTGGCCCCAAAATGGCTGACCATCGTTCGTTACCGTGTATGCTCCACAATCATACAAGGTGCCCTGCGTGTGCCTTGTGCGGCCTCGCGCATCGAGCCAACTGCCAGTGGTCGATATAGGTCTGAAGCAATCTAATTCGAACCGCTTGTCCGGCAGAATGAGAGATAGAACTCCCTCCGGTTTGATGAGGCGGCTGAGGTCGGCTAGCCAGCTGATTGGATCGGGAATGTGCTCCAGAACGTGACTGGCAATACACGCATCAAAACTGCCATGCAGCTCCATTGGAACGGCAGACGATAGAGCTCCTCCGGACCAGACGAAATCAACAGGTTCTATATCTTCGACGTCAATATCCGGTTGGCCACTGTACTTCTCGCGCAACTCTCTTTGTGGAGCGTGATCGAGCGAATATGCCTGCCAACCATCGGACTTCGGAGCTATTGGCGCATACGAGGGGCCGATCTCAAGAATCGTAAGCGCGAATTTCTCCGCACCTTTTGCTTTTGAGTGCTCTGATGCATGAGGTGTCCACCAAAATAGGTGGACACCTTGTGATGAGCGACGATGATCAGAAACTGCGGGTCAGGCTTATTGGCCGGAACGGTCGCCGGCGCTACGAGGCGGCATCGAAAGAGCGTCTTGTCACGGCCTGCCTTGAGCCTGGGGTTTCGGTATCGAGGCTTGCACTCGAACATGGGGTCAACGCGAACCTCCTTCGGAAGTGGATCAAGAGGCACACCGCGACCAGGTCGCTGCCGCCGTCCTCACGCCCGGCGTTC
>NZ_AUEZ01000014.1 GCF_000426245.1 Bradyrhizobium sp. Ai1a-2 | reverse complement strand
CCGGAATAAAGGCTGGCGCAATCGGCGCCCGCGCCTCCGGCTGGCCATCCCCGTTCTGAAGTTGTCGCTTGGCCACCCACTTGCGCAGCAGGTTCGCGTTCACGCCGTGTTGCAACGCCAGCCCCGCCAGCGACACGCCAGGCTGCAGACAGGCCTCGACCAGTCGCTGTTTGCTGGCCGGATCATAGCGACGCCGGCCATTGCGCAACACGCCGACCGTCTCAAGTCTCAAAGGTTCTTCTGGAGTGATCATCGATGGTGTCCACCTCGCTCATGGTGGACGCCTCATCCCATCCCCGCGCTCAACTGCATAGGTGCGTAGAAAGGAGCGCTTACGATGGAAATACCAAGCGTGCCACCAAGATCTGGGATATTTATAAGACCATCTTGGGTGAGAAATATCTTGTCTCTGCAGTCGTTCTGATTTGTCACTGGCGCAACAGGATTGTTCATCCCGGCTCAAGTGCCAAACTGCTGAGTAACCAAAAGAGGCTGTTACAGGAAAGCGAACAGGAGATTGCTGAAAAATATAAGGGCGTTAGCGTGGATTGTCTTCTCTGCCACTTTGAAGAGGCGCGACCGACCCTCAAAGATGTTTCGGTCTTAATTGCAATGACGATCAACCTTGCGAAGGAGACGGACAAGTGTCTCTCGTCAGACCTAACGAAGGAAGACTTTGACGCGTGGATGGAGTACTTCGACTTGAACAGCGCCATTAGGAAGGTCGAGGCGGAGACCAAGCCCGAAAAGCGGGCCGCTTCAATCCGAAGGGTTTTCAAATCCCGAGCACGTGTGCTGCTTGATGGATACGAACAGTTTTATGGCGAGTTGTGCCCAGCGTCGTAGAGGGCGGGCCGCGCGGTTTCGAACACCATTAACTAACATCACTCCTATTTTTACCGGGGATTGTAGGTCCTACCGCCGACTTGGGCTGGCCGCCCGTCTCGCTGGCGTACACCACAGCGTAACCAAAGGCAGCTGCAATGTTCTTTCTTTGCATCCCACGCTCCGCGCCAGAGCGGGCTAGGCGGGGCCGCCAACCCGCATGGCAGCTCTCCGCGGCTCCCTCCGCGTTATGTGCCTGCGCCTTGGTCATGATTCCTCCGGCGCCTTGCGGATTTTCTTTTCCATCATCATGATTCCCCGCACGATCTGTTCTTGCGCGGCGACATAAGCCTCGTCGTCTATATAAGCCCCTTGAGGTTCCGATACCGGTTGCCTCGCGCCGACCTGCAACATTGCGGCGATCATCGAAAGCGAGCCGGTCAGCACCGTGTCGATGATCTCGTCCGGGTGTCCTTTCGTGGCATGACCGAGTTCCGGCCCCCGGATCGCGATGCCCTTCGGGTCGATGCTCTCCTGTTCGGCGGAATCATAGACGGCAATAAACTCCTTCATTGCCGAGACCGGGTCTGCTTCTCGCCCGATCAGAAAATTCAGCACGCTGCTCGCAACTTTTGCCCAAGCGACTTGCACCCGCGCCTCAAGCTGGCGCTGGCGGCCCTCGGGCGTCGTATTGTCAACAACGATTTTAGTCACACAGTCTCCCCTTGGGTTCAAATGTCCCTAAGCCCTTTCGCGAATGTTCGCCACCGAATTTCGCGTGCCGCTGTTCGCGGCGTGCCGGAATGCCGGGAGCGCTCCGCGCAACTGTGCTCTTCCTGATGTTTTCCCTACGCGTCCTCAGACTCCGTGCCAACACCGATGCGATGTGCGATACGATTTGGACACTTGGGACCGCGCCGCTCGTTTCAGCTCGGCATGCCCGCGCAGCGAAGCCGTCAATTTTGAAGCCACTGGGCGGACTAAATTCAGCACCGTAGGTCCCCTGAGGAGGGACCCAAATCCATCGCCCCCACGAGGGTCCGATGCGGACATGTATTCGTTCCTGTGGCGCGAGCCGAGCGTGAAGGCCGCGTGTTTGCTCCTATGCACGCTCGAGGATGTTTGCGACCGACTGTGCGTACCACTGGCCGCCTCGTGCTGTCGCGATTCCGCGAGCATTCAGCGCCACCGCAATCTCCCTGAGGGACGCGCGCCCGCCTTCTGGGCTTCGCGGATAATCGGTAAACCATCTGCGCCACCAGCATGGCCTCGACGGAATCCCTTGGGCGAATGCTCTTCACCATTGAAATCATGAAGGACAGGTTGACCTCGTCGGGGCTTCCGTCGCTCACGCTGGCCCTGACCAATTGCCGGAGGATGCCCTCCATCGCTTCGCGATCGGTTGCCCCCAGCGCGTTCGCCATCAGCTGTTCGCCGAGCTCCGGATCGGGATGGTCGATGGAGAATCCGTGTGATGAGAGCCTTATCCGCGGGGCTGCGGCAGCTGTGGTGGGGTCGGTTGCGGCGATCGTCTTTGGCATGGCGAGGCTTGGGGCGGTGTTCATGTCGAGACTCCCTAGAGCGTTTTCGAGCGAAGTGGACACCGGTTCGCGTGAAGAAAACGCGTCAAAACAAGAATCCAGAGCTTCGGTTCTGATTCCATCAGAACCGAAAATGCTCTGGCACGCGCGCGGCAAGCGCGCGCGGTTCGGCCACGCGCAGGCGATCGTTCGCCGCGCGGAGCCGGTGCAATTTCAATCGTGGGTGAGGATTGCTGGACCGCAATCGCAACCGACGCGCCCGCTATTGCGGGGACCGACGGGCGTTACAGGATTGCGGGATGATGAAGGAATGCCCCTGATTTGCCCGACGTGTCAAGTTGCTGTTCGAGCGACCGCGGCCGCCTGCACCTTTGCATGGGGTTGTTTTCGATATTTTGGGAGCGCGCACCCTGGCTCGCCAGATCTCGTCAACGCGGTCGGCAATATGGTCAGACCCAGCCGCCGTCGACGATGTAGTTCTGGTTGGTGCAGGCGCCGCTGTCGTCGGCGGCGAAGAAGAGGACGACGCGGGCGATGTCATCAGGCACGAGCTTGCGCTTGAGGCATTGGCGCTCCATGAGTTCGGCCTCACCTTCGGGCGTCAACCACCGATCCTGCTGCCGCTCTGTCATGATCCATCCGGGCAGGATGGAATTGACCCGCACATTGTTCGGCCCAAGATCGCGGGCGAGCGCACGCGTCAGGCCCTGAACCGCGGATTTGGCGGTGATGTAGCAGGGCATGTTGCCCTGGCCGATCAGCCAGCTCACCGAGCCGATGTTGACGATCGCGCCGCCCCCTGCCTGGATCATGTCCGGCGCGACCGCCTGGGCACTAAAGAACTGATGCTTCAGGTTGACGGCGATCCGCTCGTCCCAGTATTCCGGCGTGACGTCCTCGATCGCGTGACGGTCGTCGCGCGCCGCGTTGTTGACCAGGATGGTGATCGGTCCGAACGCCTCGCGGACGCCGGCGACCGCGCGCCTCAGGGCGCCGATGTCGCGCAGATCGGTGTGCTCGAAGTGCACGCTGGCATGCGTCGGCAGGCTGGCCAGCAGCTGCTTTGAGGCCGTCACATCGATGTCGATGAAACCGACGCGCGCGCCTTGGCTCGCGAACTGGCGGACGATGGCCTCGCCGATGCCGGAACCGCCGCCGGTCACCAGTACAGTCCGGTCCTTGAGGCTGGGATAGATCGCGCCCTGCATTTGCATCCTCTCGATTTTGCGCCTGAAGGGCGTCGGATTGCGTTGCTGCGGTTCACACGAGGGCCGCAGCTCCCGGTATTCACTCGGTCGTCTCCATGTGGCTGTGGTCCACGACCCGCAGCGTCCGCCGCACCATGCCGTCGAGAATTGCCGCCGACTCGCTTGGACGCACATATATCGTTGTGGACTTGAGCAGCCACGGCAACACCGCCTGCTCGAGCCGCTCCTCATAGGCGCTGCGCATCATGTCAAACGCCTGCAGGCCGGGGCCTGCCAGGATGAGATGATGCGGGCGCAGCACCGATATCGTTGCGGCGACCGCCTCCGCAAGCGCGTGGCCTGCCTGCCGGAATAAGTGCTTGAGACCCGGATCGCCGCCCAGTGCTCGCTCGCGCAACAGAGCCATCTGCGCCTCCGACGGCTGCTGCGACACCGCCGGTGGCAGGTCGAGAAAGGTGCGGGCGTCGCGGTAGAGCGCATAGTCGGCGAGATAGGCTTCGACGCAGCCGCGCTGGCCGCAGCGGCATTGCGGACCGTTCGGCGCCAATTTGACATGGCCGATCTCGCTGCCGGCGCCGGCGCCCCAGCGCGCTTCACCGTCGACAACGACACCCATCCCGACGCCGTGGCCGACCATGATCGTGGCCGAGAGGCCCTGCGCCAGCGCCGGCTCCGCGGCTGCGAGGGCCAGCGCAACTGCGACAGCGTCGTTCGCCATCACGACCTCGACCTCGAATGCCTGACGGATCGGCGTCGCCAGATCGATGTCGGTGACCGACAGCGCCGGACTCCACAGATGCCGGCCGGCGTCGGCGTTCACGATGCCCTGCAGTGCAATCCCGATTCCCATCAGCCGATGGCGTGGCGTGGCCGTCGCGTCAAGCATAGCGTCGATCTGCGCGATCACGAGATCGCACAACGCGTCTGCATCGAGAGCGCGCGTCGTGAGTGCAAGTCGCGATTGCGCCAAGCCAGAGCCGCTGAAGTCCGCGATCAGTGTCTCGATCAGGTTCATGCGTAGCGAGACCGCAATGATGCGGCCAAACTCCGGGTTCAGGGTCAGCAGTACCGCCGGCCGGCCGCGGCGACGGCCATTCAGCCCGTCCGCGTCCTCTTCGTCGGTATCGTCGGGCCACGACATCGCCACTCCCGCGTCGGTCGTGGCCTCGCACAACAGTTCTTCCGCTATCAGTCGCGACGTTATGGCCGAAATGGCCGCGAAGCTCAGCCCCGTACTCCGTGCGAGCTCCACGCGCGGCAACGGCCCCTGACGTCGCAAGACTTCGACGAGGCGGCCGCGGTTCGATCCGCGGGCCACGCTTGAAGCACGTTTCGACGGCTCGGGCTGCTCATCCATGCGGACCTCTTTAATTCGGTATGTGAAATTAATCAACACAGCACAGGGGCGGCGGCTAAACCAGAAGGCTAAAAGGCTGGGTGAAGGCTGCCTGATTGTACAATGTATACTATTGTTGGGCGATGAAATGAACAATAACATCCTTGACTCGTGGTTGCGTTCCGATAATTTCTTCGCAAGATAAAGAAAATAAGGCGCAAAAAGCGCCGTGCGTGAATCCCCTCATAACGGGGTGACGACAGGGAGGTGCATATGAAGGGCTCAATGAAGTCATTGATCGTGCCGCTGCTGGCGAGCGCGGCCGCGCTCGTGATGGCCGCGGGAGTGGCGCAGGCGCAGCAGAAAAAGACCATCGCGCTGGTGACCAATGTCGCGGCCGACTTCTGGACCATCGCCGGCCGCGGGCTTGAGAAGGCGCAGAAGGAGCACCCGGAATACGATATCGAGTTGATCGTCACCAACGATGGAACCGCGGCGGGCCAGCGGCGCGAACTGGACGACCTGCTGGTGCGCGGCGTCGCCGGCATCTCTATCTCTGTAGACGATGCGCCGCACGCAACCGAACAACTCAACAAGGTTGCAGCCAAGACCGTGTTGATCACGACGGACAGCGACGCGCCGCAGAGCAATCGTCTCGCCTATATCGGCACCGACAACGTCGCGGCCGGACGGCAGGCAGGCGAGGAGATCAAGAAGGCGCTGCCGAACGGCGGCAAGATCGCGCTGTTTGTCGGAACGATGGACGCTGACAACGCTCGTGAGCGGGTGCAGGGTATCAAGCAAGCGATCGCCAGCACCAAGGTAGAGCTGGTCGACGTGTTCACCGATCAGGTGGACTTCGCCAAGGCCAAGGCGAATATGGAGAACGTGCTTGTCAAATATCCCGACATTGCGCTGTTGTCCGGGCTGTGGAGCTACGAGACGCCGCTGATCTATGACGCGGTGAAGGCGGCGGGCAAGGTCGGCAAGGTGAAGATCGTCGGCTTCGACGAGGACCAGCGCACGCTGCGGGGCATTTCCGACGGCACGATCGAATCCACGGTGGTGCAGCAGCCGTATGAGTTCGGCTATCTCTCCGCCACCAACATCATCAAAACGCTGAACGGCGACAAGTCCTGGATCCCGGCGGACAGCAAGCTGATCGTGCCGACCAAGGTGATCAGCAAGTCCAACGTAGCGGAGTTCACCGCACATCTGAAGGAACTGCTGAAGAAGTGACTTCAGTGTGTTCACCGCCCGCTGGCTGCCACAGGCCGCCGGGCGTTGTGCGGGAGGAAATGCGGAATGGCGGAAACGCTGCTGGAACTCGCCCGGATCAGCAAGACTTATCCCGGTGTCAGGGCTCTCGACGATGTCAACCTGCGCGTGTATCGCGGCGAGGTGTTGGGGTTGATCGGTGAGAACGGCGCCGGCAAATCGACGCTAATGCGCGTGCTGGGCGGCGTGATCGCGCCGAGTGAGGGCGTGATCCGCATCGGCGGCGACGACCATGCCCGGATGACAGTGAGCGAGGCAACGCGGGCCGGCATCGCCTTCGTGCATCAGGAACTGAACCTGTTCGAGAATCTCGACGTCGCGGCCAACGTATTTATAGGGCGCGAGAAGCTTACTGGCGGTCCGCTGAAGCTCGTGGACAATGCGCAGATGTGCGCCCGCGTGACGCCGCTGCTGGAGCGGCTGGGGGCCGATTTCACGCCGAACACACTGGTCGACGACCTGTCCATCGCGCAGCGTCAGATGGTGGAGATCGCCAAGGCGCTCTCGATCGACGCCCGCGTGATCATCATGGACGAGCCGACCTCCAGCCTTACAATTTCGGAGACTGAACGGCTGCTGGAGGTCATTGCCGACCTGAAGGCGCATGGCATCTCGGTGATCTATATCTCTCATCGGCTGGGCGAGGTCATGACCTGCGCTGACCGCGTCGTGGTGTTGCGCGACGGGCGCACGGTGGGGGAGCTGGCGCGGGACGAGCTGACCCATGCCGCAATGATCCGGCTGATGATCGGCCGCGACCTGAAGGCGCTGTATACGCCGCCGAAACGGCCGCCGCAGCCGGGCGGCTGCGACATCGTCGGCCTCGTGACATCAGCCTTTCCCGATCGGCAGATCAATCTTTCCGCGCGGCGCGGCGAGATCCTCGGACTGGCAGGGCTCGTGGGCGCTGGCCGCACTTCCCTGGCCCGCGCTGCCTTCGGCATTGACCCGCTGCTGGGTGGCGAGATCAGGATCGACAACGCGCCGGTTGATGTCGCCTCGCCGCGGGACGCGATCAGGCAAGGGATCTATCTGGTGCCGGAAGATCGCAAGAAATCCGGGTTGGTGCTGGAACTGCCGATCCGGGAGAACGTGACGCTCGCGAGCATGTTGAATTACGCGCGGATGTGGCTGGTCAACGGCGCGGCCGAGCGCAAGGTCGCGAAAGAACAGGCGAGGAGCCTGTCCATAAAGGCGCCGAGCATCGATATGGAGGCCGTGACGCTCTCCGGCGGCAACCAGCAAAAAGTGGTGCTGGGCAAATGGCTTTCCATGCAGCCGCGAGTGATGTTCTTCGACGAGCCGACCCGTGGCATCGATGTCGGTGCCAAGAGCGAGATCTATGCGCTGATGCGCGAGCTCGCCGACCAGGGCGTCGCCATCGTGATGATCTCCTCGGACATGGAGGAGGTCATCGGCGTCTCCGACCGGCTGGCAGTGATGCATGAAGGGAGTGTCAGCGGCGTGCTCGAGCGCGAGCAGTTCAGCGAATACAACGTGCTGCGGCTGGCGATGGGCCAAGCGCTGGAAACCATGGAAGCCGCTGCGCCATGATGAAGAAGGAACTCGGCCTGTGCCTGCTGCTCGCAGTGATCTCCGCCATCACGGGCGCGATCAATCCGGCCTTCCTGTCGTTGGTGAACTTGCTGAATATGGCCAATCTGATCGGCCTGTTCGGTGTGTTCGCGCTGGGCGAAGGGCTCGTGATCATCACCGGAGGCATCGACCTTTCGCTCGGCTCGATGTTCGCGCTGCTTGGCGTCGTATTCATCGACCTTCTGACGACTTATCAGGTTCATTGGCCCTTCGCGCTGCTGCTGGTCCTGCTGGGCGGACTGGTGCTGGGGGGCATCCAGGGCTTCCTGATCACACGGCTGAAGATGCAGCCCTTCATCGTGACGCTGTGCGGGTTGCTGATCTATCGCGGCGTTGCCCGCTACTATACGAGCGATTCGACACGCGGCTTCGGCTACGGCGACGAGGCCAGCACGCTGAGCAATATCGCCTCCGGTAATATCGCGGGCATCCCGAACACCTTCGTCTTCCTGATCATCCTCGCGCTCATCCTCGGCGTGCTGCTGCACCGCTCGGTCTACGGCCGCTGGCTCTATGCCGTGGGCAAGAACGAGGAAGCGGCGCGCTTCTCCGGTATCAGGACAGATATCGTGATCGCGACCGCCTACATCATCAGCGGCGGGCTCGCGGGCGTTTCAACCGTGTTGTTCGTGTTCTACACCAACTCGGTCTCTCCGAGTTCGTTCGGCAATTTCTACGAGCTCTATGCGATTGCGGCTGCGGTCCTGGGTGGATGCAGCCTGCGCGGCGGCGAGGGCTCTATTCTCGGCATCGTGCTGGGGACGGCGCTGCTGCAGGTGCTGCAGAACCTTGTGAATATCCTGGGCATCCCCAATTCCCTGAACTTCGCGGTGATGGGGACGGTGATTCTGCTCGGCGTGCTGGCGGATCAGCAATTGCAGAACCGCCGGCGGCGCAAGGCGGCGCTGGCCGGCGTGGCCCGCACGGCGCCGAGATCGACACTCTCGCAGGGAAAGCAGAGCGCATCGCCGCGCAGCGCGGCTGCGTTGCCAACGAGTACGGGCGATCAGGCATGACAGCGCGATAAAGGAGAACCACGACCAGGCGCTCCAGATGGCCGCTTCTTCGGCGGCCAAAATCGGCGTGTGCTGGGAAGGGAGCACGTTCCAGGCACGAGGGCTTTGGGCGGGGGCGTGACACAAAAATAGACAAAGCCCGGGGACGCTGGAGTACCAGAAAATGTTGTTGCATAGGTGTGTGAACGCCGCACGTGTGTGCGGCGTGGGGATTGCTTTGTCATTCCTGTTGAGCGGTGGAGCGCATGCGGCCGATTTTTCAACGAAAGCTCCGCCTCTTCCTTATGTCGCGGCCGATGATTTCTGGACAAGACCATACCTGTTTGGCGATCTCGGCAGGACCAGGCTGAAGGAGCAGGGCATCGACCTGGGCCTGACGTTGGGTAATGAATCCGTCGGCAATCTGTCGGGCGGAAACAGGAACACCGCGGCCAACGCCGGACAGCTATGGTTCGGGGCCAAGCTCGACATGGAGAAGCTTGTCGGCATCCCGGGGGGAACCGTCGGCGTCACGCTGGTCCAGCGCTTCGGCGACAACCTCAATAGCGAGGCAGGCATTCCGGCCTTGCAGTTGACCAACGAAGTTTTCGGCCGCGGCAATATCCTTCGCCTGACCCAACTCTATTACTCGCAGAAACTTTTCGACGATCAGCTTGAACTCAAGGGCGGCCGTCTTCCAGTCGGCTCCGACTTCTTCTTCGGTCTGTGCGAGTTCATCAACCTGACCTTCTGCGGCGGCCAGCCCGGCAACATCCAGGGCGGCTACATCTACAACTGGCCGGTGAGCCAATGGGCCGGTGTCGTCCACTACAAGTTCGCCAAGGATCTCCAATTCTCGGTCGGCGTCTACGACTCCAATCCGAATTATCTGACGACTTCAGAACCTAGCACCTACGCCTTGCCGGGCGTCCCCTCCTCAAAACCGGTCTCGGGTGTGCTGGTGCCGGTGGAACTGACCTGGAGCCCGAGCGGCGCCCTGTACGGGACCTGGAGATTGGGCGGCTGGTACGACAGTCAGTCGACGATCGATGGTGGCCTCCCGGGTATCATTGTGACCATCCCGGGCGTCGGTGGTGTCCCGGATCAAAATCTGGGAGATCAAAGAGGGCGCTACGGCGTTTATGAGTCGATCCTGCAGCGGTTGACCGTCGACGGTCCCGGCGCGCTGGGTTGGTACACCTTCCTCAATACGACCGTCGCCGATCACCGGACGTCGTACCAGGACTACCAGATCGCCTGGGGCGTCAAGCACACCGGAACGTTCGCCTCGCGGCCCGAGGACGAAGTCGGCTTCGCGGTGGGCACGACCCACGTGAATTCGGCCGCGCTCAGCCCGAATGCGGGCGGTAATGAAGTTCCGATCGAAGCCTGGTACGGGTGGCAGGCGACAGGCTGGATGAACCTCAAGTTCGATGCCCAGTATGTGATCAATCCCGGCGGCCGCGGGTATAACGGCGCCGGTGTGAAGACCAACAATGCCGTGGTTCTTGGTATGCGCACCGAGGTCCACTTCTGATGCGGCGCTGGCTTGTCATCAAGCTACTCTGACGCGAAAAGTGTGTGCATGCCCGTATGCGGGCATGTCGAGAAACCCGATTAAAGCTCTCCCGATCATCAATGGCCGCTCATGTACCCATTCGATGCGAAGATCAGACGTCAGTCGATCGATCCCGACGATCTGATCTACGCCCATGCCGGTTCGATGGATGCCTGCGCTTGCGCCTTGCTTGCCGCCGCCGACATGCTCGATGCGGGCGTGTTCACGGCGCCGCCGGGCCAGTGGTAACCCCTGGGAGATAGTCCCACCAAAATCCTCACTGCAACGACAGAAACGTTTCTAAACCCAATGGGAGTGACAACATGCTCAGGCTGAAAACGACGTTGCTTATGCTCGCGCTGGCGGGCCTTACTGCCACGGCATCCGGCAGCGCCGCGCTTGCACAGAAAGCGACGATCGGCATCGCGATGCCGACAAAATCCTCCGCGCGGTGGATCGACGACGGCAACAACATGGTCAAGGTGCTGCGCGAGCGCGGCTACGGCACTGACCTGCAATATGCCGAGGACGATATTCCGAACCAGCTCGCGCAGGTCGAGAACATGGTGACTAAGGGAGCGAAGGTGCTGGTGATCGCGGCGATCGACGGCTCCACTCTGTCCGACGTGCTCAAGCAGGCCAAGGCCAAGGGCATCACCGTAATTGCCTATGACCGCCTGATCCGCGACACGCCGAACGTCGACTACTATGCGACCTTCGACAATTTCCAGGTCGGCGTCCAGCAGGCGCAGTCGATCGAGCAGGGGCTGGGGCTGAAGGAGGGCAAGGGGCCGTTCAACATCGAGCTGTTCGGCGGCTCGCCTGACGACAACAACGCCTACTTCTTCTACAACGGCGCCATGTCGGTACTGCAGCCCTATATCGACAGCGGCAAGCTTGTAGTCGCAAGCAAGCAGACGGGTATGGACAAGGTCTCGACCTTGCGCTGGGACGGCGCGACCGCGCAGTCCCGCATGGACAATCTGCTCAGCGCCTTCTACGGCAAGAAGCGCGTCGACGCCGTGCTCTCACCCTATGATGGCCTCTCCATTGGCATCATCTCATCGCTAAAGGGGGTCGGCTATGGCACGCCCGATCAGCCGATGCCGATCATCAGCGGCCAGGACGCAGAGGTGCCGTCGATCAAGGCAATACTGCGCGGCGATCAATATTCCACCATCTTCAAGGATACCCGCGATCTCGCGCGGGTGACGGCGGATATGGTCGACGCCGTGCTCAAGGGCAAGGAAGTGCCCATCAACGACGCCAAGACCTACAGCAACGGAGTCAAGGCGGTGCCGGCCTATCTGCTCAAGCCGGTGGTGGTGTACAAGAGCAATTGGAATAAGGTGCTGGTTGACAGTGGTTACTACAAGCGCTCGCAATTCGAGTGAGAAAACCGGTCCGGCAAGCGCGGAAGACCCGCTTGCCGGACGATCGGTCGCTTCCACTCCGGGACATGATACGATGACGGCAATGCTGGAAATGCGCGGCGTCAGCAAGAGCTTTGCAGGCGTGCAGGCGCTACGCGACGTCAATTTCACAGTCGAGCCCGGGCAGATCCACGCCCTCGTGGGCGAGAACGGCGCCGGCAAGTCGACGCTGATGAAAGTGCTCAGCGGCGTCTATCCGCATGGCGACTATGAAGGCACCATCATCTTCGATGGCGAGGAACAGCGTTTTCGCGACATCAACGATTCGGAGGCGCTCGGGATCATCATCATCCATCAGGAGCTGGCACTGATCCCGCTGATGTCGATTGCCGAGAACATTTTTCTGTCGCATCCGCCGTCACGGTTCGGCGTGATCGACCGCGACGCGGTGTATCGGCGCACAAGGGAACTGTTGGCCCAGGTTGGTCTGCGCGAACCGCCGGATGCACTCATCACCGACCTCGGTATCGGCAAGCAGCAACTGGTCGAGATTGCGAAAGCGCTATCCAAGCGGGTGCGTCTCCTGATCCTGGACGAGCCCACCGCGAGCCTCAATGAGGCCGACAGCGCGGCGCTGCTCGACCGACTCATGGCGTTCCGCCAGCAGGGCATCGCCTCGATCCTGATTTCGCACAAGCTGAACGAGGTCGCCCGCGTCGCCGACCGCATCACCATCTTGCGCGATGGCCGCACCGTTGACTCGATCGACTGTCGGACCGAGCAGGTCGAGGAAGACCGCATCATACGCAGCATGGTCGATCGCGATCTCGCCCATCGTTTCCCACCGCGCGACGCCAGGATTGGGGACCCCGTGCTTGTGGTGGAGGACTGGAGCGTCTATCACCCGCTCCATCCCGAGCGCCAGATGATCAAGAATGTCGGCTTCCACGTGCGGCGCGGCGAGGTGGTCGGCATCGCCGGCCTGATGGGTGCCGGCCGTACCGAATTCGCTACAAGCCTGTTCGGCCGCGCCTGGGGCTACAACATCAGCGGACGGGTGTGGCTGGACGGCAGCGAGGTCGACCTCTCCAGCGTGCCGGCGGCCATCGACGCGGGGCTCGCCTATGTGACCGAAGACCGCAAGCAGCTCGGTCTGATCCTTGCCGACGACGTGCGCAAGAATATCACGCTCGCGAGTCTTTCCCAGGTGGCTCCGCGATGGGTGGTCGATGACATCAGAGAGTTGAAGGCAGCCAGTGACTATCGCAACCGGATGCGAATCCGCTGCTCCGATGTCTATCAGGAAACCGGCCAGCTCTCCGGCGGCAACCAGCAGAAGGTCGTGCTGTCAAAATGGCTGATGACGGACCCAAAAGTCCTGATCCTGGACGAGCCGACCCGCGGGATCGACGTCGGCGCCAAATACGAGATCTATTGTACCATCAATGAACTCGCGGAGGCCGGCAGGGGCGTCGTGGTGATTTCCTCGGAAATGCCGGAGTTGCTCGGCATCTGCGACCGGATCTGCGTGATGAACGATGGCGCCTTTGTCGGCGAATTTGCCGCCGGCGAAGCGACGCAGGAGAAGATCATGCGCGCGATCATGCGCAACAAGCCCGTACAAGGCGGCGTGGAGCGGAACAGGATGCAGATGGGTGGAGCGCGGCCATGACCGACAAGACGGTTTCGCTGCCTGAGCAACGCGGGCATGCGGGGTTCATCAAGAACAACCTGCGCAATTACGGCATGCTGCTGTCGCTGTTCGCGATCATGCTGTTCTTCCAGGTTGCTACCGACGGCACGCTGCTGCAGCCGCTCAATCTCACCAATCTGGTGCTGCAGAACAGCTATATCGTGATCATGGCGCTCGGCATGCTGCTCGTGATCGTGACCGGCCATATCGACCTCTCGGTCGGGTCGGTCGCCGGCTTCATCGGCGCAATCGCCGCCGTGCTCATGGTTCGCTATCACGTCGACTATCCGCTCGCTTTCATCGCCTGTCTGCTGGTCGGCGCGGCGATCGGCGCAGCGCAGGGCTACTGGGTTGCCTATTTTGGGATTCCGTCCTTCATCGTCACGCTTGCGGGCATGCTGGTGTTCAAGGGCCTTGCCCTGGCGGTCCTGCAGGGACAATCCGTGGGGCCGTTTCCGCCGACCTTCCAGAAGTTGTCTTCAGGCTTCATCCCGGAGCTCTTTCCTGGCGCCGACACGCTGCACCCGACCTCGTTGCTGATCGGCATCGTGCTGGCGCTGGCGCTGGTCTATGCCAGTGCCAAAACCCGCGCCCGCGAGCAATCGCACGGGATCGAGGTCGAGCCGTATGCGTTGTTCGTCGCAAAAAGTGCTGCGCTCCTGGGCGTTGTCCTCTACTTCACCTATCTGATCGCTTCGCATCGCGGGCTACCGAATGTGCTCGTGATTATGACCGCGCTGATCGCGCTCTATGGCTTTGTCACACGCCGGACGATCATTGGGCGACAAATCTACGCCGTCGGCGGCAATGCCAAAGCCGCCAAGCTGTCCGGCATCAAGACTGAACGGCTCACCTTCCTGACTTTTGTGAACATGGGAGCTCTCGCCGCGCTTGCCGGCCTGATCTTTGCAGCGCGTCTCAACACGGCAACCCCCAAGGCTGGCGCCGGTTTCGAGCTCGACGTCATCGCCGCGTGCTTTATTGGCGGCGCTTCCGCCTATGGCGGCGTGGGGCGGGTCGGCGGCGCCGTGGTCGGCGCCATGATCATGGGTGTGATGAACAATGGGATGTCGATCCTTGGCGTCGGCATCGACTACCAGCAGGTGATCAAGGGATTGGTGCTACTCGCCGCCGTCTGCATCGACGTCTACAACCAGCGCAGGTGACGACGGACCTGTCCTGGAGATCTCCATGGGCTCGTGGTCGATACCACCGGATGCGCGCGCTCGTCGCCGTTCGCAGTCTGAAGGATGAGCTCTGGGCCTGCCTGCCCTCGATCGGGCTGATGCTGTGACGAGATCAAGCTGGCATCGTCGAGACATCGGCGGAGTTGTGCGACGCTGATGTCTCCGGACGCGGGCACGGGTACATGGTGGTCGCGCTCATGGAGATTGCTTCGCCGTGTCGCGCTCAGCGATTAAACGTGCCCTGCCACAGGCGATGTGCTGCCAAGAACATGGTCACGCTGCACTTATTTGCTGCACCAGCGAATGAGCCCCACCATCTGTAGGTGCAGCTTGGATCGAACGAGGTTCTGGTTGCATCGGCCAACCGCAGGCGTCCCGATTTGTCCTTGTCCGGGTGGGAATGACGTGCAATCCTTTGTTGGCCGGACAACAGACAAGCGACATAACAGCGATCCTCCCGTCCTTCCCAGACTTCGGGGGCCCAAATCATGTCTAACTCTCTGCAGCGTACGACCGCTCCCTGGCGCATCGGCGTGCTGTTCTCGCGAACCGGCTTCATGTCAGTGATCGAGGAAACCCAGTATCGCGGGACCCTGCTGGCCATCGAAGAGATCAACGCCGCTGGCGGGGTTTGTGGCCGAGAATTGGTACCCATGTCCTACGATCCCGGTTCCGATTCTGTGGCCTACGGGCATTATGCCAAGCGTCTGATGATAGAGGACGAGGTCAGCACCATCTTCGGTTGCTACACCTCATCGAGCCGAAAGGCCGTCTTGCCCGTGGTGGAACGGCTGAATGGCCTCTTGTGGTATCCGACACTCTATGAAGGCTTCGAGGCGTCGCCCAACGTCATCTATACCGGCGCTTCCCCCAATCAGAACAGTCTCGCGCTTTGCCGGTACCTGATGGACAACTACGGAAGCCGCTTCTACTTCGTCGGATCGGACTACATTTATCCACGCGAATCCAATCGCGTGATGAGGGAGGTCTTGAAGGCCAACGGGGGATCGGTCGTCGGCGAGCGCTATGTGAGCGTGCACGCCCGCTGGCAGGACTTCCTGCCCATCGTGCAGGATATTCGACGAATTCGGCCCGACGTGATCTTCTCGACAGTCGTCGGAGAGGCAACGATTTTCCTCTACCAGGCATATGCAAACGTGGGGCTTGATCCACGAAAGATGCCGATCGCAAGCCTCACGACGACCGAGGCCGAGATCTCCGCCATGGGCTTCGATGTGGGCGAAGGTCACATCACGGCGGCCTCGTATTTCCAAGGCATCGAAGGCGAGGCAAACGAGTGCTTTGTAAACAGATTCAAGACACGGTTTGGAGGAGACGTCTCGACCAATATGTGCGTGGAGGCTTCCTATTTTCAGCTTCATCTGTTCGCGAAGGCTCTCGAGCAGGCGAACACGCTCGACACCGAAATCTTGAGGGCAATGGTTCTAGGCACGACATTTGACGCTCCACAGGGGGCCGTCACGATCAATCCAAATACCGGGCATGCTGATCTCTGGACGCGCATCGGTCGCGCCAATCGGGAAGGGCAATTCGACGTTATCAATCAATCAAGAGAAGCGGTGCATGCGGACCCGTTTCTGATCGGGTACGGCCGCGCAACCACCCAGGCAGGAAACACGCAATGAGCGAAGCCATGCGCAGACCCGTCGGCAGCCGGGAGACGTTCGGTCGCAAGTCCATGGTGCAGGAACTGGCCGATTTGACGGCTATCGTTCTTGCCCCGGTGGATGATCAAACGACCTTGCTGCTGCGAGAACTGCAGCGCTATCGCATGCGCGTACAGCAAGTGTGGCCAATGCCGACATCCGTCCCGGGCGATGCCGACGTTGTGTTCTGCGAGTATTGCCCAGACCTTGCTCGACGTTTGCCCTGGATACCGGGAGATGCGCGATCGGCCCTCGTGGTCATCGTGCCGGCCGCAGAGCCAATTCAGGCAGAGCCGTTGTCCCATGCAACGCCGAATGCCGTCCTGCCGCGGCCCTTCACGCCGAATGCAGTGCTTTCGAGCCTGGTGCTGGCGCGCAGTCAGTTCGGATACGAGCGCCGGCTGCGCAGCAAGATCGAAAAGCTGGATGAGAATCTTCGTTCGATGCGAACGGTCGAGCGCGCGAAAGCGATCTTGATGGCAACGCGACAGATGCCGGAGACTGAAGCATACGGCTTCATCCGACGACAGGCGATGGACCGTCGGGTGTCGGCAAGCGCGGTCGCCGCGGCGATCGTTGACTCCTTCGAACTGCTTGGTTACGATCCTCAGCATTGATCCCCAATAGCGGGGACCCGGCGGCGACACTGCCGCCAAGCTGACAACCGGCAACAAAGCCCTCCCAATGCTCGCGTAAGCGCGCATCGGGAGGGCTTTTTTGTTTTTCATTCCAGGAGCGAGAGAGATGGGCATTTCTAGGCGGACGTTGATGAAAAATGCGGCGGCGCTTGGCGCATTTGCAGGCGCCGGCTTTCCGCACATATGGATCAAGAACGCGGATCTGGCGCGCGCGGCTGGCGGAGAGATCAAGGTCGGCGTGTTGTTCTCGCTGACAGGAACGACCGCCATCATCGAGGAATCTCTCAACAAGGCAACAATCCTGGCAATCGAGGAGATCAACGCCGCCGGCGGGATCAAGGGAAGCAAAATTGTCCCGATCGTCGAGGACCCGGCGTCGGATCCGGCGACTTTCTCGGAGAAGGCGCGCAAGCTTGTTGTGGGCGACAAATGCGTTAGCGTGTTCGGTTCATATACGTCTGCGAGCCGCAAGGCTGTGCTGCCGGTGTTCGAACGGCAGAACAATCTCTATTGGTATCCTACACTCTATGAAGGCCGCGAATGCTCGAAGAACGTCATCTACACAGGCGCGGTGCCGAACCAGCAGCAGGACGAGTTCGTGCCATGGCTGATCAAGAAGTTCGGCAAGAAGTTCTATCTGATCGGTTCGAACTACATCTATCCGAAGGAAGAGAACAACTATTGCAAGAAGCTGCTCGAGAAGTATGGCGGCGAGGTCGTCGCCGAGGAGTACGTGCCGCTCGGCCATTCGGAATTCTCTTCCGTCATCAACAAAATCCGCTCGTCTCAGCCGAACGTCATCTTCTCCACCGTCGTCGGCGACTCGGTCGTGGCGCTGCACCGGCAATACCGCGCCGCGGGTCTTGATCCCGAAAAGATGCCGATGGCGAGCCTCACCACCTCGGAGAACGAGGTGGCGGCGATGGGCGGAGACGCGGCCGCCGGCCACTTCACGTCGGCACCGTACTTCCAAGTCCACAAATCGCCGGAGAACGAGAAATTCGTTGCCGCCTATCAAAAGCGCTGGGGCGCCGACAAGGTCACGCATTTCGTCTCCGAGGCCTGCTACTTCCAGACCTACCTGTTCAAGCAGGCGGTGGAAAAACTCGCCACCAGTGACATCACCCCGCCCAACATCCGTGACGCCGTGAAAGGCGCGGAGACCATCGCCCCGCAGGGCAAGGTGCGCATTGAGTCTGAAAATCTCCACACCTGGCTATGGCCGAAGATCGCGCAGTGCAAGTCCAATGGGCAATTCGAGATCCTCGTCGAAGCCAAGGAATGGCTGAAACCGGTGCCCTATGCGGCCTATCCCGGACAAGCCTGCACCGAGAAGGGTCTGGTCGAGAAGAGCTGACGCTTGGAACGTTGGCGGCCGGCGGCGAAGTCATGCCGGCGGCCGGCTTCACGGAGAATGGGCGTGGACCAATTTTTCGAACAGATCATAACGGGCCTCAGTATCGGATCGATCCTGCTCCTGGTGGCGCTCGGGCTGTCGATCATCTATGGCTCGATGGGCATCATCAATCTCGCTCATGGCGAGTTTGTCATGCTCGGGGCCTACACAGCCTGGCTGTTCCGGAACTATTTCGGGCTCGGACTGCTCGCGGGCCTCATCCCGATCTTCATTGTGGTCGCGGTGATCGGCTGGATCATCGAGCGCTTTGTACTGAGCTTGCTCAACAATCGTCCGCTGGACACCATCCTCGCGACCTGGGGCGTCGGCATCATGCTGCAGCAGGCGGTCCGCCTGATGGTCGGGAGCGAACTCCGCTACGTGCAGTTACCGCCGTCGCTGTCCGGTAGCATGGATGTGTTCGGGCTATCGGTGTCATCCTATCGCGTGTTCCTGTTTGTCGTGGCGATCGCCCTGTCCGTGGCGACTTGGCTCCTGATGAACCGCACCACGGTCGGTATGAAGCTGCGCGCCATCATGCAGGACCGCTCAGTCTCCGCGTCATTCGGCATCAACGCCAAACGCGTGTATGGCCTGACTTTTGCCTATGGCGCCGGACTCGCCGGGCTTGCCGGTGCGCTGGTGTCGCCGCTCAAGAGCGTGTCGCCCGACATGGGCACAGGCTACGTGATCGACGCGTTCATGGTGGTGGTGTTAGGCGGCGTGCAAAGTCTCGCCGGCACGGTCGCGAGTGCGTTCATTCTCGGTGAGCTCTCCGGTGCCATCGCATTCCTGCAAAACGACACGGTAGCCAAGGCGCTGGTGCTGCTAGCCATCGTCGTGCTGATCCGCTTCCGCCCTGAAGGGCTATTCACAACGCGCGTGCGCGCCTGAGACCAGATCGCCGATCCATGTCATCGAAGACGTCAACCCAAACCGCACTGCCGCGCCTCGGAGCGCAACTCGCTCCAATCCTGATCGTCTGCGCCATCTTGTTCGCGCTGCCGCTGATCCTCAACAACGACTTCCTGCTCAACAAGGTCGCTCGCTATCTCGTGCTCGGCATCCTCACGGTGTCGCTCGCGCTGTCGTGGGGCTTCGGCGGCATCCTCAACCTCGGCCAAGCCATGAGTTTCGGTATCGGCTCCTACGCGATGGCGATGGCGCTCAAGCTGAAAACCGTCCCTGTGCACACCGGTTCGGGCGGACTCCCCGACTTCATGGTGTGGAACAACGTGGCGCGGCTGCCATGGTTCTGGGAGCCGTTCAAGTCACTCGGCTTTGCGCTCGCCGCCGGCATCATCGTGCCGGCACTGGTGGCCGCGGCGCTCGGCTGGTTCATCTTTCGCAGCCGCGTCACAGGCGTCTATGTCTCGATCATTACGCTTGCGACCATGGTCGTGCTGAACCTCGTGATCATCGACCAGCAGAGCTATACGGGCGGATTTAACGGCATCACCGATCTCGCGCAGCTCGAAATCTTCGGCATCGCCTTCGACGCTTATGGCCGCGCGACCTTCTATCTCGTAGCGAGCTGCGTAGCTCTGAGCTTGTTGGTCGCCTTCGCCTTCACCCGCAGTCGCGCCGGACTGGTCGTGCAGGCGATCCGCGATCATGAAAGCCGGGTGCGCTACTTCGGCTACGACGTCGCAACTTATCAGATCTTCGTCTTCGCGCTGTCGGCGGCAATCGCCGGACTTGCCGGCATGCTCTACACGATCGTCATGGAGTTTGCGTCGCCGACGTTTCTCGGCGTGCAACTCTCGTTGTCTGTGGTGGTGTGGTGTGCGGTCGGAGGTCGTCAAAGCCTCGTCGGCGCGTTTCTCGGTGCGGTTCTGGTTGCAGGTGTGCAGGGCGCGCTCTCCGAGTCCGCCGCCTTCCTGGAAACATGGACACTGGTGATGGGCGCGCTCTTCGTGCTGGTCGTGCTGTTCCTGCCGAAGGGACTTGCCGGTCTCGCTCAGGGCGCATGGCGCTGGATCGTGCAGCGTCGTCAATTGTCGCACGAGATTGCTCAGAGCGTGGGCCAGACCAAGGAGGGCAGCGCATGACCACTCATCTCGACCTGCGCGACGTCTCCGTCTCCTTCAACGGCTTCAGGGCGCTCAATGGGCTCAATATGAGCGTCCGTAAGGGCGAACTGCGCTGCCTGATCGGTCCAAACGGGGCCGGCAAGACCACAGCGCTCGACATTATCTGCGGCAAGGTCAAGCCTAGTGCGGGGACAGTGACTTTCGATGGCACCGCGCTGCAAGATCTGGAAGAGCATGAAATCGCGCGTGCTGGCGTCGGCCGCAAGTTCCAGGTGCCGAGCGTATTCCGCGATCTGACCGTGGCGGAGAACCTGGAGGTAGCGAGGGCGCGCCACCCCGGCGTGTGGGCCAATTTGCGCTGGGATATCGGCGGGGCCGGACGGGCGGACATCGAGCGTCTTGCCGCATTGGTCGGTCTCGCCGAACAGCTCGAACGGCCAGCGGCCTACCTCTCTCACGGACAGAGCCAATGGCTCGAGATCGGCATGCTGGTCGCTCAGGATGCCGAACTTATCCTGATGGATGAGCCGACTGCCGGCATGACTGTCCAGGAAACGCGCAAAACAGCCGACCTGTTCGCGCGATTGAAGGGCAAGCATACCCTTGTTGTCGTGGAACATGACATGAGCTTCGTCAAGGCCATCGGCGACATCATCTCGGTGATGCACATGGGGCAGTTGCTGGCGGAAGGGACCGCCGCCGAAGTGGAAGCGCATCCGGAAGTCCGTCGCGCCTATCTCGGATCTGGAGGCATCAGCAATGCTTGAGCTGACAGATATCGACGCGTTCTACGGCAACAGCCGTGCACTGCAGAATGTCAACCTCACCGTTGGTGCCGGCGAGTTCCTTTCCATTCTCGGTCGTAATGGCGTCGGCAAGACCACGCTGATGCGCAGTATCCTCGGTCTGATGGACCGAGTGACGGGGCGGCTAACACTCGACGGCACCGATATCTCGAAGCTGCGCACCTACCAGCGCGCAAAAGCCGGGATCGCCTATGTACCGCAAGGCAGGGGCATTCTGCCGCGCTTTACGGTACGGGAGAATCTAACGCTCGGTACGTTTGCGGCAAGGGACCCGAACGGCATCGAAGACTGGGTGATCGAGCTGTTTCCGGTGCTCAAGGAGTTCTTCAACCGGCACGGCGGAAATTTATCAGGTGGTCAGCAGCAGCAGCTCGCCATTGCCCGTGCCCTGCTGGCCCAACCGAAGCTCATCCTGCTGGACGAGCCCACGGAGGGAATCCAGCCCAACATTGTCGAGCAGATCGAAGCGGTGATCGTGCGGCTCAACCGCGAGCGCGGCATCACCGTGATCCTCGTCGAACAGAACGTCGCCTTTGCGCGACGCGCCTCTGATCGATTTGCGTTTCTGGAGAAGGGAAGAGTGGTTGCCAAGGGCGCAATCGGCGAGCTGTCGGATGAGCTCATCCAAAGGCATATGGCGGTCTAACGGAACGATACGTCGTTAACTTGAAAGGGAGTCGGAAACATGTTGCATGGAGACATATCGAGCAGCAAGGACACGGTTGGCGTCGCCGTGGTCAACTACAAGATGCCGCGTTTGCACACCAAGGCAGAAGTCCTCGACAACGCGCGCAACATCGCAAAGATGCTCGAGGGCATGAAGCTCGGTTTGCCGGGAATGGATCTGGTGATCTTTCCCGAATACTCCACGCACGGCATCATGTACGACTCCAAGGAGATGTACGAGACGGCATCGAGCGTGCCAGGCGAGGAGACGAAGATTTTTGCTGATGCCTGCCGAAAGGCGAAAGTCTGGGGCGTGTTCTCGCTGACCGGAGAACGCCACGAGGAGCACCCGAACAAGGCGCCCTACAACACGCTGATCCTGATGAACGACAAGGGCGAAATCGTCCAGAAGTACCGGAAGATAATGCCCTGGGTGCCGATCGAGGGCTGGTACCCCGGAGACTGCACCTACGTGTCGGAAGGACCGAAGGGCCTCAAGATCAGCTTGATCATCTGCGACGACGGCAACTATCCTGAAATCTGGCGGGACTGCGCCATGCGAGGCGCCGAACTGATCATTCGTTGCCAGGGCTACATGTATCCCGCGAAGGAGCAGCAGATCCAGATCTCGAAGTCGATGGCATGGGCGAACAATTGCTATGTGGCGGTTGCCAACGCGTCGGGCTTCGACGGTGTCTACTCGTATTTCGGGCATTCCGCGATCATCGGCTTTGATGGTCGGACGCTCGGCGAGTGCGGGACCGAGGAGAACGGCATCCAATATGCCCAGCTATCGGTGTCGCTGATCCGCGACGCACGGCGCAACATGCAGTCGCAAAACCATCTCTTCAAGCTGATGCATCGTGGTTACACCGGTCTCATCAACTCCGGGGACGGTGATCGCGGCCATGCCGTCTGTCCCTACACTTTCTACAAGAACTGGATCACTGACCCGGAGGGCACACGCGAGATGGTGGAGGCCATGACGCGACCCGTCGTAGGCACGGAGGAATGTCCGATCGAAGGCATCCCGAACAAGAAAGTCGCGCATCGCTAGACGGTGCGACTGGTCTCTCGCCGGCGCGTCGATCGAACGCGCCGGCATCCCTGGCGCCTCGATCTGTTGCAGGATAAGTCCGGCGCCGCGGCCACAGGCACATTCAAAGAGGCGTGGAATTGTCAGACGTCCCATTGCTGCTTGATCAATACCGCATCCGAGACGAACCATATTATCGGGCTTTGAACGACGAAATCAGGCTATTCACGGCGGCCTATGCCAGCCGAATGCCGGTCATGCTGAAAGGGCCGACAGGGTGCGGGAAGACCCGCTTCATCGAATACATGGCCTGGCGGCTGGGCCGGCCGCTCATCACGGTAGCCTGTCACGAGGACATGACTGCGGCGGACCTGGTCGGACGGTGGCTGCTCGATGCCGAGGGGACCGTGTGGAACGACGGCCCGCTGACCACCGCCGTCCGGCATGGCGCGATCTGTTATCTCGACGAGATCGTTGAGGCGCGCCAGGACACGACCGTCGTGATTCACCCGTTGACCGACGATCGCCGAGTCCTGCCGCTGGAGAAGAGAGCGGAGTTGATCCATGCGCATTCCGATTTCCAACTGGTGATCTCCTACAATCCCGGCTACCAGAGCGCGATCAAGGATCTCAAGGAGTCCACAAAGCAGCGCTTCGCGGCACTGGATTTTGGCTACCCGGAGCATCGGGTGGAGGTGGACGTCGTCTCGAGAGAGGCAGGCATCGATCCGAGGATCGCCGATCTCCTCGTGAAGGTCGGCTCGCATAGCCGCAACCTGAAAGGTCAGGGGCTGGACGAGGGTGCGTCAACCCGCATGCTTGTCAACGCCGGCCGGCTGATTGGATGCGGCATCGACTTGAAGGAAGCTTGCGAGACCACGATCGTAGTTCCGCTGACCGACGACCTCGACACAAGGAATACCCTGCGGGACGTGATCCTGGCCTGTGCCTAGGTTGGATGAAGGTAGTTGAGGTCGTGGACACCAGCCCGCTCGATCACTTTCGGTCAGAACGCCGACTTACAGAGCGGCTACGCGGACATGACACCGTTCGCGGGGCCGTTGAGGCTGCGCAGAAGTCACTGGAGGAGCGGCGGGATCCGATCGGGCCAGTGTCGGCTTGGAACGACATCGTGCGTGAGCTGTTCGAGGCCAATCTCGGCGAAGCCGTTGTCCTCAGCTTCTTGCGCCTGTCGGGGCAATGGCCCGCTCAACGGTCGATCGAGGACGTAATCGCGATTGGCCAGGGGGTAAGGGATATCGGTCGGGTCAGCGGAAGCCGGGTTGCGCACGCGTTACTCGCAGAATTGCCGAAGGTTCTCGAGAGGGGCGCCACGACCGATGAACTGACGGCCGTCTTTGATGCCCTTGAGCAGTTGGCTGATGACGGACCTGAATCCATTGCCCTTGTTGTGAGTCGGCTGGAACAGCTTCTGCTGTATGCAACCGCGGAGGAGTTTTCCGTTTGGGTCTCGGGCGGACTACGCGCTGCAGGTGGCAACGCGGCGCGTCGACGAGCCTTCTTTGGCCTCGACGATGCGCTCTCGACGCGCCTGCTGTATGGCGGGAGCGCATCGGGGGACGACTTCACGTGCCTGGAGAAGCGGCTCGGCGCAACCATGCTCGCGCTCTGGAACAAAAAGCCGAGGCTGCGCAAGCTTGCGGCGGCAGCGATGCCCGCGGTGCCACGGCGGGCATCGCTCGCTGGCGGCATGCTGGGATTGCCTGCGACCTATCCCGGTTTCGCGGGTGAGCGCGCGGAGGACATCTATCTTGCCGCTTCGGCACATGCAGGCGCCCATCTGGCGCATTCGAGCGTGAGGTTTCCCGTAGGGCGACTGAAGCCGCTCCAGATTGCATTGACATCGCTCATGGAAGATGCCCGGGTCGAGGCGCTGGCGCTGCGCGATATGCCCGGCTTGCGCAGGCTTTGGCTGCCGTTTCACACGGCGGCGCCATCTCCGCAGGCAACGGCCGCAGGCCTGATGGTGCGCCTGGCGCGGGCTTTGATCGATCCTGATTATGCGGATCCCGATGCGTGGATTGGGAAGGGGTGCACCCTGTTCGAGGCGGCGGCCGATCGCTGGGGCGATCCAGCGATCAGTCGTGAGATTGGTGGACTATTGGGTAATGACTTGGGACAGATGCGGCTGCAGTTCAATGCCAAGAGCTACGTTGTCGAACCCGCCTATCGTGACGACAATCTGGCGCTATGGGATTTTGGCGAACAGCCAGACGGCCAAGTCGAAGAAATAGAGCATCCGGTCGATTCCGTCCGCATCGAACGCCGCCACGATGCCGGGGGCGACAGATCGGATGAAACGGCGCCGCCCGAGGAATCCCTGCGCGCGCGAGCCAGCGCCATCGCTATGCTCGACGGGCTCCCCGTCGCGACCTATCCGGAATGGGACTACGTCGCTCGCATCGAGCGTCCGGACTGGACGACGATCCTGGAGGCCGATGCGGCGATTTCATCGATGACCGACGAGCTGCAATTTGACGAGGATGCGACACGTCGTGTCACGACGGTCACGCGTGATGCATCGATAGGCCGGCAACAGAGATACAAGGGTCAGCGCGACGGCGATACCCTGGATATCGATGCGGCCATTGCTCTGATGACTGAGCGGCGTGCGGGACGTGTTATCGAGCCTCGGATCTATCTGCGGGATGCGCCGGGGCCGCGCGACCTTGCCATCCTTCTTCTACTGGATCTCTCCCAATCCACTGCCGACCATGATTCCTTCGGTCGAACGGTTCTTGACGTCGAACGGAAGGCGGCCGCCATTATCACGACAGCAGTGGAAGCCGCCGATGATGCCATCGCCGTGCACGGCTTCAACTCCGACGGGCGCGAGCGGGTGCGATATCTCCGCATAAAGAGTTTTGAAGAAAAAATGGACGCAATTGTGCGTTCGCGACTTGCCGGTCTGAAAAGCAGCCATTCGACCCGATTGGGAGCTGCGCTCCGGCACGCAGGCAGCTATCTTTCGCAACAGCGAGCATTCCGCAAGGTTCTCTTGGTGCTGACCGATGGCGAGCCGTCCGACGTCGACGTGCCAGAAGCCCAATATCTTGCAGAGGATGCACGGCGCGCGATGCATCAACTCCGGCGACACGGGGTTGACATCTTTGGTTTCGGTGTCGGTCACGGCCCGTTTGTTCAACTCGATCGAATATTCGGAGAGCGGCGCGTACTACGCGTGGCCCGCATCGATGTGCTGCCGCGGCGTGTGGTGCAGCTCTATGCGGAATTGAAAAAGTAGGTAGGTGCTGAAAGTGAGTGCATGCAAATCCGCGTGTGGTCCAACTGGACTTTGCTGCATCTCCGCGAGCGCGATTGCGATCGAACCGACTGGAATGGCGCGTCCGCCTTGTCAGCTCGGCATGTGCGAGCTGACCGCCGTTCCGTAGCAGTCCAGCAGGACAAACTTGCGGTTACGCTTCTAAGATGCGTTTGGCGACACCGATGCGCACGCTTTTCCAGAAATAATTGGTTGAGTCCCCTGGTACTCCAGGAAATGGTCGGCCCGACACAAAGGTGTCAATTATGCACCTTACGATTGGCTGCTGCGTAATTGTCAGAACGGCTTGCTTGGGCAGGGACTTCTCGGTTGTTGAGTACGGATTTCTTGTGCTGCCTTCCTCTCGGGACAGGCGCTCGATCATCGACTCGACCCTTTCGTTTCCTGCATGGCGTACTGCGCTTCGTTCTTGCGATCGCCGCATGTGCGATAACTGACCGAGCGATAGCCGACCAGGTGCGAGCTGCGGCAACGCGGGCAGACGGACCCCTGGTGTTTGATCTGGCGCCTCAGCCCCTGGCTGCAGCTCTCAATCGCTATGGCGACCTCACCGGCCGCGAAGTGCTCTACAACACCGCGCTCGTGCAGGGCCTTGTCTCGGCGCCGGCACAGGGCGTGTTGACGCCGGAAACGGCGCTTTGGCGTCTGCTGGATGGGACAGGCCTTTCGGCGCAGTTCATGCCAGACGGGTCTTTCGTCTTGAACCCCAAATCGGCGAACCAGCAACTGCCTGTTCAAGCGGCGTCGGGGCCGGTGCAAGACTACTACTATGGACGCATCCAGGCGAGCCTCAGGCGCGCGTTGTGTGCGAACGTCAACGGATATCATGGCCAGTACCGGGTCGCGGCTTTGTTCTGGATCGGCTCTTCAGGCAGGGTTGCGCGATACGAGCGGCTCGGCACGGCCGGCAACTCCGATCTCGATCGGGTCATTGATCAAACGTTGCGGGACCTGCAGATCGGGGCCCCGCCGCCCGACGGATTCCAACAACCCGTCCTGACAATGGTGGTGCCCAAGTCTCTGGGCGTAACAATGGATTGCGATCGCACGCGCGCCGTCGAGGCCAAGCCATGAGCGAGACGACGCTCGGCGCGCTCCGCCAATTGCTGGTGGACCGCTACGACGAGATCAAGGCTAAGTTGGCGCAGCGTGTCGGCTCGACGGATCTGGCTGCCGACGCGTTGCAGGATACCTGGTTGCGGCTGACGTTGGCCGAAACGCTCGGCCCGGTACGCAGTCTTGAAAGCTATCTCTTTCGCACCGTCTTCAATATGGCGCAGGAGCGCCGCCGGTCGGAGCGTCGGCTGCTGTCGGCCGTTGAGATCCAAAAATTGCTGTTCCTGATCGATGAGGCGCCAGATCCGGCCCAGGCCGCCGAAGCGCGTTCGGAGCTGGAGGCGCTGGAAACGATCCTCTCGGAGCTGCCTCCCCGGCGACGCCTTATCTTGCTGATGGCCCGCATGGATGGAATGCCACGACAGGAAATAGCCGACCGTCTCGCAATATCGCTGCGGCTGGTGTCCAAGGAATTGAACCTCGCGCACGAATACTGCGTGCTGCGGCGCAGCCAGATGAAGGACTAGCTGTGCGCATTCGAGCCGCGAAAATCATCTTGAGGGTAAGGCGCATTGAGAATGACCGCGCCTCGGCGAATCCTTCGCTAAGGATGTATGCGAGGGCATCATGAGTGACGCAAGCCATCGTCAGGCAGATCGTTCTGTGATCGAGCCTGAGCTCGTACGGCGCGAAGCTGTGGCCTGGGTGCAGCGGCTGCTGTCCGGCGAGGCGACGTCGGACGATGCCGAAGAACTGAAGCGCTGGCGCGCGCGTAGCCCGGCGCATGCTGCGGCATTGGCGGAAGCGAGCCGGGTGTGGGGTGCCATCGGCACGGTCGGTGGGCGGTTCTATCACCGCGAGGACATCGCGGCCGTTCTGAAAGGTCAGTCGCGCCGCACCATGGCGCGCCGGGCGGTCCTGAGTGGCGCGATTGCCGCGGCGGCGGCGTCCTATGTCGTGATCCGTCCTCCCCTTGGAATGTGGCCGTCGTGGGCCGAATTGGAGGGAGATTACCGCACCTCGCGCGGCGAGCAGCGTCAGATCACATTGCCTGGTCAAGTCTCGGTCAAGCTTAATACGCAGACAAGCATAGCCCTGGGTGGGGCGGCCGCGTTGGACCGCGTGGAATTGATCAGCGGCGAGGCTGCGTTCGCGACGCCGCCGGGTGCAAATCGAACGCTTGTGGTGCAGGCGGCCCGTGTCACCGCGACGGCGAACAACGCGAGGTTCGATGTGCGGCACCTTGCGGAGGTATCCCTGGTCCGCGTTACCTGTCTCGAAGGCGAGGTGCGGATCGAGCGGAATGACGAGACGAGGAAACTTAGACGTGGACAGCAGGTGCGTTGCAACTCGGAGGGTTTCGGAACGACAGTTACGGTCGATCCGGACGTCGAAGCGGCCTGGCAAAGTGGAATCGTGGTCTTCCAGGCAACTCCGCTCGAGAAAGTCGTCGAGGAGATCAATCGCTATCGACCAGGCAGGATCGTTCTGATCAATCCGGCTTTGGCGCAAAAGCCGGTCAGCGGACGCTTCCGGATGGATCAGCTCGACGACATCCTGCCCCGGCTGAAGCAGGCCTTTGATGCACGTGTGCGTCTCCTGCCTGGTGGAATCGCACTGTTGAGCTGACGCATATCGGCGGCACTTCACTACCGACGATTTTCTATTCGCGTGCCGTGCGCATTTCGTCTCGAGCTTTCATCTTGGGGTAGGGCTTCCGCGATCTCGGTGGCTGGCCCGGCGATCGGCTTTCCACTGGTCGCGGTCGTTCTGCCCAAAGGAGTCTTGCTGTGCCCGTGCGCAAATTCGGAAATCGCCGCGTCACCCTGTCGCCACGTCGCGATCGCACCGGCCTTCTCGCGGGCGCCAGCGCCCTTGCGCTGGCGCTTGCCTCCCCGGGCGCTTACGCGCGATCGTTGGGTAGCGCGGCGCCGACGCCGTCAGCGGCGGCGATGGCGGCGGCGCAATCGGCTCAACAGGAAGCCGCCCGCGCCGCAAGCCAGTCCTCGGATGCGCTCAAGCGGGCGACGCTTGCGATCCAGGCGCAGCAGGCCAGCCAGCAGGTGGCCCGTGATGCCGCGCGCGCCACGGCTAATGCGTCTTCGATCCCGAACGGCCTGGGCGTGGGTGGACTGCAGAGGGCGCCCGGCGCCGTTCCGGGATCCGATCTGTGGCAGGGGGCCGAGCTGCCGACCCAGTTCGCAGACGGCGATCGGGTCAGGGTCAATATCGGGCAGACCCGGCAGAAGGCGATCCTCACCTGGGACACCTTCAATGTCGGGAGCCGCACCGATCTTAGCTTCGACCAGCGAGGCAACCGCGACTGGGTGGCGCTCAACCGCGTGCTCGGCACCGATGCGAGGCCGAGCCAGATCCTCGGCACTCTCAAGGCCGACGGCCAAGTCTATGTCATCAACCAGAACGGCATCATCTTCGGCGGCGGCAGCCAGATCAATGTCGGCGCGCTGATTGCTTCCACCGCCAAGATCAGCAACGACCAGTTCCTGAGCGGCATCTATTCGGCCCAGACCGGCTCGACCTGGACCCCAAGCTTCACCGATGCGGCCGCGCTGCTCGGCAACGGCACCGGTGGCGGTGTCGTCAAGGTCGAGGCCGGGGCGCAGATCCAGACCCATGCACCGGCCTCCGTCACCGCAGGCGGCGGCTTTGTGCTCTTGATGGGCGGCCAGGTCGTCAATGCCGGCGCGATCGCGACGTCCAACGGCCAGACCCAACTCGCGGCGGGTGATGACTTCGTGCTGCGGCCGGGCTACGGCACCGACCAGAACATCGCCTCGACCACCCGCGGCAATGAGATCGCGCCGGTGTTGCGCAGCGGCAGCCTTGCCGGACTGGTGCGCAATGACGGCATGGTGTTCAGCGCGCAGGGCGACATCACGCTGGCCGGCCGCACGGTCGAGCAGAACGGCATCCTGGTCGCCTCGACCTCGGTCAACACCCGCGGCACCATCCATCTGCTCAACTCGGCGACCGACACGCTGGGCAGCGTCACGCTCGGCGCCGGCAGCCTCACCACCGTCATCCCCGAGCTCGAGAGCGAGGAGACTGCACTCGACAGCCAGCGCGGCGCGCTGATCGCAGCCTCTGCGACCGCGAACCAGCAGCGCAGCCAACAGGCGAGCGGCGCCTTCAACAATCTGTCGCTGCTTGCGGATCGCCTCGACCAGTCGCGGATCGAGATTGTCACCGGCGGCACTGTGGTCTTCAAGGGCGGTACGTCGCAAGGTTCGCTGACCATCGCGCAGGGCGGCCAGGTGGCGGTCTCCGCCGGCGGGCGCATCTTCACCGAGAACGGCGCCACCATCGACGTCTCCGGCGTCCGCAACGTGTCGCTGGCGATGGCGGCCAACAACATCATGATCAATATCCAAGGCAACGAGCTGCGCGACTCGCCGCAGAACCGCGACAGCAATGCCTTGAAGAACGCCGACGTCTGGATCGACATCTGCGACCTGATCTACGTGCCGTCGGGCACCGGCGGCTACGAGGGCGACCGCTACTACACGCCGGGCGGCCTGCTCGAGGTTGGCGGCTATCTCGCCAACACCGCGCACAGGATCGGCGAATGGAGCGCGGTCGGCGGCACCATCACGCTGTCGGCGCCGGAGGTGATCGCGCAGAAGGGCTCGGTGTTCGACATCTCCGGCGGCTCGGTCCATTACGAGGCCGGCTACATCCGCACCACCAACTTCCTCGGGCCGGACGGCCGGCTCTACAACATCAACGATGCCCGCGCCGACATGACCTTCTACGGCCTCGGCCAGGGCTTCATCCGCGAGCACGAGCGCTGGAACGTCACCGAGGTCTGGACCAGCCCGTTCGGCAAGGGCCGCGAGAGCGTGCGCTGGGAGGAGGGCTACACCGTCGGCCGCGACGCCGGCAGGCTGATCCTGTCGACGCCGACCGCGATCTTCGAGGGCGACATCCTGGCCGATGTCGTCAAGGGCGAGCGGCAGTCGACCTCGCGGCCGGATGGCATCACCGATGGCTACAAGGCAGCGCAGAACGTGGTGGCGCAGGCCGGCACGCTCGCGCTCGGGCAGTACAATGCGCTCGGTCTGACCAACGCTTACATCACCGACGTGAAGATCGGCGATGTGGCCTCCGTCACCGACGGCATGAATGCCACCGACGCCCTCGCGTCCGATCGCAGCAACACGGCCTATCTCGATGCCGGGTTGCTCAATGACGCCCATCTCGGCGGTCTCAATATTGCCACCAAGGACAAGGTCAGCGTGGATGCGCCGGTCAAGCTTGCCGATGGCGGCAACATGTTCCTGGTCGCTCCGACTGTCGACATCAATGCCGACATCACCGCCCACAGCGGTCGCGTGACCGTCACCAATATCCTGCAGCGGGATGTTGTCGGTTCAACCCCGATTTTCCTAGCGCCGCCGAGTGGACTGCCTCAGTTCACACTTGCGGCCGGCGCGACTATCGATGTCAGCGGCGTGTGGACCAACGGCGTTCTCGCTTCGGATGATCTCTCCC
Organism: Bradyrhizobium sp. Ai1a-2; assembly: GCF_000426245.1. Classification (GTDB taxonomy): domain Bacteria; phylum Pseudomonadota; class Alphaproteobacteria; order Rhizobiales; family Xanthobacteraceae; genus Bradyrhizobium. The sequence goes on along the minus strand of NZ_AUEZ01000014.1, from coordinate 102,219 downwards.
GCCTGGCCTATCTCGATGGCGGCGATGTGACCCTGAAGTCCAGTTACGGTGTGACCATCGAAGGCGGCAGCACCATCGACGTGTCGTCCGGCGCGGCCATCATGCAGAACGGCAAGGCCCGCGGCGGCAAGGGCGGCAACGTCGCGCTGTTCGCTTACGACGAACTCGGCATCCCGAGCATCGGCGGCAGACTGGTTCTCGATGGCGACATTCGCGGCTATGGCGTGAACGGCGGCGGCACACTGGCCATCGATGGCGCATCGATCGTGATCGGCGCGAGCGAGACGCCGCACGACGCGACCGATCTGCTGCTGACACCGGACCTGTTCCGCAAGGGCTTCTCAAAGTACGACATCAACGGGCACGAGAAGCTCGCCGTCGCCGACGGCACGGCGATCGACGTCGAGGTGCCGGTGTATCGCTTCAACAGCGCGAGCTTTGCGGTCCCGACCGGTGCCGATCCCGCGGCCGCCTTCGAACTCTGGACGCCGCCGCAATATCAGGAAGACCCGCTGCACGGCGTGCTGACCCAGCGCGCCGGCGCGGACCTCGTGCTGGAATCAAGCAATAATTTCCAGGGCGGGCAGATCGCCATCGGCCAGGGTGCGGCGATCACGGTCGATCCGGGCCGCACCATCACGGTGCAGAGCGCGGGCCAGGTCACCGTTGACGGCACGCTGCGTGCGCCGGGCGGCACCGTCGAGGTGCTGCAGGTGAACGGCGCGGCCCTGGGGAATGCCTCGGCCGACCCGACGCCGGGGCAGCGCTCGGTCTGGATCGGCGACCATGCGGTGATCGATGTCGCGGCGCGGGCGGTCACGGCACTCGACACCAACGGCCGCACCTACGGCGTGGTGCCGGACGGCGGCACGATCACGATCGGCGACCGGACCAGGCGCGAGGACGGTACCGTCTCGGGGGCGGGGGCCAGGATCGCGCAGGCGGCGGAAGCCTTCGTCGTGGTGCGCCCGGGCGCCGTGCTCGATGCCTCGGGCACCAGCGCGGTTATCGACTTCGCGGCGGGATTGAAGGCCGACAGCCAGCCTGTGACCGTCGCCAGCAATGGCGGCACCATCGCGCTCAATTCGTTCAACGGGCTTTATCTCGACGGCACGATGCGCGCCTTTGCGGGCGGCGCCGGGGCGTCGGGCGGCACGCTGGTCCTGACGCTCGAGACGCCGCGCTATGTGACCCCGTTCGGCGCCCCTCCGACTCCGGACGACGTCCGCTATGTCCGCGAGCTGGTCATCGGCCAGGACTATCAAGCGAGCGGCTCGGACGGCCCGCTGCGGATCGGCACCGGCCGCATCAGCGTCGCGCAGATCAAGGCCGGCGGCTTTGATACGTTCTCAGCGTATGGCGATGTCGTTCGCTTCGACGGCAACGTCAATCTCTCGGTCGGCCGCGAGATCGAGCTCTATCAGGCCGTGTTCGCCAGCGATGGATCGGCGATGCAGGTGCGGCTCGCGGCGCCGCATGTCGCATTCCGTGCAGTCGCAGACTCACCGATCACTTCCGCGATCTATCCGAAGGCGGGCAGCGGGGTTCTAGCCGGCGTAGTACCGACGACGAGTGCCAAGCTGGTCGTCGACGCCGATCTGATCGATCTCGAAGCTCTGGGCCTCAGCGGCGTAGCGAACGCTTTACAACTGCTCAGTGGCACGCGGCCATTCTCCTTTGCCGGCTTCGACACCGCCACCTTTAACAGTCGGGGCGACATCCGGCTGGTGGCTGGCGTCAACGGAAGCCGTGTGCTGGAGTTCAATGCCGCGCAGATCTATCCTGCGACCGGCACCAACGTGACGATCTCGGCGACCGATCTCGTCCGGTTTGGCCGGACGACGACAGAGATACCCGATCTGCCATATTCCGTATTCGGCAAGCTTACCGTTTATGGCCAGACGATCGAGCAGGGCGGCATTCTGCGCGCACCACTCGGTACGATCACCCTCGGTTCGGCGACGCAGACGTTCACCACGCCACCGCTGCCGATCACCGAGACGGTCAAATTGTTGCCGGGCAGCATCACGTCGGCCAGCGCCAACGGGCTGGTGCTTCCGTATGGCGGCACCGTTGACGGCATCACCTATTCCTACAATGGCGCGGCGGTCAGCGTGCCAACCGATTCGATATTCGGGACCATCGGTACCGGCGTGACGCTTGCGGGCAAGTCCTTCAGCGTCGCCCAAGGTGCGCTGATTGATCTCTCCGGTGGTGGCGAGCTACGCGGGGCGGGATTCATCTCAGGACGCGGCGGTTCGGTCGACGTCCTGGCGACAGCGCTGGCTAACGCAAATCCCGCCTATAGCTACAGTGCCAAGGGCAATCAGGTCTATGCCATCGTGCCGGGTGTGCACTCGGGTTATGCGCCGATCGACGCAGGCAGCGGATCTGTGCCGGGTGTCGGACGGCAGATCACTATTCCGGCAGGCGTTCCCGGTCTTCCTGCCGGAACGTATACGCTGATGCCGGCGAGCTACGCGCTGCTGCCGGGGGCCTATCGCGTCGAGATCGGCAATACGACGACACGTCCTTATGGCACCGTTGCCACAGGTAACGGCTCCTGGCTCATCAATGGCTATCAGGGCGTCGCCAACACCAGCATAAGGGACGCGCTGCCGACGCGGATGATCGTGACGCCTGGCGACACCGTGCGCACTCACTCGCAATATAACGAGACCGGCTATGCCGACTTCCTGGTTGCCAATGCAGCCCGCCTCGGAGCAGTGCGTCCAATCCTGCCGGTCGACGGCAAGACGCTCTACCTCGACTTTGCGGATCAGCCATCGACGATGGCGCAGGCATTGACCTTCGACGGCAAGGCCTTGTTCATGCCGGCCGCGGGCGGCTATGGCGGCATTCTGCGCGTCGAAGGCGACTACTATGGTGGCGGACTCAACCTTGAGATCATTCCAGAGGGTGGTGCGCGTACCGCGGGCTTCGTTTCGATCGAGGCAGACGAGCTGAATGCGATTGGCGCCGCGCGGATGTCGCTCGGTAGCTACCAGGTCTTCGACAGCGGCCTGAACTATGTCCGGGTGAGCAGCAAGACCAACACGCTGACGGTGCGCGCGGGCGTGGTTTTGCAGGCGCCGGAGATATTCCTCGGCGCCGCCGCGGGCGGCGTCACCATTGAAGACGGTGCGAAGATCACCACGCTCGGCCAAGGCGGCACCACGCCGTTCTCGGCGGCCGACGGCTACACTTATAGCGTCGACGCAGCGGTCAATCTCCTGGCCCTGTCGAACGGTCTGCTCGACGTCCTCAGCACGAACGCCGGCAGCGGCAGCAATGCCGGGATCAAGGTGGGTAAGGCCGAACTCTACACGGAGGGCTCACTCGTCTTCGCGACGAGCAGCGCCGGCCGCCTCGCGCTTGACCGAGGCACCAGCTATGGCGCGAAGTACATGACGCTCTCGGTGCCGAGCATCAATGTCGGCGAGAACGCTGCGCTCGATGCGGCCATCGCCGCGGGCGTCTTGCCGGACGGCCTGATCCTCAACCAGCAGGTGCTGGCTTCGCTGCTGCAAGGCAATAGCGGGATCGGCGTACCCAAGGTCGAGACGTTGATCCTTTCTGCCGGCAACTCGATCAATTTCTTCGGTTCTGCCACCCTCGACACCATCGATCCAGCCACCGGCAAATCGAGCCTGGCTGAACTGGTCCTCAACACGCCTGCGATCTACGGCCTCGGCGATGCTGGCGACACCGCCCGCATCACCACCGGCACGCTGATCTGGAACGGCATCAGCAATGGCGTCGCGCGCAGCTCCAACAACGCTCCTGGAAGCAACCCGCCGCCGCCTGTTGTTCCCGGCGGCCCGGGCACCGGCAGCGGCGCGCTCGAGGTCCTCGCAGACCAGATCGTGTTCGGTTACCGCAAGTTCACCAAGCCAGATACGCAATTGACGCTCGACCATCTCGCGCTTGGCTTCTCCACGGTGAACCTGACCGCGAGCGAACGCGTCACCGCCAACAACAGGAACACCTTCTCCGTCTACAAGAGCGGGACCAGCGCCGACACGTACACAGGCGGCAATCTGAACCTGATCACGCCGCTGCTGACCGGCGAGGGCGCCTCGATCAACCGCATGACCGCGGGCGGTGCGCTCAGCTTGTCCGGAACCGGAGCGGCTGCGGCCAAGACCGACGTGACCGGTGCGGAAATCGGCCTCAAGGGCCAGACCGTCTCGATCGCCAGCACCATCGCGCTGCCGAGCGGCAAGCTGACGGTTGAAGCTGATGGCGACGTGACCCTGGCCGGCAACGCCGTGATCGACATGGCGGGGCGCGCGATCGCCATGGTGGACGTCAAGAAGTATAGCTGGGGCGGCGATGTGATCCTCACCAGCAACCATGGCGACGTCGTGCAGGCGGCGGGCTCGGTGATCGATCTCTCGGCCAGGAGCAACAACGGCGGCACGCTCAAGGTCACGGCGGTCGATGCGGACGCGGGCACCGTCACGCTCAATGGCGCGATCCTCGGCTCGGCGACCGGCCAGTACGATGCCGGCGGCACCATCGTCTCCTACCTCGGTGCCGAGATCGATGTCCGCGCCCAGACCATTGCCGATTTTGCAGGCCTCAACCGGCGCTTGACGGACGGCGAAGTGTTCGGCGCCCGCAGCTTCCAGATCAAGAAGGAAGGCACCCATCTCGTCGTCGGCGACGAGCTCAAGGCCAACAGCATCTCGGTCTCGGTCGATGGCGGCAGCCTCACCGTCAATGGCCGCGTCGATGCCGGCGGCGAGCAGGTCGGCAGCATCCGCCTGGCGGCCCGCGACGGGCTGACGCTCGGCGCGCGCGCGGCGCTCGACGCCCACGGCACGCAGCTGCGCGTCGACAGCTACGGCCAGCCGATCGATGCGGCGAACCGCGCCATCATCGAGCTGACGAGCGGCACCGGCGATCTCACGCTGTCGTCCGGCGCCACCATCGACGTGCGTTCGGCCGACGATATCATGCGCGGCACGATTGACCTCAACGCGCCGCGCCGCGGCGGCAACGACATCGGCATCAACGCCGGAGGTCCGCTCGCCATTCTCGGCGCCAAGAGTATCGCCGTGAACGGCATGCGCACCTATACCGACGCATCGGCCGGTACGCCCGATGCCGACGGCACGCCGACCCAGGTCATCAACCAGGCCTATCTCGACGGCGTCCATGCCCAGAGCACGGCCTTCATCGATGCAGCCATGGCAAACGGCAATCTCCTGGGCCGGCTCGCCGGGTTGAGAGCCTACGATACGGCTGACAACGCGGTGTTCCATTTGCGTCCGGGTGTCGTGATCGCCAGCGCTACGGCCGACGGCAATCTCGTAGTCGACGGCGACATCGATCTCTCGCGCTACCGCTACAACGGCCTCCATCCTGAGACTCAGCGGACCTCCGTCTACGGCTCGGGCGAAGTCGGAACGCTGACCATGCGCGCAGGCGGTGACCTGACCATCAAGGGCAGCATTACCGACGGGTTTGTCCCGCCGCCGGCCGTCACCGCCACGGAGAACAACGGCTGGCGTGTCACGGGCACGTTGATCTCGGACGCGATCGCTTATTCCGGGACGCTGGCAGGCAGCGCCTCGGGGACGACGACGACGATTCCTGCCGGCGCAACCAGAAACAACATCCTTAGCTTCGACATCACCGTGAGGCAGGGCGTAACATTACGCCGTGGCGTCCCAGTGCCGTTCGAGTTCGTGGCAAATGGGGCGATTCCGGTACCGGCATGGGCTGCAACAGGTTGGGTCGCGACGGCGAATATCTATCGACCCACGGGCGAGCTTCAGTTCCGCGCCGGCGAGACGGTCAACGTCCAGCTCGATGCGGGAACGCGATTTGCCGCCGGCACGGTTCTGCCGTCCGTCAATGCGGGGGCGCCAAATGGCACCGTGGCGATCCGCGCCACGCTGGTCCCCAAGGGCACGACGCTCAGCGTCTTCAGCGCCAACATTACACTCAACGCACCGGTCGTCCTGAGGCCCGGCGACGTGCTGCCGGCTGGCACTATCCTGGCTTCAGGTACGACGGTTCAGTTACGGCCGGCCGGCTCCGACGGAACGCAGGGCAAGATCTGGGCGATCGCGCCGATGCTCGCGGCCGGCTCGCAATCCTGGTCGATGCGGTTCACGAGCGGCGCCGACACCACGGCGGCCGACAGCCGAAGGCTGAATGTCGACGGCACCGGCGACATGGTGCTCAACGACCTGCATTACAGCAGTCCGAGCAGCAACGTGCTGGGCCTGAGTGTCCTCCGCACCGGCACCGGAGATCTCGATCTCAACGCCGGCGGCGATTTCAGGATGAACTCGCTGTTCGGCGTCTATACCGCCGGCACGCAGTCGAAAGATGTCGGCGCGAACGGCAGCGATCCGTTCAACCTGGTGCGCGGCTTCATGACAACATCGAGCCTTAGCGCAATACTCGGCACCAGCGTCCTCGGCTCAACATACGCGGCCTATGAAGGGCTCGTGCGGGGGCCATCCAGTATCTATCAGGCCTGGTATCCCGAGAACGGCGGCAACCTGACCCTTAACGTGGGAGGGAATGCCACGGGCCTCGCGAACGGTAGCTCCAACGAAGTCGGCAGTTGGCTCTGGCGCCAGGGCGGTGATATATCCGGCCAGTCCACCGCATGGTGGATCAACTTCGGCACCTACACCATCAACGGCATCAAGGGCTTTACCGGTCTCGGCACGCTGGGCGGCGGCAACGTCGACGTCAGCATCGGCGGCGATGCGGGTATCATGAGGACCTTTGGTGCAACGGGCACGAATGTTGCCAGCGAGGCGCTGAACATCGCTATTGGCAGCAGTGGCCGTGTCATGGGTGATGGTCTGCTGCAGACCGGCGGCGGCGACCTCAGGCTCCGTATCGGCGGTGCACTCAATCCGCTCGATCCCAATCTCAACATCAATCTGAGCGGCACCGTCTCCGGCTTTACCTACAAGACCGGTGTCATCGCCAATGTTCGCGGCACCATCGATATTGACGCTGGCTCCATCGGCCGCATCGATCTGGCCTACGGCTTTGTCAACGGCCTCACCGTCGATCCGCGCCCTGTCGACTCGCGGACGGCCGGCTATGGCGTTGCATTCGGCGGGCCGGCGCTGGTCCTGGGTGACGCGGCGACGTCGTTCTCCGCCCGTGGTGATCTCGTGCTGGGCCAGGCCGACAATGCGGGTCTCGCCGGAGCCCGCGGAATTGGAGCGGGGGCGCAGAACATGACGCCTTACACCATCACCAACGCCGGCGGGACGACGTTCTTTGCCGGTGGCGGCAATACCTGGTTCTCGCTGTGGACCGACCACACCGCCATTGATCTGTTCGCGGCCGGCGGCAATTTGACCCCCGTCACGGCAGTCTCTCCCGACTATCCCGGCACGCTGCGTGCCGCGGCGCCGGAGGGCAGCATCTATTACGGCTCGCCGCGCCTGGACGGTTCGGCGGTCAGGTCGCTCATCCTGGCGCCGTCATCGCGCGGCCAGCTCGAGATCCTCGCCGGCAATTCGATTTATGCGGGCGGCATGGTGATCGCCATGTCGGGCGCGGATCCGTCGGCGGTGCCGACACCGTTCCGGCCGGCCTTCTACGGGCTCACGACGATTTCTACTCAATCGAACAACAATCTTAGTCCTGACGGCGACGGCATCGGGAAGCTCTTTACATTCGGCGGCGACACGATCACCACCAATCTCCATGCCGGCGATGATGAGCCGCAGCGCTTCTATGCGGTCGAGGGCGATATCGTGGGGCTCCGCACTGGCGAGATCGTCGATTTTACGAGGGACGGTAAGCAAGCTTCTCCCAAGTCGGTCAACAAATTCTACATCGCCGCAAAGCCGGTGCGCATTATCGCCGGCCGCGACATCGTCGGTACGGGAGAATTCAATTCCGCAAGTGCCAATCGCTACAGTGCGACGACGCACGGCAATATCGTCTATCACGCCGACGCAGACGACGTGTCGGTCGTGCGGGCCGGACGCGACATCATCTACGCCAATTTCGATATCGCGGGTCCAGGCACGTTTGAGATGTCCGCCGGACGTAACATCTACCAGGCCGACAAGGGCTCGATCACCTCGATCGGACCGCTGGTGGCTGGCGACAATCGTCCCGGCGCCTCGATCCTGATGCAGGCTGGTGTCGGCGCGGCCGGGCCGGACTATGCGGCGCTCGCTGCGCGCTATCTCGATCCCGCCAATCTGGCAACGATCGGCGTGCCGCTTGCCGATCAGCCGGGCAAGGTGGCGAAGACCTACGAGGTCGAGCTCGCCGACTGGCTCAAGCAGCGCTATGCCTTCAGCGGCACTACCGCGGCAGCCCGCGCCTTCTTCGCCAAGCTTGCGCCCGAACAGCAGAATGTCTTCCTGCGGCAGATCTATTTCGCCGAGCTGAAAGCCGGCGGCCGCGAATACAATGATCCCGACAGCACGCGCTTCCAGTCCTATCTCCGTGGCCGCGAGGCCATTGCCACGCTGTTTCCGGACACGGGCGCCGAAGCTCGCGCCGGCGATATCATCATGTTCGGCGGCGCAGGGGTACGCAGCCTCGTCGGTGGCGACATCCAGATGTTCGCACCCAGTGGCCAGATCGTGGTCGGCGTCGAGGGGCAGGTGCCGCCGGGCTCGGCGGGTGTCATCACCCAGGGCTCCGGCAACATCCAGATGTACTCGCACGGCTCGATCCTGCTCGGCCTGTCGCGCATCATGACGACCTATGGTGGCGACATCCTGGCCTGGTCGGCCGAGGGCGACATCAACGCCGGCCGCGGCGCCAAGACCACGATCGTCTACACGCCGCCGCGCCGCGTCTATGATGATTACGGCAACGTCGTGCTGTCGCCGAATGTGCCATCTTCGGGCGCGGGCATTGCAACCCTCAATCCGATCCCGGCTATCCCAAGAGGCGACGTCGATCTGATCGCGCCGCTCGGCACCATCGATGCCGGGGAAGCCGGCATCCGTTCTTCGGGTGATGTCAACCTCGCGGCGCTGCAGATCGTCAACGCCGCCAACATCCAGGCGCAGGGCAATGTCACCGGCGTTCCCACCGTGCAGCCGCCGCCGGTCGCGGCCCTGTCCACCAGCAACAACCTGACGGCTGCGACGCAACAGGCTCAGCCAACCCCGCCCAGCACCAACGACCGGCCCTCGATCATCATGGTCGAGTTCCTGGGCTTCGGTGGCGGAGGAGGTCGCGACGACAGCCAGCCGCAGGACCAACAACAGAATGACAGGCGACGCGGAAATGGCGAGCGTACGGAAAATGAATCACGCTACGATCGCAGTGGCATGTTCCGCGTGCTTGGCAATGGCGAATTCACAAGCGAGCAGATGAAAGACTTAACCGAGGACGAGCGGAGCAAGTTGATCCACGCAGTTCAGAACCAGCATTGACGCGAATTGGCTGCCGGTAGCCGGAAGCCGCATCATCATCTCATCTCCATTGAGTGGGTGGCAACAGAGCCGGAGTGGCCGCCCTCCGTTCGATGCCTCCAATGATTGGATTGGGGCGTCGATTTCGATGGAATGCAGCTATCTCGCCTTGTGTCCTCAAGGGCGGCCCTGTTGCCGCCGCTTCGTGGTGAAACCCTTGACAAGGGCGGAAGCTGGATGGGCCGGTTCGGTGAAGCTGCTTGCTCCGATCGCCTGCTGGCTTTCGCCCTTGACAGGGGTGATTGGCCAACCGGGCAGCTTGCCGAGATAGCAGGATCCATTGCCAGCAATCTCGGCGCCAAGCAATGACCGGAAGCGCAATCGGAATATCTGAATGGCGCGCCATGACTTGGTGAAGCTCGCGATGCAGGTGCCCTCACGGATTGACGCCTCACCGCGGGATATCGAAGATCAGTCTCGGCAGCATCCTGCCTGGTATTGAACCCGACGGCGCTGTTCCGGCGTCGCGGGCTCCCAATCCGCGATAGAACGGCGCAGCATCGGGATCAGCCTCAATAATCATTCGTCGCGCGCCCATCTTCCGTGAGACGTTGGTTGCCCAAGCAAAAAGTGCCTTCCCTGTCCCTTTGCCGAGCATCTCGGGTTCGACGAACAGCTTGAGTAATTCAGCATCATCAGCACGGATTTTCACCTGCACGACACCGAGTAGCTTGCCATCATCTTCCGCGACCGCGACATGCGTCAGTTCAAGCTCCTGCGGACTTAATGACAACTCCAGGCGACAACCCTCCATAAATTTCGCGTCATAGCCCCACACGGCCTTGGATCTGAAACAGAGATCGGAGAGGCAGGGCAGTTCATCAACCTTCGGGCTTCGGATTATCAGTGCCAAGCACCCGCTCCTTGGATGAGGAAAGCAGCCGCGCTCCCTGAAGGGAGACCGTCATGTCGGCTCGGTCGTCGAGAGCCACCAGCCGTCGCCGGCAAACCAGCAAGTGTCGTCGGTTCGATCATCAAACCGCAATGATCGCACGCGATCCCAAGCTCCAGCGAAGGCGTCGATGAGACGCTCACAGTCCTGTGCATCGCCCTGCAATCCCGTACAGCCGACGAATCGAGCGCGCGACACGAACGTTGCGGGCCACCGGTCACCAGCCTGGGGCCGCGTCACGCGCAGCATACCGCCCAGCCCGAACTCCGGTGCCAGCGGAAACATCAGCCTGCCGCCGGGAAGCAGGGCATCGATCCACGCCCAGCTCGGAGCGGTTGCCGCTGCACAGACGTAGATGGCGTTGGCCTTGGGCAATTCGCGGCCTATTCCGGACCCAGTGTGCACCAACACTTGGCTGTTGTCCTTCAGATTCTGTCGCGCACGCGCAGCCAGATCCTCATCGATCTCGAAGGCGGTGACAGTGCCGGAAGCTCCAACGATCTCGGCAATGACTGCCGTGTAGTATCCCGTTCCAGCCCCCACCTGGATGACCCGATCGCCTCCTCTTAGATCCATTGTGTCCAGCCATGCGGCATGGGCGCTGGGCATTCCGATATTGATGCCACGATCGAGATCGAGCCCGATCAAGACGTCCTGGTAGATGAAGGCGAGATCGTCGTCGGGCGTACGGATGTAACCGTCGCCGCAACGGATCGACCACGGGCCTGCACCCGCGAACCGTTCGCGTAGGACGAGTGCAAATGCGCCAGCGATTCTTGGGCTGGCGTTTCCGGCAACAAACTTGGCGAAGAACTCGCGATATTTCGACGACCGATCGCTCATCAGGAAGTTCATCCAGAACCTGAGGGCCGAGATCGTGCGTTGTCATACCTGCAATTGGAACGCGCGTACAGACCTACGGGAAGGCGTGAGATCGATGGTGGATTGAATCGGGTGGCGTCGCTATGATGCCCGGCAAAATCCCTGGACACTACGCATGCGAGAGAGGGCGTGGAGACCATTACCGTTGCTTTGATTCTGCTGCTGGCTGTGGTCGTCAGCGGCGGAGTTTCCCGCGCGTCGCCGATATCTGTTCCCCTGCCGCTCGTTCAGATCGCCATCGGCGCGCTCATTGCTGCGGTGGCCGACCTCGGCGTCCAGTTGAAGCCGGAGATTTTCTTCCTGCTGTTCCTGCCTCCACTGCTGTTTCTGGACGGCTGGCGCATCCCCAAGGAGGGCCTGTTTCGCGACAAGGGGACGATCCTGGAACTGGCGTTCGGCCTCGTCGTGTTCACGGTTGTTGGTGTCGGATATTTCGTCAATTGGATCATTCCGGCGATGCCGCTCGCCATAGCTTTCGCGCTCGCCGCAGTCTTGTCTCCCACCGATCCGATCGCGGTCTCGGCGATTGCGGCGCGCATACCAATTCCCCGCCGGCTGATGCATATCCTCGAGGGGGAATCGTTGCTCAACGACGCATCGGGCCTGGTCTGCATGCGGTTCGCCGTTGCTGCAGCTCTGACCGGTTCGTTTTCGGCTTTCGCCGCGTTCGGAACGTTCCTTTGGCTTGCTACCGGTGGCATCGTCATCGGCGTCGTTGTGACATGGACCGTGACCGTCACGAAGAACTGGGTCTCGCGCCATATTGGCGAAGAGGCAGGTTCGCAGATCCTGATCAGTTTGTTGATTCCGTTCGGCGCCTATCTCCTGGCAGAATATGTGCATTGTTCCGGCATTCTTGCAGCCGTCGCCGCCGGGATCACCATGAGCTACGTCGAGCAGAGCGGCCGGGCATTGCCCGCGACCCGCATTCGTCGCAGTGCCGTCTGGGACCTGGTGCAGTTCACCGCGAACGGCGTGATCTTCGTCCTGCTTGGCGAACAGCTCCCGCAGCTCTTCGATGGTGCGGCGAGAGTGGTCCAAGAGACGGGGCATCATGCGCCAGTCTGGCTCCTGGTCTATGTGGTCGCGATCAATCTCGCTTTGGCAGCATTGCGGTTCGTCTGGGTCTGGACGTCACTGCGATTTACACTGTTTCGCGCGCATCTGAAGGGCGAGAAGCCATATGTTCCAAGCTGGCGTCTGATCGCGGCGACCTCAATTGCCGGTGTGCGCGGCGCCATCACGCTTGCAGGCGTACTGACACTTCCGTTGACGCTGAACGATGGTTCGCCGTTTCCGGCACGCGATCTCGCGATCTTTCTCGCCGGCGGCGTCATCATCGTATCCTTGATCGCCGCCAGCATAACGCTGCCGTTCTTGCTCAAGGATCTGGAGCTTCCACCCGAGCCATCGCATCAGGCCGAAGAAGATCGAGCGCGCATCGCCGCGGCGGAAGCCGCGATCCGCGCGATCGAGCAGGCCCAGCACGACATGGGTGAAGGGCAAATTGACGCCGATCTCTATACCGATGCCGGCGTCCGCATCATGGCGCTGTATCGGCAGCGTATCGACGGGCGTTCCAAGATCGGTCAGGAAGGCGAACTTGCGCGGAAAATCGACGACATCGAACGCCGCCTTCGCCTTGTCGGACTTCGCGCCGAGCGGGCCGAACTGTATCGCATCGCGCGCAGCCGGCAGCTCTCGGACGAGATCGCCCGCAGGCTGGTCAGGGAAGTCGATCTCCTGGAATCGCGCTTCCCGACAGCCTGAGAAATGCCGGAGCGAGGCGGCAGCCAGCGCCGATGATTCTCGGGTTAATCGAGGCAATCTTCTGAGCTCACTCAGCTCTTCACCATATCTCCCAGCATGTTTGCCGCCACTGTCAGCTTGGCGAGCGTCAGGCCGCTGGCTGCGATCTCCTCGACCGAGCGGCGGATTCGCGTTGCTTCGGGATGAGCAGCGAGCCAGTCGCCTGCGGCCTGCTGGCCGCATTGGCCGGTCGCCAGCATGTCGGCAGCCAGCCTTCTTTCGGCGGCGGCGATCTGGTCGACGGCGCGATCGATGGCGAGACGTTCGTAATTGTCGTTTGCCGTCACGCTGCGTGCGGCTGCGATGAGGCGATCGAGGCGGAAATTGGCCTCGGCGGCGAAGAAGGTTGTGGCGGCGTCGCCGATGGTCCGGCTGGTGCGCTCCGCGACGGTTACGATGTCCGGTGCCGAGACCAGGGCGTCGAGATCAGCGAGGTCGCCTGCGAGGTCGGCTGGGACGCCGGCATCGATCAGGTCCTGCCGCCGCTTGCTGCGCCCGGCCTGCACGTCCTCCGGCAGGGTCTTGTCGAGTCCGGCGGCGATTTCGCGGATGCTCGGGCCGAAGCGTGCGATGACCGAGTCCAGGCCTTGCTTGAAATCAACATTGCGCACGTACCAGAGCATACGTGAGAGCAGCAGATCTTGAATCGCTGCGTAGAGGCGAAGTTGCACTTGCCCGTCGATGCGGGCGTCCAACTCGTCGATAGCGTCATTCAGCCGCTTCAGTCCGTAGGACTCGTCCACCGCCACGAAGGCCATGACAATGGTCGACACGTCGGCATCCGTCTCGTCGATCAGCCGCACGATACACGTCGGGCCGCCGCGATTGACAACGGCATTGGCGAGATTGGTCGCGATAATCTCCCGCCGAAGGCGATGGTGCTCCACAGCAGCCGGGAATTTGTCCTGCACCTCGCGCGGGAAGTACTCGGACAGTTCGCGGGCGAGATATGGATCGTCCGGCACGCTGCTGTCCAGCAGATCGTCGTAAAGCGTCAGCTTGGCATAAGCGAGCAGCACGGCAAGCTCCGGCCGAGTGAGGGATTGGCCGCGCCGGGCGCGTTCGGCGATAGCCGCATCGTCGGGCAGGAATTCCACCGCGCGGCTAAGGAGGCCGCGCTGCTCGAGCGATTGCATCAGACGGGTGAGGAAGCCGGTCTCGGCCAGACCTCTGCGTTCGGCCAGCGAAAGCACCAGCGTCTGCAGATAATTGTTGCGCAACACCAGCGCGCCGACCTCGTCGGTCATCGCGGCAAGCAGCATGTTGCGGTCGTTCGGACTGAGGCGTCCCTCGCGTTCGGGGCGCGCCAGCGCAATCTTGATATTGACCTCGACGTCGGAGGTGTTGACCCCGGCGGAATTGTCGATGGCATCGGTGTTGAGCTTGACGCCTTTCTGCGCGGCCTCGATGCGGCCACGTTGCGTGACGCCGAGATTGGCCCCTTCGCCGATCACCCGCGCGCGGATATCAGCGCCGGTGACACGGATCGGATCGTTGGCGCGATCGCCGACCTGATCGTCGCTTTCTCCGGAGGCGCGGATATAGGTGCCGATGCCGCCAAACCAGAGAAGATCGACGCGTGCCTTGAGGATCGCCGTGATCACCTCGAAGGGCGTGGCCTGCGGCTTGTCGAGATCAAGCAAGGCCCGCACCTCCGGCGACAGCGGGATTGCCTTGAGCGACCGTGAGAATACCCCGCCGCCCGGCGAGATCAGCGACTTGTCGTAGTCCTGCCAACTCGACCGCGGCAGGTCGAACAGGCGTTGGCGCTCGGCGTGGCTGACGGACGGATCGGGCGAGGGGTCGATGAAAATATCGCGGTGATCGAAAGCCGCAACGAGCCTGGTTGCAGGCGAGAGCAGCATGCCATTGCCGAAGACATCCCCGGACATGTCGCCCACGCCGACAGCGGTGAAGGGCATGGTCTGGATATCAGTGCCGAATTCACGGAAATGACGCTTCACTGCTTCCCACGCGCCGCGCGCGGTGATGCCCATTTTCTTGTGATCATAGCCCTGGCTGCCGCCGGAGGCGAAAGCATCGCCGAGCCAATGTCCCTTCTCCGTCGAGATCGCGTTGGCGATGTCGGAAAAGGTCGCGGTGCCCTTGTCGGCGGCGACAACGAGATAGGGGTCGTCACCATCGTGCCGCACGGTTTCGTCGGGCGGCACGATCGCATCGCCGTCGATGTTGTCGGTGAGTTCAAGCAGCGAGCGAACGAAGATGCGGTAGGCTTCAGTGCCTTCTGCCATCCAGGCCTCGCGATTGGAAGGTGGTGGCAGACGTTTGGGCACGAAGCCACCCTTGGCGCCGACCGGCACGATGACGGCGTTCTTGACCTGCTGCGCCTTGACCAGGCCGAGGATCTCGGTGCGGAAATCCTGCGGCCGGTCGGACCAGCGCAGGCCGCCGCGCGCGACCTTGCCAAAGCGCAGATGAATACCTTCGACGCGCGGCGAATAGACGAAGATCTCGTAGAGCGGCCGAGGTGCGGGCAGATCCTCAATCTTGCGCGCGTCGAACTTGAAGGAGATCACCGGCCGCGGATACCCGTCCAAGCCGATTTGCCATAGATTGGTGCGGATGGCGGCCTGCACCAGATTGGTGAATCGGCGCAGAATGCGGTCTTCATCCAGTGACGCGACGGATTTGAGCTGCTCCTCGATCTCGGCAAGGAGGGCCGTCTCGCGTGCCGAGCGCTCGCCATCGGTGGCGGCAAGGCGCGGGTCAAAGCGAGCCTGGAACAGCGCGACGATGCTGGTGGTGATCGCGGTGTTCTTGCGCAGACTCTCCCACATGTAGTCCTGAGTGAACGGCGCGCGGATCTGATGCAGGTAGCGGGAGAGAGCGCGGATGGCCGAAACTTCGCGCCAGCCCAGGCCCGTGCGCAAGATAAGCGCATTGTATCCATCGGATTCGGCACGATCGGCCACCACCGCCATGATCGAGGCTTCCAGGCGACGGGCGAATTCTGCGGTGATGACGATCGGCTTGCCGTCACTGGCCTCGATCGTCATGTCGTGCAGCCAAACCGGCGTGGGTGCGGGCGTAGCGGTGGGCCTGATCTCATAGGTGCGCTCGTTGACGACGCGCAGGCCGTGATTCTCGATCACCGGCACCCGGTAGGAGAGCGACAGGGGGACGCCGAGCGAAAAGACCTTGAGGCCGAAGCGCGTCGGATCATCGCCGTCGATGCGGTGAACCGACAGCGCCACGGAACGAGCGGCAGTGAGCTTTTCGATGATGGCGATATCGGCAATCGCCTGTGAGGTGTCGAAGACCTCGGTGTAGCCGCCGGTAAAGGCTCGTGCGTAACGGTTGGCGATCAGGCGCGCGCGCATGCCGTCAACGGTGGTCGCAAGCGCAGCCTTCAGCTTGTCAGCCCATGTCGCGGCGATGGCGCTGATTCCGGCTTCAAGCGTGGCGCGCTCGATGACAGGCGTGTCGCCTTCAAAGCGCGCGATGATGTAGTGGACGCGGGCAAGCGCCCCCTCAGGGAAAGCTGCGTAGGAGGCTGCGAGTTGCCCCTTATAGGCCTTTTCCAGGAAGCCTGCGACGCGTGTACGCACGTCGGTGTCATATTTTTCACGCGGAATGAAGACCAGGATGGAGACGAAACGGTCGAATTTGTCGGCTCGTGCCAGCGCCCGCACGCGCGGGCGCTCATTGAGCATCAGGATTTCCATGACGAAATTGTAGAGGGTCTCGACGTCGACCTGGACGAGCTCGTCGCGCGGATATTCCTCAAGAATATGCAGGAGCGCCTTGCCCGAATGGCTGTCCGGTTCGAAGCCGGCGCGCTCGAGCACCTGCGCCACCTTGTGGCGGACATAGGGAATCTGCCGCACCGAGCGGGTATAAGCGGCCGAGGTGAACAGGCCGATGAGGCGCAATTCGCCCTCAAGCCGGCCGTCGGGGCTAAAGAGCTTGATGCCCACATAGTCCATCCGGACGCGGCGATGAACGCGGCTGCTCACATTGGCCTTGATGACGATGAGCAGGGTAGGCTCCCGCATGAACGCGCGGATCTCCGACGTCATCACCACCATTTCGGCGCCGCGGCGCAGCACCTTCACATCGGGATCGCGCAGGATGCCGAGGCCTTCACCGGTCGTGATGTCGTCCGATGCATCGCCGTCTGGCGCGAAGCGGTATTCGCGCAGGCCAAGAAAAGTGAAATTGTCGGCGCACAGCCATTGCAGGAACTGGGTGGCTTCGGCGACCTCGTCGATCGGCATCGGTGGCGGGTTGGAGCTGAAGGTCTTGATCGCCTGTTCCACGCGGGCGCGCATGGCGCGCCAGTCGGTGACGCAGGCTCGCACGTCGCTCAGCGTCTTGGCGAGGCCGTCAATCAGCTTCTGGCGGTCGGCCTCGGCGTCCAGGCGGGCGATGTGAAAGTGTATCAGGCTTTCGCGCTCGCCCTTTACGTCCTCCGGAATCGTTTCGCCGTAGAAATGCAGCAGCTTGCCCTGCTCGCTGCGCTCCACGGCAATGATCGGGTGGGCGACCAGCGTGACCTCGATGCCCTGCTCGGCGAGCTCCGCCATGGTGGAATCGAACAGGAACGGCATGTTGTCGTTGAGAACTTCGAGCACGGAAATCTCGCGTCCATCCGGCATCGTCGGATTGATGACGCGGATGTCGGCGCCACCGGCTGTCCGCCGCTGCACATGTTCCCAGGCTTGCTCTGCCAGGAAGGCCAGCGACGCTGCGTCGTACTTGGCGAGGTCCTCGATATTGCTGTGGCCAAACAGAAGCTCAGCAAACTCCCGGGGCGCCTTGCCCGGCTGCACGCTCCCACCGGCCTCGTGGATCAGGGTTGCTCGGGCCTTGTCGTCTCGCCACGCCATAATGTCCTCCACTTGCCGCGCCGGCTGACCGCAGTCACGATCGCCTGCCTGATTTCGGAGTGCATCTCTTCGAGCGCTGTCGTCTTGATCGCAGTTGATTGCGTAAGCGAAACTCTCGGTCCCGAAGCTTCGGTCGCTCCTGATATCCCATGTTATATCACCTTGGCGCGACCGAGGGGTGAGCTGTCGTCAGTGCACCGAAAGGCATTGCGGTGCAGCGCAAAACCGAAATCGGCCCATCGATGTTCGTGAGCAAGCTGGAAAACACAGGAATTTCAATTCCGTATGGGTTCACAGGCGAGGTTCTGAGTTAAATGTCAGCCAGCTCTCCGCTGTCATCGTCCGCGAAGGCGGACGATCCAGTATTCCAGCAGTGCTTGAACCGAGAAGTCGCCGGTTACTGGATGCCCCGCCTTCGCGGGGCATGACGGTGGAGTTGGGAGAGGACACGAGTCTGCATTCTCGCGGCATACTCCGCCCGAGCTTTGTTTTTTCTTCCACCCTCGCATTGAGCAGAGGGCGCAGGGAAAGCCGGGTGCTGGTTGCACCCGTGGGTCCCGTGCAACAAAAAGCACGGGGGTAGGACCACAGGTTCAACCGAAGCATTCCGGCTTTCCCTGCGCGATGGTTTTACGGCTTACTTCGTGCTCTCCCCGGTGACCGGGCTTTCTTGCCACCGTCACCTCAAGCGCGAACAAAGTTCGCGCGAAAGGCTTAGCGCCAGCGTCGGGGCGCCAGGACCACACGACTTCGCCGTCCGTGATGCGCGTGCTCGTCAATCACACCCATCGCGTCCACCGCATCTCACCGCAACGTTCGTGACGATCGCGAGCCGCCCCTCATTCGGGTGAGACGCGCGGAGTCATAGTGCTGATTTGCCCGTCGGCGATAGCGGAATATTTTTCGCTGCAAGTCTGGACAGACTTTCGGGTGATTTGCCCGTCGGGTTGATTTGTCGCACCCAAAGTAACCACATCGTCATTGCGGGTCGATGCGACGGCATCTCGTCTGGAATCTATTTCTTTGCTTCGGCACAATGGAGTCGGGCACGAAACTAATCAGCAGCCAGAACACTGTTGGGGGCGTTTCGCGATCCGGCCGGCTTCCGCGGAGCCGCGCCGCTTCCGGAGGATGCGGGAACGGTTGATACAGGTCCGTTCACGAAAGCGGCTGTCTTCGGCTGAAGACGCGATCCGTCGATGACCTCGAGCCGGCCGCAGCGATTCAGTGTATGCAACTTCCGGCCCGGCCAGGCAGGCCCTGGATTGAGAGAGTGCCGGACCACTTGTCTGAATGCGGTCGGCGACAGTTCAAGAACTTCGGCAAGACCGAGCGCTGCGCCATATCCGTTGGAGCAATCCTGGACTGGCCGCCACAGGCTTCCATTGATGGTCACAAAGTTGCCTGCCGGCCGCGTACTTGCGCGATCCATCAGGACCGGATTGCTCGCATGCGGCAACCAGGGTCCAAAGAGCTGCTCGGCATAAAAGATCGCCAATGTGTCGGAATAGCCTCCGGTACCGTCGCGCCAGGCTCCGAACAGATAGTACATGCCGTTGTGCCGCGTGATGGTCACGTCGGCCAGTTCAAGCCCGGAAAGCAGCGTGCAGTGACGCTCCCACTTGTCGGGAAACCGAATGCATTTGTAAACCGCGACGTCCCGATGCTCTGAGCTCTCCGGGATCATCCATAGTTCACCATTGTCCTCAATCAGGAATGGATAGGACAGATGCCATGGCTCTTCCAGCACGGGGACGACGTTTTCGACCGGACCGGTGCGGTCGAACTCGACGGCGGAAATGATACCCTTGCCAACCCTGTGATCGAGATCTTCGAAGAAGACGAATGTCCTTCCCTTCCATTTGACCGGAAAGGGGTCGGCGTAGAAGTGATCTCCGGGATCACCGAGCACTTTCCAGTCCGGCCCGGATAGATCTCCCGTTCTCCACACGTCGGCGCTTTCGCTATGGCGCCACCCGATGTGCCAATGAGGCGCATAACAGCAAAGGCGGTATATTTCCTTCGCGATCGACAACGCCAGGCCGCGCAGAACATAGGTGGTTGCCGGTTGCGGAGTGCTTTCGCCGGCCGATGAAGTCAGCTCCGGAACTATCCTTGGCGCTCCCGACAGAATCGCCGCAAGCATGGTCAGCGTTCGCGCCATGACTGTTTCGAGCGCACCGCTCAAGCCGGCTGCAATTTCTCCGGAAGGATGGCCGCGATCGAGGACCCTGCCGTCGAGTTCATTGACGATTTCGAGAACCGGCAGGTCGCCCGCCAGTATGGCTGATAGCGCGGCGTTTTCCCCTGGTACTCCATTAAACAGCGGACGGAGATATAGCTGGGCGGAGCAGTCCGGATCGCGTGCGGCGCGTGTGAAGTCGACGATCACGTCGGGCTCGCCGGCGGCGGCGTATCTTTGGGCCTGCGATCGTTCCGGGATGATTTTCAGTTTGTCGGCACCACCGCGTTGGCCCCTGCGCAATACCATCCGTTCAAGTTCGAACAGCGCTTCCAGGCCGGCAGGCCGAGGTTCCGCAGTCGCTGTCCATGCGATTTGAACCGGGACATCCCGGCCGTTGACTGACAGTGTCTCGCGGCACATCCAGTGCCGTGCATGCTCGCGTTCGCAGCGAAATTCGATAATCATGTCTGGCCTATCTACGGAGATCATGATCCGATTGGACCAAATCGGATCATGATCCCGTTTCCTTGTTTGAGCATGATCTCCGCACAAACGCTTTGCGTTTGTCGCGAGGGAAAACCGGTTTTCACTTTTCCGGATCATGCTCCAATGCGTGCTCGATCAAACAGCCTGGCTGAGAATTTGGACGTATTCCTCCACCATCGTGTCTACTGAATAGCGCGACCTCAGGCCTTTGGCGTTTTGCCGCAGCTCGTCGCTCAACGTTCTATTCGTTAAGATTGTGGAAACGGCGGCCGATAGCTTCGCGTCGTCCGAAGCATCGACGAAGAGCGCCGTAGGCTTTCCTTCGAAAGACAATACCTCGCGCAAAACGGGGAGATCATTCACGACGGAAGGAACACCTGCGTTCGCGGCTTCAACGGCGGCCAGGCCGAAGGTTTCAGCTTGCGTGGGGAACACGAACACGTCGAGGCAGGCGAGAAAGTCAGCCATCCGTCGCGGTGGAATCTCACCGATAAAATGCACCCGGTCGGACACCTTCAACTCATCTGCCAACAGCCTCAGCCGTGTTTCGTCGGCGCCTTGCCCGGCCAGCGCAAGATGCCAGGACGGTTCGCCGGCCAGGAGACGTATCGCCGCGTCGAGCCGCTTGTGAGGGTGCAGTCTTGCTGCACAACCGAGTAATGCGCGATCCGGCGGCAGCTTGAACTGTTGGCGCGCAATATCCTTCGGCAGATCGAGCGATTTGTTGTCGAAACCGTGTGGGACATGCTTCATGCGCGATCGATAGGGCGCGGGATACCGCGCATACTCGCGCTCCATCTCCTGCGAGTTCAGCGTGATGCATTGGTAGAAGCCAACGCTGCCCATGACGATGTCGGCGGCGCGGACCGGCCAGCTCATCGACATCGCGGATGAAACCTGGTTGGCAATCACCGGAGCGCGACTGACGAGGCGCGATACGCCTCCGCCGATCACATTGCCAAAATGCTGGAACGTGAGGACGACATCGGGCCTGATGGTTCTGACATGGCCACCGAGCGTCCACAGCATCCGCAGCAGCGCCAGCGGATTTCCTGGCCGGTCCTGCGCGCAATAAAACGTATTCGGCGGCTCGTCGAAGGAATCCGATTTGCGGAAGAAAAACAGATTGAAGACCTCATAGCCGCGCGCGGCGAGGCCAGCCCCGAGCAGCCTTGTGATCTCCTGCGCACCGGCGTTCTCCGCCTGGGTCTGCACCAGAACGACGCGTCGCCTTGGCTTTATGCTGTTTGATCGATCACGTGACGCTGCCGAAGGTCGTATCGGTGCCTCGCGCAATTCTGTGCTTGGCTGGTAACGGAACACGGATTCCTCACCCGTTAAGGGAGTGGGGAGTCTTCCCCCATTTTCGCCATCGTGCCTATCACGCGATGCTCGATCGTACACCGGCTAGCGCGCAATGGGGTTAATGTTGCGCACCGCATATCGTTCGATCACGCGTCGCCTACAAGGGAGATGTCGTTGCATCGCGCGGAGCGTAGAGCGCGTTCGTTAACCAATTGGTCACGGCGTTGCCGAGAAAGGGTAACCGCCGATTAACCATAGATATTTACGTTGGGGCAGGCCACTGAACAGTGTCTGCCAGTTGAATTCGAGTCAAAACCCATGATGTTCGGTAGCCGCGCAGGCCCGAGAAGTTCCGGTCTGACGGAGCCCACGGCAGCATCGTGGGACACTCGCGAGCGGCCGTCTGGCACCGCCTCTGCCGAACGCATTAAGGGATTGCTAACTGTTTCAGGCATGCTTTCCTTTCTGCGGGAAAACGGCCGACGCATTTTGATGCTCGCGCTGGCCATCTTCGCCATTGGTGTCGTCGCTCTGCTGGTGATTCCGGTTCGGTATGCGGCAACCGCGCTGGTCGTTGTCGATCCTCGAGAGCAGCGCGTGACCGCGGATCAGGACGTGCTGCCAGGTATCGGCCAGGATGCCGCCGCGCTTCAGAGCCTGGTTGAAATCGCCAAGTCCGATGGCTTCCTCCGGCCGCTTATCGAGCAGCTTAAGATTCAAGACGACGAGGACATCGCCGGCGGCCAAACCGACAGCACGCGTCTGCTCGAACGATTCCGCAACCGGCTCGATATTTCCCGCCGCGGGCTGACCTATGTTATCGCAATAAAGTTCACCTCGAACCGTCCGGAGCGGGCAGCTTACTACGCCAATGCGATCGCCGAGGCGTTCGTCGCCAACCAGGGCCGTGTCCGCACCGAGGCGACCGACGAAGCCGCCGACTGGCTCAGTAGCCGGCTCAAGACATTGAACGATCGGTTGAGGGCATCAGAGGACGCCGTTGCCGCGTTCAAGCTCGAGCACCGGATCGTCAATGCCGGCAAGGATGCGACGACCCAGCAATTGCGCGTCACCGATCTGACGCAGCAAGTTTCCGCCGCTCGCGCCCGCACCGAAGAAGCAAGAGCGCGCTACGAGCAGGCGCAGCGCGACCTCAAGGCGAATGTTGATGGCCCGGTCAGACAGGACCTGCTGAGTGCCCTGCGAGCGCAGCGGTCGGCGCTCAATGACCAGATCGCGCAGAAACGTGCGGTGTTCGGCGATCGTCATCCCGACCTCGTCATATCCTACAGCCAGTTGAACGATCTCAACAGGCAGATCGAGATCGAGCGGAAGAAGAACATCGAAACCGCGAAGTCTGAATATGAAGCGCAACGCGAGCAGCAGAAATCGCTGGAAGACCAGTTAAAGGCGGTGGAATCGCAGATACTGATCGACGGTCAGGCACTCGTCAGACTGCAGGAGCTGCAGCGCGACGCGGAGGCCAACAGGAATATCTACGAACAGTTTCTGTCGCGGTTCAAGACCACCAATGAGCAGCGCCTGCTGCAGAGTTCGCAAACCAAGATCGCTTCGCTTGCCATTCCGCCTCTTCGTCCGACCCGGCCGCCGCTCCCGTTGCTCCTCGCCGCACTCGCGATTGCCTCGATATTGATATCGACGGCGATAGTTGCCGTACCGAACATCAAGAGCGTTCTAGATAAGCCCGCTGTGAAGATTCGCCAGGCGAATTCAGTTTCGCTCCAGCCTGAATTGCCGGCCCAGCCCGAATCGCCGCCGAAACTGCCGGTCTGGGTCCGGATTCCCGACCTTCCGGCACAGGAACTCACCAGAAGCGTCTGGCAAAAGCCGATTGCGGCGACCGAACTTGATCTGGGTGCCTATCTGCGCCCGCTGATCGAGAAGATCGATAAGTTGCCGGGAGCTGGCGGGAAGGTAGCGCTCGTGATGTCGATCGCGAACGGCGCAGGAGGCAGCACCGTGGCGCGATCGCTGAATCGGTCCGCCGTGAACAAGGGGATGCTCAGCGTTCTGATCGAGCTGCAATCGGATCTCCTTGCTGTACAGCCCACCGCGGCCAGCCGGCAGGAGCGGGGCGTCACCAGGTCGGATCTTCGCTCGGTCAATGTGCTCCTGAGCGCCAGCGCGCAAACAGGCGCGCTTCCTGCCGACGACATTCGCAAAGAGTTCGACCTGATCGTCGTCGATGCGTCAACCGTTGCAGCCCACTCCGACGTGAGGACGCTCGCAGCCCATGCCGACCTGATCGTCGTGGTCGTTCGCGACGGAGCCGCCGTTCCGGCGGCAATTCAACGGGCGACGGCGGGCCTGTTGAGGTCCGATGCCGTGCCGACAGGACTCGTCGTCAATCGCGTATCCATCAGTTCCGTCATTGCGCAGTCTCAGCGCGAGACCTTGGGGCTGGCGAGCTGAACGGATTCTAGTCCTTCGTGTCTGCGACACGGACCGCATAAGGCCCTGCTTTCGAGGACAAGCGGCGAGAGAGCACAAGGATCGAAGGATCAACGCCGGTTCGGCGACGGCACAGCACGTTGAGGGCGATGGTGGCGACTGCCAGCGAAACAGTGGCCGAGATGGCGGCGCCGAGCACACCGAGCCAGGGAATTAGCACGAGGAATCCGATCAGCCGCAGCACGACGTTCGCGGCTATGACGGGAACATAGTCGCCCTCATGGCCGGTCACCTGCAGTATGGCCGCGGACGGACCGCCGGCCGCCTGAAAGGCCGTTCCGAGCGCGAGCACGATCAATACCCATTGCTGCGCCACGAAATGAGGTCCGAACAGGCCGAGAAGATGGGGCGCGCCGATCCAGACAAGGACGAGCCCGGCGATAACGCAAAGCGCGGTCACCTCCGCCATGAGTTGCAGCGTGTGGCCGAATTCCTGGTGATTTCTGCTGAAGTAGAGCGAGGGCAGGCGACGCGCGCCGAAACTGTAAAGTGCGGCCGAAAGCATGGCGAAGATGTTCGCCAGACGGGAGGCCGCAAAATAGACGCCGGCCGTGGCCGAATCCAGCATCCAGTAAATCAGGATCACATCGAAGTACTGATTGGCAGCTTCAAGAATGGAAGAGACCCAGAAGTGAAGCGCGCTCGATCTCCAGCGTGAGCTCTCCGAGCGCGCCGGCACATTGCGCAAATTCGGCAGAGCGCGTGCAATCGAAACGATTTGAACGACGAGCCCAATAGCCATGGCGATCGCCATCACGGTGAGCAGTTGTGCGGGATCGAGCCGCCCATGGCCGAACAACGTCGCGAGCAGAACCAGCACGACGGCGACCCGCCAGAAAAACTCCCGGTTGCCTTCCCCCATCAGAATGCTGATGAGCGATCGTGCGATCTGGCTGCCGAGCATCAGCCCCGCATTCACCGCCGTAAAGGCGGATACGGCCAGGATCAGCAGCCACCCGTCACCGCGCACGCTCGCGCCTGCCGCGATGGCAGCAATGACGATGAGCATCCCGATGGCGGAGATCTTCAGGCTCGATAGCAGTACACCTTTGGCGAGATCGGCCTGTTCTCGCACCTGATATTCATTCAAGAACCGAACCAGCAGCAGTTCCTGGCCGAAAAGCCCCACGACCGATGCGATCTGGGCGACAGAAAGCCACATCGCAAAAGCGCCAAATGCATCCGGCGACATGGTTCGCGCTGCCAGCGAAAAGAGCGCGAACGCAAGGCCGCCGCCGCCAACCTTGAGAAGGATGGTCCCGGCAACACCGCGCGTCACGTCGCGCCGTATCAATTGGAGAATGGTATCTATCATGCGAAGTACAGGGCATCTATCCTTTCAAGATGCTCGTAGCTGGCTCGCGGCCGAGCCTAGCACGCGCGCAAGCCGAGAGTGTTAATGTTCGGCTCCTGAGATTTCGTTCTGCTCGTAGGGCTAATGCTCCGGCTTGCGACGTCCAGCGATTCTGAGGCCTTGCCTCAATCTGGAACGCCGCTGTCCCGTCTGTCTCCAGACAGGGCAAACGATGATGTCCAGGAACGGCCGCTGCCGCGGCACGAAGATGTTGACGGAAGCCAAATCCGCGCAACCAGTGGGCGTCTGGGTAGAAATGGCTTCCAGGCCTGACGGTAAACAATGGTCCATCCTGCCGCTGAGCAATCGGGGAATAGATTTCACGATGTTTGTTGAGCAAAGCTCGTGCCGAGAGATTTTCTGATTTGGACCCAGCACGCCGGCGTTAACCGCGATCCTGAAAAGTAATCAAGCCGGCTCGGCGAAGTGGAGATCCGGCGAGAAAATTGCAGTTCGGCGGCCATCAATCGTCGGAGCCGACAACATGATGGTGAACAAGGTGACACAGCCGACCGCGGAAGAGGGATGTGAAGCCATCACCACAGACGTCGCGATTGTCGGCGGTGGGTTGGCGGGATCGCTCGCGGCGGCAGTGCTCGCCAGGGCGGGATACCGCGTCGTCCTGATCGACAAGCGCGCGGTCTATCCGGAAGAATTCCGCGTCGAAAAAATCGCCGGACGACAAGTCGATGTCTTTCGCAGGCTGGGTTTCATCCGCGAACTCGAGGCGGTCGCGTGTGCGTACGACCGGGTCCTCAATATCAGGGAAGGAAGGGTCGTCGACGTCAGCGCCGGCCAAACCTACGGCCTTCCCTATGCCGATCTCGTTGCCCTGGCACGAGGTCTGATGCCGGCTCATTCCGGCTTCATTGTCGATCAGGTCACCGCTGCGAGCTGCAGCGATGACGTTCAACATCTCGTTTTGGCCTCCGGAAAGCGCGTCACTGCACGTCTCGTTGTCCTGGCGACGGGGATGGCCGGGGCTCTTGGATACAGCCTCGGAATCACGCGACGCATTCTCGCCGAGCGTCATTCGGTTTCGTTCGGCTTCACGATTGCACGTCCCGACAATTCGCCGTTCGAATTCGAGGCGCTGACCTGTTATGGCGTACGGGCCGCCGACGGCGTCGATTATCTCAGCCTGTTTCCGGTGCGCGGCGGCATGCGGGCAAACCTGTTCATGTTTCGCGATCCGACGGATCCGATCATGCGCGAGCTCAGACGGGACACAAAATCAACGCTGCTTCGCCTTATGCCGGGATTGCAATCCTATCTCGGAGCTTTCAGCGTTATCGGTCCGGTGCAGAATTGGGTGATGGACCTGTCTGCTGCCGAAGGACATCTGCAGCCGGGCGTCGTGCTGATCGGCGACGCGTTTCAAACCAACTGTCCAGCAGCCGGCACCGGAGTGAGCCGTCTTCTGGTGGATGTCGAGCGTCTTTGCACGGAATATGTGCCACGCTGGCTCGAAACCAGCGGCATGGGCAAGGACAAGATATCTGAGTTCTATTCCGATCCGGAAAAGATTGCAGCCGACCAACACTCTCTGCAAATGGCGCGCTTTCGGCAGGCGCTGACGTCGAGCAGCGACATAAGATGGAATGTACGCCGCCGGGTACATTTTCTTCGACGCAATATCACCCATCGGGTCGACGGTATCAGGCCGGGATGGATCGCGCGCGTGCGTGGCGCGCTTCGTGCCTAGAGCATTTTCAAGGTCAGGTACGGGCCGGCAGCAGCTTGAATTCGGCCATCCTCTTGGCGGCCGATTTGATCCAGGGGGCCTGTCGTAACGCGAACAGAGCAAGCGAGCCGGCGACACTGCCCGCCTGGGTCACGCTCCACAACGGCGAGGGCTGGCCGCCGAACATCTTCTTGTACGGCTCGTCGCCAATGGTGAAGTCGAGGATTTGATCGCCGCGCTCGATACAATCCCTGGCGACTTGTTCGAACATCAGCGCGCCAATGGACTGGCTCTTGTATCCCGCGATGTCGAAGGCGCTCATGATGATGAGGAAGCTGCCGCGGTGGCACAATGCCAGCACTGCCGCAATCAGGTCTCCGTCCATTTTCATGGTGTAAAGCCTAACGAAGGCACCTAGTCCGTGGAGCGCCACCGAAGAATAGAAGTCGAAATATTCGGGACGTTGCAACAGGTCGCCGTCGCCATGGGCTCGAAACCGCGGGCCACGAAAGTTCTTCATCATTTCCATCGCGGCCATGATGGATGCACTGTCGTCGCAGCATGAAAAGCTCAACGCGCCCTTCTTCTGGAGCTGGCGCAGCTTCTTTGCGAGTTCCTTCTGATAGGAGCGGCTCAGTGCGCTCGCTCGCCATTGCTCGAACGGGGCGACAAGGACTGTCGCGTACGCGTTCATCTCCATGATGATGCGGCGAGGCGCTGCCAGGAGATTTTCGAGCGGCATTCTTCCATCACGAAGTTTGGACATCCGCAAGAGATCGAAGGGTTTGACGAGCCGCCGGAGCGTCAGGCAGGCCTCCTGGTCCTGGAGCAGCTCAGAAAACACCTCGGCCGTGCAGACAGGGGCCAGATAGTCGGACACACGGAGATCAGCGAATTCAACCGTCTGCATCGGTCCGCGCGGCACCCGCACCATGGGCAACACCATGGCCAGCCGTCCGGTTGCGCGACGGCGGATCGCGACGACCAGAGGCTTGGCTGCTGCAGCGGGCGCGAGCTTGCGATAGAGCGTGTCCAGCCACACCGGATGCTGGAAGGCCGTTGCGTCCGACCCATCAAACAGTTCGGCGTATTCTTGGGACAAAAAATCGAATGTGTCGTCGATGCAGACGTCGAACGTGTCGTTATTATTCTTGTTCATACGGGCGATGGATAAGCCGGACTTTTCACGGCGCCGGTTGAGCCGGAGCTGCGACCTTCTAGCACGGGCAGACCGGCGGAGACACCGGCAGAGTGCGGTCTGTATTAATGTATTGTGGTTGTTGCCCGGTGCCGGCGCTTTGCCAAGCGCTTGAGGATGACTGACCTTGCGCTCACAGCGCAGCGTGTAACACTTCGTTATGGTTAGCGCGCTCGCACGCGTCGTAGCAGACGGTTAACCAGTTCAGGCATCGTCGTATTGCTGCACGCGGTGCGCGCTGACGATGGACCGCGTATTGCAGTTGGCGTGGACAACAATAGGAAACTTCAACTGAAGTGCTTGAATCATGATGCAAGAGCAGATTTCCGGCCCGATTTCGATGTCACGGGACGAAGACGAACGCAGTTGGCGTGTCGGTTTCGGTCGGACTGTCTCAACCGTCCGGATTCGTGACACTTCGCGCGGAGGGCCGACACGGTCGTCAAAGGGCGCAACTTCACACCGTCAGCCGTCGGAAGCAGATGATCTGCGTGAACGTCGCGCGAACCTCATCGGAAGAGCTGCTACCGCCGAGATCCCCCGCGTCACCGTCGGAGGGCTCCGGCTCGCGGTGCTTGATCTCGAGCAGACCGCGGATTTCATGATCGAACAGGTTTCGCCAAAGCGCCGTGCGAACCGTCCGCTGTATCTGACCTCGGCCAATGGCGAGGTGGTGGCACGCTGCTCGACCGAGCCTTTGACGGACCGCCTGTTCCGCGCCGCCGACCTCATCAATGGCGACGGACAGCCGCTGGTCACGGTGTCGCGGATCAAGTCATCGCGGCCGCTGCCGGAGCGGGTCGCGACCACTGACCTGTTCCACGTCGTCGCGCGCAAGGCCGAGGCGGCCGGGCTTTCCTTCTACATGCTGGGCGCCGACGAGGCGGAGAATGCAGCCGCCGTCGCCAATGTCCGCCGAATGTATCCGAAGCTGAAGATCGTCGGCCATTCGCATGGCTATCTGCGCGGCGACGCGCTGCGCGCCAAGGTCGACGAGGTCAATGCGCTGGCGCCCGACTATCTCTGGGTTGCGCTCGGCGTGCCCCACGAGCAGGCCTTTGTCGAGGAGTTCACGCCGCGGCTCTCCAAAGTCGGTGTCATCAAGACCTCGGGCGGGCTGTTCAACTTCCTTTCCGGCAGCCGCCGCCGCGCGCCGCGATGGATGCAGAATGTGGGGCTTGAATGGGCCTGGCGGGTCTGGCTCGAGCCGCGCCGCCTGCTCTGGCGCTACCTGAGCACCAACCCGCGTGCGCTCTATCTGCTATTCAACAGGAGCCATTCCATGCCACGCAAGCGCGACCAACGCGCGACGGGCGGCGATAGCAAATAATTAACCGTGCTTCACGAAGCTCGTCCCATGACCGGAGCACAAATTCAGATGGATGCGAGCGCGCTCGACGGCGCGATCCGGCAAACGCGCGGTGTCGACATCGAGCGGGCCGCCAAGGCCATCATGAGTTGGTCCATCACCATCAACGTGGTGGCATCGATGGGGACCTTCAACACTGCGCTGCTGGCGGTGGAACAGACTTATCTGCAGCAGTTCGCGGCGCTGTCGATGTGGATTCTGCTGATTTATGCAAGCGCGTTCGTGCGCCCCAATCTGCGGCTGGGGGGCAATCCCGACCTGATCGCGATCGTCTCATTTTACGTCCTTGCCGCCATTTCGGTGCTTTGGACAAATCTGGGCGTTGCGGCCATCATGAAAAGCGCCGCTCTTGCAATAACAACCTTCGGCGCATTCTGCCTTATCACGCGACTTGACGTCGACGATATCGTCAAATCGATCACTCGGGGCTTCTTTGTACTGGTTGCGGCATCTGCTTTTTTCGCGGCGTTCGTGCCGGATATCGGAATTGACCGCAGTTGGATGCACAACGGTCAATGGCAAGGTGTCTATGAATCAAAGCAGACGCTCGGCTTCGTGGGCGCCTATCTCATGTTCTTTGCCTATTATCGAAAGATAACAGGGCAGAAATGGCTGCCCTTCCTCGTTACATTCCTGCTCGCTTCAACGTGCGTCCTCGCTTCGGGATCGCGAGGCGCCGGCGCCGTGGCGTTGGCGGCTTGCGGCTTGCTGTTCACCTCCCTGCGGTCGGTGAATTGCATGAAAGTCTTTGCGGTGTTGCCCTTTGTCATGTGCATCATGGCGGGCGTCTTGATCCTGTACTTTTACCTGACCGGATACGACGCCATCCATGTCCTTGATTGGAGGATCGACTTCACCGAGAGAACCTTCATCTGGCAGTACGCGATAAGCCACTTCGACGATGCGCCCTTGCTCGGTTTTGGAATAAACGGATTTTGGACGACCCAGTCAATTTACGACTATTTCGAGCAGAACCACGGTTGGGTGCTCGACAACTATCACAGCGGCTACCTCGCCATTCTCATGGAAACGGGATTTCTGGGTTACCTGCTTTTTGCCGCAAGCGTCTTCCTGTTTTCGAACAAGGTGCTCTATCTGATTTCAACTCGATCGATCGATCGGTTTCATTGTGCCCTGATCATAGGGTTTTCCGTCCTCAGTTTTCAGACCAATTTCACGGAGACGATATTTCTTCGTTCCACGATGTTTACGTCGGTGCTTTTGCTGGCGTTCTTCCTCGCAACTTGCCGGCCGGCGATGCCGGAAGATCACGGCTATCGCGAGCTGGCGCAGAAATGATCGCTTTACTTGCTCGTTGGCTGAAAGCGTTCAGACCGCCACTGCTGGCATTTGTTCTTGCTGTGTGGATCCTACCGGCTTACGGGTCCGAACAGATCGCGTCCCACGACGTGGCGGCGTTGGGACGCGGCATCAATATTCTGGGATATGACGGCATCTGGGAAGGCGCCGAGAATGCGCCATTCCGTTTGGAGAACCTGACTGCAATTCAACAGGCCGGCTTCTCGCACGTCAGAATCAATTTCTTCGGCTTCAAGCACATGGACTCGGATAGCATCCTTGATGAAGCTGTCTTGAAACGCCTCGATGCAGTTATCGAGGAGGTCCTGGCGAGGAAGCTCATTCCGATTCTTGATGAGCATGACACCGATTTCTGCCAGCGTTATATCGCGGGATGCGTCGAGAAGCTCAAATCGTTCTGGAAGCAGATCGCGTCGCGTTATGCAGGGAAATATCCCGAGCTCGTATTCGAAATCTTGAACGAGCCCGGGGGACATATGACCTCGGCCGAATGGAACTCACTGCTCAATGAATGTCTTGGCATCGTCCGGGTCACGAACCCGGAGCGAACCGTAATTGTCGCTGTTCTTAACACCGACGAGGCGCCCATTGACGAATTGGTTCTGCCGGCCGGCGACAGAAAACTCATTGTGACGTTTCACTATTACGCGCCGATCAGGTTTACGCATCAGGGTGCGCCATGGTCGCGAATATTTTCGACGATCGGGCCTCTCGATTGGGGTGCCCCTGAGGATGAGGCAAGAGTTGTCGCTGATTTCACCAGGATCAATCTCTGGTCACAGCGAGAAAAACGTCCGATCTATCTTGGCGAGTTCGGGGTTTATGAGCGCGCTCCAACGGGAAGCCGCCTGAGATACTTGTCGTCCGTGGCGAGGAACGCCGACCGATTTGGCTGGGCGTGGGCCTACTGGCAGTTCGATCACGATTTCGCTGCGTTCGATAGCGCCCGTCAGACCTGGAATTGGGACGTCTTGCGCGCCCTCATTCCGTCCGCACATTGAAGTCGGGTGCAGCGGTCGGTCTGTCATTCCCGATCTGTCGGCGCGAGAACGATCTTGCCGATGACTTCACGGCGCTCGACCCGTCGAAGGGCGTCTGCGAATTGTGGCAAGGGGAGCGTCCGATCGACAGGCGCGCGAAGCTTGCCTGCTTCGTGAAGTGCGAACAGTTCCTCGAACAGGGTTTTCACTTTCGCACGCAAGACTGCGTCCGCCTTCGACTTGCCCCACGCCATGTAGAAACCCCAATAAAGGCCGATCACGGTGAGGTTCTTGACCAGGATGATGTTTGCAGGGATTTGGGGAATGCGGCCGGATGCGAAGCCGATCGGCAGCAGGCGGCCGAGCGGAGCGATGCAGCGCAAGGAGTTGTCGAAGACGTCGCCACCGACCGGATCGAATACGACATCGGCGCCGCGGCCGTCGGTGATCTCGAGCACGGACTTGCGAAAATCGTCGCGCTTGTAATCGATCACGTGATGCGCGCCATAGTCCGCGGCCACAGCGGTCTTGCGTTCTCCGCCCGCGGTCGCGATCACGCGCGCGCCGAGCGCTCGGCCGATCTCGACGGCGGCGAGCCCGCTCGCGCCCGCAGCGCCATGGACCAGGAGGGTTTCCCCGGGCTTGAGATTTGCCCGCCATGCCAGGCCTGCAAAGGCAGTGGCGTAGATCGTCGGGAATAGCGTGGCGCCGGCGAAGCTCAGCGAGTCCGGAATCTTGAAGACGTTCGCGGCATCGACGATCGCCTCCTCGGCAAATCCTCCCGAAGGCAGTCCGGCGCAGACCCGATCGCCGATCCGCAGCGTCGTCGCGGCATCCGGCGCGATTTCGGTTACGGTGCCGGCGACTTCCGTTCCCGGAATGAACGGCAGCGATGGACGGTTTTGGTGCTGGCCTGCAATGAACAGAAGATTGGCGAAGCTTACTCCGGCGGCGCGCACCGAAATCCGAACTGTTCCGGCTTCGAGAGTAGGACTCGGAACATCTTCGAGGGATAAATCGTCGATGCCGCCGAATTGACGCCCGATCACCGCCCGCATGCGCTAGTCCTTCTCGATCGCGCCATGACGTCCCGCGCCGGACGCGAAACGCGTGGCACCACCGCGCGCCTCCTTCCGACGAGCCTCCACGGAGAGGCTCGTCTCCAGCGCGAGAGCTTCCTCCTCGGACAGATTCCACTGGCGGATCGCCGACATCCGGTCCGAGCGCATCGCGATCTGCGGGAAGGCCGCGATCTCGTGCGCGAGCGCGACGGCAGCGGGGAGGGCTTGTCCAGTCGGCACCAGCCGGTCGGCAAGCCCCATCGCGACTGCTTCGGCGCCCGATACCTTCTTCGCCGTCAGCAGCATATCGAGGGCGCGCCCGGCACCAATGAGGCGAGGCAGCCGTACGGTCGTGCCGTCGCTCATGGGAACGCCCCATCGCCGCGACAGCACGGCGAAGGTCGCACTTTCCTCGGCGACGCGCAGGTCGCATCGCAAGGCGATACCGAGCCCGCCGGCGCACGCATAACCCGCCACGGCAGCGATGACCGGCTTTCCGAGCAGGTCGTGACACGGACCGTCGGGATCACCCGCCCAAGGCTTATATTCGCGGCCGGCCGCGAGTTCCTTCAGGTCGGCGCCAGCGCAGAAGTGTCCTCCGGCGCCTGTCAGCACCGCGACCGCCTGATCGGAGGCGCTGTCGAACGCGCGCAGCGCCTTGGTCAACTCAGCCGCGGTCTCGTTGTCGATGGCATTGCGGACTTCCGGACGATTGATGGTGATGATCGTCACCGGGCCGTCGTTCTCGACCAGCAGCTTGCGGCTCTCCGTCATACCCGACGCGCTCCTCGCCTCAGTGGGTCAAGAGTGGACACTCGCTTTCGTCGACGGGGCGCCAGGCTTTCTCGCCCGGAATCGTCGCGACGATCTTCCAGTAGTCCCAGGGGCCCTTCGACTCCTCCGGCTTCTTGACCTCGGTCACGTAGAGATCGCGCAGCAAGCGGCCATCCGCGCGGATCTTCGCACCATGGGTGAACGCGTCCTCGACGGGCATCTCGCGCATCTTGGCGGCCACCTTGGTCCCATCGTCGGTTCCGGTCGCGGCGACCGCTTTCAGATAATGGACCACGGAGCTGTAGACGCCAGCCTGCACGATCGATGGCGGCCGGCCCATCTTGTCCCAGAAGCGCTTGGCGAAGGCGCGGCTGCCGTCGTCGAGGTCGTGATAGTAGGTCGTCGAGGAGACCAGACCCTGTCCGTTCTTCAGGCCCATGGCGTCGACGTCGTTGATGAACATCAGGAAGGTCACGACCTGCGTGTTGGGGCCGATCACATTGTATTCCTGCGCCTGCTTGATCGCGTTGCTGGTGTCGCTGCCGGCGGTGGCGAGCGCAAGCACCTTGGCTCCGGAGCCCTGCGCCTGAAGCAGGAACGAGGAGAAGTCGGGCGTGTCGAGCGGTGCACGGACGCCGCCGATGACCTTGCCTCCGCTGGCCACGACGCGCTTGGTCGCCTCGCTCTCCATCGACTTGCCGAACGCATAGTCAGCGGTGATGAAGAACCAGGTGTCACCGCCGCGCTTCAAGACCCCTTCCGGGGGAGCGGCGGCGAGCGCGTAGGTGTCGTACATCCAGTGAAAGCTGTAGGGCGAACAGGCCTTTCCGGTGATCTCGGCGGTCGCAGGACCTGACATCAGGATGATCTTCTTGCGCTCGCGCGAAACGTTCTGCATCGCGAGCGCCGCCGCCGACGATCCGCCATCGGCGATGACGTCGACGCCCTGCGCGTCATATTCCTGGCGCGCCAGATTGGCGGCGATATCGGGCTTGTTGGCGTGGTCGGCCGAGATGACCTCGATCGGCGCGCCGGCGACCTTGTCGCCGAAATCCTCGGCCGCGAGTTGCGCCGCGAGGATCGAGCCCTTTCCGCCCGCGTCGGCATAGATCCCGGTCATGTCGTTGAGGATGCCGATGCGCACGACATTGTCGGACACCTGTGCGACCGCGGAGGATGCCATCAGGCTGGCGAAAAGCCCGGCCACAATGGCACTCGTTGTTGCTCTTGCTTTCATTTTCTTACCTCCCTTTAGTCTGCGTCGATCACCGTTCCGTCTTCGACAGGCGGTCGATCACAATTTGCGATCAGCCATGTTCGATAAGGATCTCGCGCTGTCCGGCCCTGGGCGACGCGGGCGCGAATGCATGGGGCGCCGCGGTGTTATTCTTAGATACTGAGTAGTATGTTTTCAGCCTACCGAGTAGTATGTTTGGATGTCAAATGCGCGTGGCGCAGGAGGGGCATCTCTTGAGCAAACTTGGCAGGATAGAGACCGGCGAGGCGTTGGCCGATCGTAGGATCGACATTCTCGACGCTGCCGCGCGCGCTTTCATGCGCCAGGGCTTCGCTGCCACGTCGCTGGACCGGGTGAGCGACGAGATCGGCTCGACCAAAGGGGCGATCTATTATTATTACCGAAGCAAGTCCGAGTTGTTCTTCGCCGTGCACCGCCGCGGCATGGAACTGACACAGGCGGCGATCCGGCCATCTTTCGAGACGGCGGCTTCCGCGCGCGACCGCCTGCACGGCATGGCGGTTGCCCATACTGTCCTGGTCATCGATCACCTGCCTTATCTGCGCGTGATCGCGCAGGGGCTGGAACTGCATCTTCTGGAGCGCACGAACGAGAGCGAGAGGGCAGAGCTTGCCGACGTCGCTGCGCTGCGCGAGGCCAACGAGAACCTCTATATCCGGGTGATCAGGGATGGCGTAGCTTCGGGCCAATTCCGATCTGTCGACGCCAAGCTCGCCGCGAAGCCGCTGCTTGGCGCCCTGAACTGGACCTCGCGCTGGTACCAGCCACGTCCCGGCGAAACGCAAGCCGCCAAGAAACGCCTGGCGGAATCGATCGCGGATTTCGTGGTCGCTGGTTTGGAGAAGAAGAATTGAGCGAACGCGCGGAGAGCCGAGCCAAGGATGACGTGGCCGCCTATCGGGCCGTCGAACTGATCTACCATTCCTATCTGACGGGCCTCATCCTGATGCTGGCGTCCCGCGCCGGCACCGCGCGCGCGGCGGAGGTGGTGTTCCGCACCTTCCGGCGTCAGCAACTCGCTCGCTTCGTTCCCGGGTTGAAAAAGCTCGGGCTCGACAAGCTTCCGCACGCGGTGGCCTGCGCGCAGTACCATTATCTTTCGAACCAGGTCGGCGGCGTGAAGGTCGAGTATGTCTATGAGAGCGACCAGAAGGCCTGGGTACGATATCCGCCGCCGCGGTGGATCTGGTCGGGCACCGCGATTTGCGGCATCCCATCGGAGGTGTCGCGCGCGATGCTGCGAGGATGGCATGCCAATAACGGCGTCGTCCTCGGCAATCCGCGGCTGGGCTTCGTCTGCACAGGCCAGACGGTCGACGGACAGCCCGGGCTGGAGGGATACTACAAGGAGTGGGATCACGACCTCACCCCCGATGAGCGGCTGCAGTTCTCGCCCGGCGAGCAATGTCCGCCATTTCGTACTGATCTTGCGCCGCGGCTTCCGGAAAACACCTGGCCTGAAGAGCGCCTTCAGAAAGTCCTGCGCAACTACGCGATGGAATACATCACCTCGATCGTGCCCGAGACCATCGCTGTGCTCGGTCCCGAGGAGGGCGGTCACCTTGCCGGCGCTGCAGCGCGCCTGGTGGGGATGCATACTTTTGACGACGTCGCTTCGCTGCTCGGCGGTGTCGATCCCGGCGCTGAGGGCTTCGCCGGCGCGTTCGCTCGCATTGCCCGTGGGCAGGGCGATGACGCCGAGTTGCGTGTGCAGGGCGCGACCGCGACGGTACGGCAGACCTCATGGCGCCTGATGGCAGAACGCGGGCCGCTGTCCCCAGTGGTGTTCGACGCCTGGAATGAACTCTGGGTCGGTGCGGCGCTCGCGCACGATCGTTTTATGCGTGTCGACGTGGCGGAGCGCCGTGATCGCGGCGATCCATCCTGGTGCTGGCAATTCCGGTGAGGAGCGTCGCTGCGCCACGCTGCAGAACGACCGGCCGCCTAACTTCGTTGTCTTGATACTCTCTCGAACGCGAGGCTCGTTGCGACGCCGAGCAGACTCCAGAACAGAAGGCCGGTGAGCACGACGGTCACCACGAACTGGTGCGAGAGGGTGGCCGGCACTCCGGTATGGGACTCGGGCGCAACAGGCGCGCCGACAAGATGCGGCACGATAATGAGTATCAGCCCGAGGACCGCAGCCCATGGCTCCGAGCGCAGGATCAGGAGGTAGAGCGCTGATGCCGTCAGGGCCGCAGTTGCGATCCACCAGGTCTGCCGCGCGGTGAGGTCGGCGACAGGC
Source organism: Bradyrhizobium sp. Ai1a-2 (assembly GCF_000426245.1). GTDB lineage: Bacteria > Pseudomonadota > Alphaproteobacteria > Rhizobiales > Xanthobacteraceae > Bradyrhizobium. The sequence continues at coordinate 64,661 of NZ_AUEZ01000014.1, read as the reverse complement.
AGACCCGGCAGTTCCGGAGGCAGGCCGAGACCGGGGGCCGCAACAAAAACGGCGAACCCGGCAAGGCCCCAAAACAGACCATCACGCCAATGGACCGGTCGTTGCCGAAGTGCGTAGATGCCGGTGAGCAGGAGGCCAAAGCCGATTGCGGTCAGGATGTTGGCGGCGACGGTCAGGGCGTTGCGCTGGAAGCCCTCTTCGGGCTCCCATTCCGCATCGTGATGGTGATCCGCTTCACCACCGCTGGAATGGGAGGCCTTGTGTTCCGCACTGGCCGCGGCTTTCTCGTAGACCTCGCTCTTCTGGATCAGCGGCACCGTTCCGAAGAACTGGACGACCGATATCAGCGCGCCAACGATCAGTCCGGCAAGTGATGCCGCAAACACGATCGATCTGAAGACGTGCATCTGTCGTTAGTGACAGGGGAAAGCGTTGGCGTGGCGCACATCGTGGGCGGCGTTATGGACGGCGCTGATATGCGAAAAGCCGACCATGCCGACGACGAACAGACCAAGGGCCATCGCCAGAACGGCCTGAACGACGACATTCGTTCCGGTTGCAACGGTTGTAAGATTGGCTGACTGCGTCTGCTGCATGATGATCCTCGTTCGGTCACTCATTCTAGCCCACGGTATCGCCCGATGCGACCGAATTTTTCAAGTGGCGGCGGACGTCGCGGCTGGTGAGATGAAAGTTCTCCGTGTCCCGGATGTCTTTGGCGGCCAGCTTGGCGCGGGCCGCGGCTTCGAACGAATCCCGGTGCATCAGGTAGAAGTCGATGCTCTGCTGCGGCGAAGGGCTGCGACCCAGCAGCGTCCGGAACGCGCGCCGGTGGATGACGCAGATGCCGCCATGTCCGGAGGGGCGGAACGCGAGCGAATCAATGTCGTTCCGCCAGATCGGTTCGCCTTCGTCAGACATCGAACCTCCCGTTGTTCGTCGCTCAGATCGCGGACCGGATGACGGCGGCGACACCGAGCAGGAAGCCGATCTCGAACACCTGCTCGATGGCCCCCAGCACATCGCCGGTATAGCCTCCGATCAACCGTCGCGACCATAATGCGATCACGACTGCGAGGACGATGCCGCAGCAGATGCCGACAAGGGCTTCGAACGGAAAACGCGTGGAGGTCGCCGCCAGCGGTGCCAGCGCGAGCAGCACCACGATCGCCGCAAAGGCGATTTCGCGCGCCCGGAGCGGAGAGGGCGCATAGGCGACCTTCATCGCCGACGTGTTGCCCGCGTATTTCATCCAGCCGACGACCGGCAGCACCACGGCTCGGCCGGCGGCTCCGCTCGCAATCAGCGCCGCTGCAGCAATCCATGTCGGCATCTCGGCGATCGCCGCCACGCGCAATGCAATCGCGAAAATCAGTGCGAGCGTGCCATAGGTCCCGATCCTGCTGTCCTTCATGATGGTGAGGCGCTGTTCGACGGTCCAGCCGCCGCCAAAGCCGTCAGCGGTATCGGCCAGCCCGTCCTCGTGGAAGCCGCTGGTGATGAGGATGCTTGCCAGCATCGCGATCAGCGCCGCGATCACGGGCCCCAATACGAGGGATGCGAGCAGTAGTGCCGCCGCCGAAACGAGACCAACGATCGCGCCGACCAGCGGGAAGAATTGTGCCGAGCGGACCAGCCACTCGGAATCGGTCGCATCGTTCGAAGCCCCGACAGGGATGATCGTGAGGAATCGGACCGCGTCGCGAAAACGATCCAGGCTCATCTAGATCCTTCCCTCCAGCACATCGCTTAAGTCGGCGACGTCGGTCAGCAGGCGGGATGCCGCCCGCACCAGCGGGACCGCCAGCAACGCGCCGGTGCCCTCGCCAAGTCTCATGTCGAGAGCAAGCAACGGCCGCGCCTGAAGCGCCGCCAGCACAATGTCGTGACCCTTTTCGGCCGATCGATGTGCGAAAACGCAATAGTCGCGCGTCGCCGGCGCCAGCCTGACGGCGACAAGGGCGGCGGCAGACGAAATGAAGCCGTCGATGACGACCGGACGGCGATGTGCCGCTGCGCCAAGCGCTGCGCCCGCCATCATCGCGATCTCGAGGCCGCCGAATTCTCTGAGCACCTCGAACGGCGCCGTTGCATCGCTGCGATTGGCTGCCTTGTGGATGGCAGCGCGCTTGCGCGCGATACCCGGTTCGTCCTGGCCGGCGCCGACGCCGATGCAATCGTCCAGCGGAGCGGGCGCCAGCCGATGCACCAGAAGTGCGGAAGAGGCCGTGTTGCCTATTCCCATCTCGCCGAGCGCGATGATGTCGGCGCCTGCCTCGATTTCGCTGGAAGCTATGGCAAAGCCGGCCGCGAGCGCCTTGTGCGCTTCCTGGGCCGACATGGCCGCCTCGCGCGCAGAATTCGCAGTGCCGGCCCGAATCTTGATGCTGAGGAGGTCGGGATGGGACGGCAGCTCGCTGGCGACGCCGGCATCCACGACGCGGATCCTGACGTCTGAGGCGGCCGCAAAAGCGTTGGCGCTGGCGCGACCTGCGAGATAGGTCCTCACCATCGCGGCCGTCACGGCGGACGGATATTGCGAAACGCCTTCTTCCGTCAGCCCGTGATCACCCGCGAACACGAGCAGAACGGCGTTCTGCAGGGCAGTGGCGGATGGATGGGCGATCACACCGAGCTGCACGGCCAGGTCTTCGATTCGTCCGAGCGAGCCCGGCGGCTTGGCTTTGCCGTCGATTCGCGCGCGCATCCTTGCGGCAAGCGTCGGATCGAGCGGAGTGATCGCCGGGATTTGCCAGTCGGATGGGATTTGGAAGGTCATGGGCTCCTCGTGCGCGCGCCCTAAGTGGCCGAAGGAAACGGGCAGGTCAACTGCAGTTGACCGCCGTCGCGGGGACCGTTAGCGTGGCGCCGATGGTCCTTCTTTCGGGAAGGTGAAAAAGGGAAGTCGGTGCAATGCCGACGCTGCCCCCGCAACTGTAAGCGGCGAGCCGAAGCCGAGGCCACTGGGATGACCGGGAAGGCGGCGAGAGGCGACGACCCGCGAGCCAGGAGACCTGCCATCGTGTATTGTGCTTTGGAGGTTCGTCGGGCGGGGTGCACTGGACGAAATGAGTTCGATGGTCGTTCCACCGTCGAACGCGATCCAACAAAGCTCGCGGCCGTCATGGCTTTGACGTCATGGCCCTGACTTGAGCATCGTGATGGATCGCAACGACGTCGATCAGCAACATCCTGATCCCTGCCCGGATGAATCTTTGCCGGCGACTGCGCCGGATGGTCCTGTCATCGTCAGCGTATGCGTCACCTGCAAGACGTCAGAGGGCGTCTTGGCCGGCCCCGCGATGTTCGACGCGATCCGGGACGCAACAGCCGAGCGCGATGCAGCCGTTCAGGTCCGGCGCGTGCAGTGCCTGAGTGTGTGCAAGCGGCCGACCACGGTCGCGGTTTCGAGTTCGGACGGTTACACCTTCCTGTTCGGCGACCTCCAGCCCGAGGGGGCCGAGGCCGTCGTCTCTTTCGTCGATTCCTATCGCAAGTCGACGTATGGCCTGGTGCCGTGGCGCGAGCGCGCCGAAATCCTGCGCAAGGGGATGGTGGCGCGGCTGCCGCCCGTTCGCTGGTCTCCCGAAGATGGTAGCGCCCCGAAATGAATTCCCTCTCGACCACGCTGGTGCTGGGAGGCGCGCGTTCGGGCAAATCCGCCTTCGCCGAGCGGATGATTGCCGAAAGCGGCCTTGCTCGCGTGTATCTGGCGACGGCGACTGCAGGCGATGGAGAGATGCAGGACAGGATTGCGCATCATCGCAGCCGGCGCGGCTCGGATTGGACGACCGTGGAGGAGCCGCTGGCGCTCATCGATGCCTTGACACAGGCATCGCGGCCCGGACGCGCGGTCCTGGTCGATTGCCTGACGCTCTGGCTCTCCAACCTGATGCTTGCCGGGCGCGATCCCGATGTCGAGGCGAAACGGCTTGCGCAATTCATTGGCGCCGCCGCAAATCCCGTTGTCCTGGTGTCGAACGAGGTCGGTCTCGGCATCGTGCCTGAAACCAGGCTCGGCCGCGATTTCCGTGATGCGCAGGGCCGTCTCAACCAAATGGTCGCCTCAACCGTTCCCAATGTCGTGTTCGTCGCGGCAGGTCTTCCGCTGTGGCTCAAACGTTCCTCTTAAGGAGTCCTGAAAAATGTCCCGTGTTCCAGTCACCGTGCTCACCGGTTTCCTCGGTGCCGGCAAGACCACGCTGCTGCGCTCGCTTCTGACGCAAGCCGACGGCCGCCGCATCGCCGTCATCGTCAACGAGTTCGGCGATGCCGGTTTCGATGGCGGCCTTGTCGAGGAATGCGCGGCCAAGGCCTGTGCGCCCGGTGACATCGTCGAACTGACCAATGGCTGCATCTGCTGCACTGTCGCCGACGATTTCATTCCGACCATGGACAAGCTGCTGACACGCGACGAGCCGCTGGATGCGATCGTGATCGAGACGTCCGGGCTGGCGCTGCCGCAGCCACTCTTGAAGGCGTTCGCGTGGCCCGCGGTCCGCACCCGCGCGACCGTCGACGGCGTCGTGACGGTCGTCGATGCGTTGGCGCTGTCCGAGGGACGCGTCGTGCTCGACGAACAGGCGGTCGCGGCTCAGCGTGCCGCGGACGAGGAGATCGATCACGACGACCCGATCGAAGAAGTGTTCGAGGATCAGCTCGCCTGTGCCGACCTCGTGGTCCTTTCCAAGAGCGATCTGGTGCCGTCAGACGTGCTTGCCGGGATCGAAGACCGGCTGGGCGCGCAATTGAGGCTAGGCGTCCGTGTCGTCCGCTCCCATGGTGCGCTTGCTCCCGATGTCCTGATCGGAATGAAGGCCGATGCCGAGAACGATCTCGCCGCGCGGGCCGGTCACCACGGCGAGGAGGAAGAACACGATCACGACGATTTCGACAGCATCGTCGTGACGCCCGCTGCGGCCGAGAGCGTCGAGGCGATGCGCGCAAGGGTCAGCGACGTCCTGAGTCTGGCAGGTGTGCTGCGCGTCAAGGGCCATGCAAGGATATCCGAAAAGCCTGCGCCGATCGTGGTGCAGGCCGTCGGCAGCCGTGTTGAACTGGCGTTCGCGCGGCCCGACGTCAGGCAGGCCGAGCATCTGGTCGTGATCGGCCTCAAAGGCTTCGACGCCGATGCGGCGCGCCGCGCGCTTGCGGGATAGCCTATCGAAAGGCGATCATGCACCTGAAACTCGACAGCGGCGGCAGCATCGACGACGGCGATGTCGCGCGCGACCTCGGGCAGGAAACCGCCGAGATCGTCATCCTGTCCGCTGCGGACAGTGATCTGGCGGCCTTCGGCGCCGCGCATGCGGCATTGCCTGCAGGCTTCCCAAGCGTCCGCCTGACCAATCTGCTGGCTCTTGGTCATCCCGCCTCGGTCGATCTCTATGTCGAACGCACGCTCAGCGAAGCAAAGATCGTCGTGCTTCGGATGCTCGGCGGCGAAAGCTACTGGCCGCACGGTGTCGAAAGCCTTCGGCGCGACGCGATCCAGCGCCGGAGGTTGTTCGCCTGCATTCCCGGAGAAACCGACTGGAACGCAGCATTGGCCGCGCGCGGTACGCTCGGCGCCGACGAGACGTTTGAGCTGTGGCGCTATTGCACCGAAGGTGGGGTCGACAACGCGCAATTGGCGCTTCGCTTCGCCGCGCACCTGATCGGTCACGGCAACAGGCCGCCGTCGGCGCGGCCAATGCCGGCCGCCGGCTTCTGGAGCGGAGGACCTGCCGCGGACAAGCGGCCCAACGCTGTCGTGATCTTCTACCGCGCCCTGGTCGCCGGCGGCGATACGGCCGCGATCGATGCACTCTGCTCCGCGCTGAGGGCGCGCGGGCTCAATGCAGTCGGACTTTATGTGACGAGCCTCAAGGATGAACGCTCGATCGCATTTCTCCGCACCGCGCTTGCCGCGCACCCGCCCGATATCATCGTGAACGCGACGGCCTTTGCGACGGCGACCGCGCGCGAAAACGCCGGGATATTGTCGGAGACCGATTGCCCGGTGCTGCAGGTCGCGCAAGCCGGCATTTCCCGCAAGAGTTGGGAAGGCTCGACCCGCGGTCTCAATCCGCGGGACCTTGCCATGCATGTGGTCCTGCCCGAGGTCGACGGGCGCATCTTCGCCAATGCCATCGCGTTCAAGGAATCCGGACAGCGCCTGGGCGCCTTCACGCCGACAGCTTTCCGGCCGGTCGAGGATCGCGTCGCGGCGACAACCGATCTCGCCGCGGCGTGGGTGCGGCTGCGCCGTACGCCTCCGAGCCAGCGACGGGTTGGCATTATCCTCGCCAACTATCCCAATCGCGACGGCCGTCTCGCCAACGGCGTGGGCTTGGATACGCCGCAAAGCCTGATCGGAATCCTCGGCGCGATGAGGAACGAAGGCTACGAGATTTCCGGCGCCCCTGATGATGCGGCCGTCATGATGCGGCTGTTGCAGGAAGGACCGACCAATGCCCTCGACGCCCGCGCCTTGCGGCGTGGCGGTGCGTCGTGGCCGCTTGCCGAGTACGAGGCGGCGTTTGGCGCGCTTCCCTCCAGCATCCAGCGCACGATCATCGGACGCTGGGGCGATCCGGCCCATGATCCGCACGTCACCAATGGTGCGTTCCGTTTCGGCCTGCATCGCTTCGGCAGCGTCGTTGTCGGCGTGCAGCCGGCGCGAGGCTACAATATCGATCCCAAGAGCACCTATCACGATCCGGACCTTGTTCCGCCCCATCACTATCTGGCGTTTTATCTTTGGCTGCGCCGCGCCTTCGACGTTCACGCGGTCATGCATCTCGGCAAGCACGGCAATCTGGAATGGCTGCCGGGCAAGAGCACCGGGCTTTCCGCCGAATGCCTGCCGGACGCGGTGCTCGGCCCGTTGCCGCATCTCTATCCATTCATCGTGAACGATCCCGGCGAAGGCATCCAGGCCAAGCGCCGGACCTCCGCGGTCATCGTCGATCATCTGACGCCGCCCGTGACCCGCGCCGGATTGCATGACGATCTGGCGCGGCTGGAATCGATGGTGGATGAATATTCAGTTGCGACCGACCTCGATCCGAAGCGCGCCGCTGTCATCGCAGAGGACATCCTTTCGACGGCCCGGGCCAGGCAGCTCGATGCCGATGTCAACCTGACGCGGGACATGCCGGTCGGCGAGGCGCTGCGCGCGCTTGATGCGCATTTGTGCGACATCAAGGAGATGCAGATCCGCGACGGCCTCCACGTCTTTGGCCGCGCGCCCGATCCAAGACAGTGTGCCGATCTGCTCGTGTCGATCGCGCGCGTGCCGCGATCGGACCGCAAGCCGGAAGACGCCTCGCTGCATCGCGCACTGGCGCTTGATCTCGGTCTTGCCGATTTCGACCCGCTGACCCGTGATCTCGCCGACACATTCACAGGGCCACGGCCCGCGGTCCTGGCTGGACTCGGCTCGGGCGTGTGGCGGACGACGGGAGACACCGTCGAGCGGATCGAACAATTGGCGTTGCGGCTGGTGTCGGGTGAGATGGAGTCCGACCCGTCATGGGTGCGCACCGCAGCCGTGCTGGACTGGATCGAGACGAGATTGCGGCCGGCCATCGACGCGAGCCCTCCGCAGGAGATGGCGGCATTGCTGCGCGGCCTCGACGGCCGTTTCGTGCGTCCCGGTCCGTCGGGAGCGCCGACGCGTGGCAGGCCCGACGTGCTGCCGACTGGCCGCAACTTCTTCGCCGTCGATGTGCGCGCGGTGCCGACTCCCTCGGCCTGGCGGATCGGGCAATTGGCGGCCGAACGGCTCGTCGAATCCTTCTGGCAGGAAACCGGCGAATGGCCACGAACGATCGCGCTGTCGGCCTGGGGGACCGCCAACATGCGCACCGGCGGCGATGATGTTGCGCAGGCGCTCGCCTTGATCGGGGTCCGGCCGACGTGGGAGGAGACCTCGGGGCGGGTGACCGGTTTTGCGATCACGCCCCTGTCTGAATTGAAGCGTCCACGCATCGATGTCACGTTTCGTGTCTCGGGCCTGTTTCGGGATGCGTTTCCGACCCAGATGGACATCATCGCGAGCGCGGTGGCGGCGGTCGCAGCGCTCGACGAGCCTGATGATGCGAATCCCATCGCCGCGAATGTCCGCCGACGACGGCAGGCACTGGAAGCAAGCGGCATCAGCCGCGACATCGCCGAGCGCCGTGCCAACAATCGCGTGTTCGGCTCGAAGCCGGGGGCCTATGGCGCGGGACTGCAAGCCTTGATCGACGAGGGCGGCTGGGACGATCGCGCCGATCTGGCTGACGTCTATCTGGATTGGGGCGGCTATTCCTATGGCGCAGGGGCCGAGGGCAGCGCTGCCCGCGACGATCTTGTCGCGCGGCTCGCCGATGTCGACCTGATCGCGCAGGCCCAGGACAACCGCGAACACGATATCCTGGATTCCGACGACTACTATCAGTTCATGGGCGGACTGGCGGCGACCGTGTCGACCTTGCGCGGGCAGGCGCCGCGCATTGCGCATATCGATACGTCGCGGCCCGAGATGCCGGCGGTGCGATCGCTGGCGCATGAGATATCCCGCGTGGTGCGGGGCCGCGCCGCCAACCCGAAATGGATCGCCGGCGTGATGCGGCACGGCTACAAGGGCGCGTTCGAGATGGCTGCGACCGTGGACTATCTGTTCGGTTTTGCCGCCTCGACCGATGCGGTCTCAAATCATCACTTCGATCAGTTGTTCGCGGCCTATCTCGAAGACGACCGGGTACGAGATTTCATCGAGCAGTCCAATCCCGCCGCGCTCCGCGAGATGGCCGCCCGGTTCGCGGAAGCCATCAGGCGCGGATTATGGACGCCGCGCTCCAACCGCGCCGTGGATCTGATTGCCGAAAGTTTGCACGAAGCCAAAAGAGAGATCGCATGATGAATCCATCTCACGAAGCCGACGACGAGAATGCCCGTCATCGCGAGAAGGCCCGGAAGCACAAGGCGGCGCGTGACAAGATCATGGCGACCAAGACCGGCGAGAAAGGTCTGCTGATCGTCCATACCGGCACCGGCAAGGGCAAGACGTCAGCCGCGCTCGGCATGGTGTTTCGGCATATCGGTCACGGCTATCCCGTCGCCGTCGTTCAATTCACGAAGTCGCCGAAGTGGGATACGGGAGAGGCGCGGGTGTTGGCGAGGTTTCCGGACCTCGTGACCTTGCACGTGATGGGGGAGGGGTTCACCTGGGAAACGCAGGATCGCGAGCGCGACATTGCGGCCGCCCGGAAAGGTTGGGAGGCCGCCAAGGAGCTGATCCGCGACGATCGCCATCGTATGGTCCTGCTGGATGAGCTCAACATCGTCCTCCGTTACGACTATCTTCCGATCGATGAAGTGCTCGCCTTTCTCCGTGACGAGAAGCCGGCCGACAAGCACGTCGTCATCACCGGCCGCAATGCGCATGCGTCGCTGATCGAGATGGCCGATCTGGTCACCGAGATGACGCTGGTCAAGCATCCGTTCCGTGCGGGTGTGAAGGCGCAGAAGGGAGTCGAATTCTGATGGCGCGGCCGACGCCGGCGCTGATGATCCAGGCCACTGGTTCCAATGCCGGGAAGTCGACGATTGTCGCGGGCCTGGCGCGGGCACTGGTCAGGCGCGGCCTCAAGGTCGCGCCGTTCAAGCCGCAGAACATGTCGAACAATGCCGCGGTGGCAGTCGATGGCGGCGAGATCGGCCGCGCGCAGGCGGTGCAGGCGCGCGCCGCGCGGATGCAGCCCAGCGTCCATATGAACCCCGTGCTCCTGAAGCCCGAGACCGACACCGGCGCGCAGGTGATCGTGCAGGGCCAGCGGCGCAGCACCCTTCGCGCGGCCGACTATCTCGGAAAGAAGGCGGCGCTGTTGCCTGCCGTGCTCGACAGTTTCGCGCATCTTGCCCGCGCCGCCGATATCGTGCTGGTCGAAGGTGCGGGCAGTCCGGCCGAGATCAATCTGCGGGCCGGCGATATCGCCAATATGGGCTTTGCCACGGCGGCCGATATTCCTGTCGTGCTGGTCGGCGATATCGACCGCGGCGGTGTCATCGCGAGCCTTGTGGGGACCCATCTCGTGCTGGAGACCGAGGAGCGCGCGCGCATTCGCGGCTTCCTGATCAACAAGTTCCGCGGCGACCCCAGGCTGTTCGATCAGGGACTCGAAGCCGTGACGCGCATGACCGGCTGGCCGTCGCTCGGCGTGGTGCCGTGGCTGCCTCAGGCCGCCTGGCTGCCTGCCGAGGACGCCATCGATCTCGATCGCGTGCAGGCATCGTCCGCCCGGAAGGTCATCGCCGTTCCCGTGCTTGCGCGCATCGCCAATTTCGACGATCTGGACCCGCTGGGCATGGAGCCTGGCGTGAGGCTGGTGTTCGTGCGGCCGGGCGAGCCGATCCCGGCTGACGCCGATGTCGTGATCCTGCCCGGCAGCAAATCGACGATCGGCGATCTCGCCTTCCTGCGCGCGCAGGGCTGGGATATCGACATCAAGGCGCATGCGAGGCGCGGCGGTCAGGTGCTCGGACTGTGCGGCGGCTACCAGATGCTCGGCAGGACGATCGCTGACCCCTATGGCATCGATGGCCCGGCCGGCACGGTCGAGGGGCTCGGGCTGCTCAATATCGCCACGACGATGGATGCCCATAAATCGACGACGCGCGTGCGGGGTATTCATTGCGCGACAGGCAGCCCGATCGAGGGTTATGAGATCCATCTCGGCCGCACCAGTGGTGCGGATTGCGGGCGCCCGGTGGTCCGGATTGCCGGCCGTCCCGACGGCGCCTGCTCAACCGATGGTCGGGTGCAGGGGACGTATCTGCACGGGCTGTTCGTCAATGACAGCTTCCGGAGGGCGTGGCTTGCCAATCTCGGCATCGCATCGTCTGTCGCTTATGAATCGCGGATCGAATCGGCGCTCGAGGCGCTGGCCGACCATCTGGAAGCGCATCTCGGCATCGACCGCATGCTCGAGATCGCAAGGAGCCGTCAAACCACCAACGCTAGCGCCGCATAGATCGCTGCTTCCAGCGAGCAGGCGGCAATCAGCAGCTTGAGCGCGCGGCGGATGTCGGCAGGACCGGCATCCATCCGGGCGCCGCCGTTGAGGAAGGGGTCATCGACGAGACGGTCGCCATAACGGCGAGGCCCGGCCAGCGCGAGACCGAGCGCACCTGCCATGGTGCTTTCCGGCCAGCCCGCATTCGGAGATCTGTGCTTTGAAGCGTCGCGCCACATCACCTTGAAAGCCTGCGCTGTGGAGCCACCCGCGAATGGCGCGACCAGAGCGATCAGCACTGCGGCCAATCTTGCGGGCACGAGGTTGAGCAGATCGTCAAGCCGCGCCGCGGCCCAACCGAAGGATTCATAGCGGGAACTGCGATGGCCGATCATCGAATCCGCCGTGTTGACGACCTTGTAGATCAGCAATCCCGGCAGCCCGAGCAGCGCCAGCCAGAACACTGGGGCGACAACGCCGTCGGAAAAATTCTCCGCGCAGGATTCGATCGCCGCGCGCGAGACGCCGCTGGTGTCGAGCTGTTCCGGATCGCGGCCGACGATCATGGATACCGCGCGTCTTGCCTCGGCAAGTCCACCGCCGGTGAAGGCGGAGACGACCCGGCCGACGTGTTGATAGAGGCTCCGTTGCGCGATCAGGACGGAAGCCACAAGCCCCTGGGCTACCTGTCCGAGCAGTGTCCATCCCAGCGCGGCTTCCAGCAGCAGGCCAAGGCCCCCGCAGGTCGCGACCAGCATGCCTATCGTCATGCATCCCGCGGCCTTGCGCTGTGCGGCCGACCATTGCTCGCGGTTCAGCGCGCGATCGAGCAGGTTGATCGCCGAGCCCATCAGCGCCGCCGGATGAGGGAAGCGGCGCCACAGCAAATCCGGATCGCCGATGAGCCCATCGAATGCGATCGCCAGCACCACGATCAAGAGCGTCTCGCTTCCCACCAGCATATCATCGCGCCACGCGGCTTAGTTCGGAGACGAGGCGTTCCAGCGCCTCCGAAAGCATCGGCCCGCCGCAGACCGTCAGTTTCTCGGGGATCACCAGGCGTTTCGACGGCGGATAGAAACGTTCAAGCGCGGGATGCCGCAGGAAGGCTTCACCTTCGTCCTCCGCGAAGTCGCCGCCGTCAGACACGAGGAGGAGATCGGGTTTGAGGTTCAAGATCGTCTCCAGTGACGCAAAGCCTCCAAGCTTGTAGCCGAGGTCATTGGCCGCGTTCTTCAGGCCGATCGTAGCCAGCATGGAACTGATCAGGCCGCCGCCGCCCGAAACCCAGCCGCGCCGCGACAACGCCAGCACGCGATAAGGTCGCTGCGAGACCGCCTCCTTGGCGTGCCGGATTGCCGTGTCCAGTCGCTGCATCTCGGATGCGGCGCGATCCGTCTGGTGTAGGAGTTCGCCCATTTGCCGAATATGGCTCTTGACGTCATCAAGCGAACGCGCCACGTCGAATTCGACCACGCGGACGCCCTTGTCCTTCAGCAATTCTCGTGTTGCACGCTTGGTAAATTTGCCGGCGACTACGGCGGCCGGCCGCAGTATCAGGACATCTTCGGCTTCGCCCGACAATCGAGGGTAGGCCGCAGCCTTCTCCGCGTTCCAAGAGCGGGCGGGGTCGCGCGAATAGGGACTGAGGCCGAGAATCTGGCTTGGATCGGCCAGCGCCAAGAGAAGCTGGTCCGTGCAGACATTGATGGACGCGACGCGCGGCAGGTCGGCTGCGTGAGCGGCATGCGCCGCGAACAGCGGTGCCAGCAACGCGAACGTTGCGCCGATCGCCGGCCGCAATATGCCAACAAGGGTCTCGCGCCTGGTCCCGATTGATGGCATGAAGCGATCATGAAGCACGGCGGTGATCTGACGGAAGCCATTGCGCGCCATGGAGGCGAGCCTGCGGACTGGCTCGACCTGTCGACCGGAATCAATCCCTGGCCGTGGACGATTCCGCATCCCGTTCCAGGCAGTGCATGGACGCGCCTGCCATCCCGGGCCGACGAGCAGGCTTTGCTCGCCGCTGCGCGCGAAGCCTACGATGTGCCCGACGACGCTGATATCGCGGCCGCCGCCGGCACGCAGGCCCTTATTCAATGGATCCCGTATCTCGCCGGCGCAGGAGCGGTTGCGATCGCTGCTCCGACCTATGGCGAGCATTCGGCCGCGTGGAGCAGCGGGGGCCGGGAGATCATCGCAGTGGACGATCTCTCCGCGCTGCCTGAACGCGCCATTCACGCTGTGATCGTCAACCCCAACAATCCGGATGGACGCATCGCGGATCGCGGGGCGCTCCGGCACGTTGCTGAACGGCTCGACCGTCGCGGAGGCTGGCTGGTTATCGATGAGGCCTTTGCCGATGTCGATCCCGCCATCAGTGCGGCCGGGATGAGCGCCGACCTTCCGATCCTCGTGCTGCGTTCCTTCGGCAAATTCTACGGGCTCGCGGGACTTCGCCTTGGCTTCGTGATCGGCCGACGCGACATCGTCGAGCGTATCACCGCGGCGCTTGGTCCATGGCCGGTCTCCGGCCCGGCGCTCCACCTGGGTACGGCCGCCTTGCGGGATCGATCCTGGGCCAATGCGACACGTGTGAGGCTCGCTCGGGAGGCTGGGAAGCTGGATCAGGTCCTGACAGCGGCCGGTCTGCATGTCGTCGGAGGGACCACGCTGTTTCGTCTCGCCTCCCATCCCGACGCCCCGGCCTTGCACGCCGAACTGGCCCGACGCCACATCTGGTGCCGGAGCTTCGACTGGGCGCGCGAATGGCTGCGATTTGGCCTTGCGTCGGACGATGGTCTCGATCGCCTGGCCAGCGCGCTTCATTCGGTTAGATAGCGCATTCCGCGCGTCCATCACATCCGCTCTACCAGTGGGCGTTGAACCCGGCATAAGCCGCGGGACCGGTGGTGCCATAGTTGAACACTTCCTGATAGTACTCGTTGAAAATGTTCTCACCGCGCAAATACACCTTCCAGGTCTGGTCGATCCTGTATTCGGTGTAGAGGTCGACGCGGACGTAGGGGTCCAGCGGCAGCGTCTCGTTCGAGCCGCTGTAGCGCGTGGACACCGCGAGCACGCGTGGCTCGATCAGCCAATCCGGGATCGGGGTGATCGAGAACGACAATCTCGCCAGGTTTTCTGGCCGGCGCGCCAGCGTCAAGCCGGTCGAAAGGTCCCTGGCCTGCAGATAGGTGTAGGCTGCGTTGAATTTCAGGTAGCCCGGCAGGACATCGACATTGACCCCGAGCTCCAACCCGTCGGTTTCGGCACGCGAGACGTTGACGTAGTGCCCGAGCGGATGCGCCGTATCGGTCTCGAAGTCGATCAGGTTGCTGAACCTGTTGCCGAAGCCTGTCAGCGACACCACGACGCGGCCGCCGAACAGGCTTTGGTCGATGCCGGCATCGTAACCGAAGCTTTCCTCGGGACTGAGCGCGGAATTGCCATAGGTCGGCGCATAGAGCTGATAGAGCGTCGGCGCCTTGGCGCCTGTCCCGGCGCTCGCATGCAGCTTGGTGCCGGTCTCCGCGATACTGTAGGCCGCGGTGGCTCGCCATGTCTCGAACCGTGCGACGTCGACGACATCGTCGACCCGGCCGCCTATCGTGACGTTGAGTCGCTCGCCGATCGGCACTTGCCAGAGCGCGAACACCGAATTCGTGTCCTGCGTGCCCGCGAGTTGTGGCGTCGAAGCGCCGGGAATCGGCAGCAGGTTGGTGGTGGAGGTGCTCGCCGTTTCGTGCTGCACGCGCGATCCGACGATAAGCGATCCGAGCAGACCGACCTTGAGGTTGCCCTGATATTCCAGGCCCGTGCTGTCGCCGACGAAATTGGAGAGGATGGACGTCGTGTTCCGCGGCAGCTTGTTGGTCCTGTAGGTGACGTCGTCGAACGAGCGGTCGATGTGCGTCTCAAACGCACTCACGCTGTGGGTGAGGACGCCGCCGAACGTGTCGAATGAGGCGCGTCCCCAGACTTGTTCGAGAAGACGCGTCGCGCTCGACGGCGTGTCCGGGAACGCTCCGCTGGCCTGATCGTAGGCGGACCGCGTGAACGAGGTCAGCATGCCCGTCTCCAGGCGTACGCTTTCGCCGGCGTCGTAGCCGATGCGAGCCGAGCCGCCGACGCGGTCGAAGTCGTCGCGCTCGAGGGGACCATACTTCGCCTCGAGCGCGGGGATGCGATAGCCGTAGCGTGAAAAGCCGTTGCTATGCTGACCGCTTCCCGTGAACGCGTAGGACCAGGGTCCCGAGGTTCCGGTCAGCGCTGCGCTGCTGCTCGCTGTGCCGTAGCTTCCTCCCTCGGTGCTGACGTCGAGCTGTGCCGGACCGGCGGCTTTCCTGGTGATGATGTTGACCACGCCGCCCATCGCGTCCGATCCGTAGAGCGCGCTCTGTGGTCCTTTCAGCACCTCGATCCGCTCGATCGCGCTCGGTGCGAACATCGCGAAATCGAAATCGCCGCTGGCGGCGGTCGGATCGTTCACCCTGATGCCATCGATCATGACCAGCGTCTGGCCGGTATTCGCGCCGCGCAAGCGTACGTTGGTTGTTGCACCGGGGCCGCCGCTTTCGGTGATATCGAGCCCCGGCACCGTCCGCAACGCATCGACGAGCGAGGCCGGATTGCTGGTCGCGAGCACCTCGTGCGTGACGACGCTGACCGAGCTTCCGGTACGGCTCGCGGGCTGCGGCGTCCGGTCGGGGGTGACAACGACTTCGGGAGTTGCCGGAGGGGCCTCGATACTGGGCGCTGGGCGCGCAGGACGAGTCGTTGAAGACGTTTGCCTGTTCCTCGCGGGAGGCTTGGACCGGACGTTCGGATTGATGACAACAGCAGGAAGCTGTTCGGGACCCGATTGGGCCATCGCGCCGGTGTGACCGCATGCGACAACGGCCGCACACCCGGCAAGAAAACGCCGCAAGCTCATAAATGCCTTCCGCCGACCCACCGTCGAACGAGTTGATACAAATCAACGGCCGGTCTCCTGGCTCGCAGTCGTCTCCCGATCCGCCTTCCCAAACCTGCCTGGCAGGTCCAGTGGCATCCGGATCGCGAATAACCGCTTACAGTTGCGGGGGCAGCCGCGGCGTTGGGAAGATTCCCGCACCGCGTTCCCGTTTCACCCTAGAAGGGCACCGATGACGCGCGCAAACAAGCACAAGGCGGAGCAAAACTCAAATCGATCCTCCAGACCCCAACAGCATTTTCCAGATCGCTGATAGCGACGAACTGAATGACGAACATAGAAAGTTGCTGACAGGCGAAAGGGTGAAAACGGCTCGTTGATTCGCAGCGCTGAACACACCACACTATTCGCGCGACTGGCCTCAGGCAGCTCAGATAAATACCTCAGGTTGCCAATACTGGCCTGGAGCGGTAGCCTGTTCATCGACTGGCAGGCACCCACGCAACGACGCTGGACCTGGATGATTTTTCTCACGTGAGCATCGAAAGATTCAACGGAGGAACAGAAGATGTCGGTCCCATGCAAGTTCGAACGCAGCCTGCTCGACCACGACGAATACGAGACGATCCGCCTCACGCATCATCCCGCCATCTATGACGTCGAGCCGACCGATCTTGCCGATATGCGATCCCGCTTGCGCAAGATGCGCGATAAGGAGCGAACGCTCGGCCGACAAAAGCGGCGAGAGACGCGCGGAAAGGGCCAGGCTCGCGGCGCGAACTTCCCTGGAACCGCTGACCGTCCATTACAACGCAAGCAGGTGTTTGCCGCAGCACTGAAGCGGGTGAACAGCGAGCTCAGGCGTCTTCACAATCTGGCAGCTCGGACCGACAATGTCGAAGCGGCTCGAAAGGCTCTCGCGCTGCGGTCCGCGAGCTTCGTTCCCTATCCCTCCGCCGGATCTACCGCCAACGAAGGCATGGTGCCGCGTTTGAGCACGCGCCGAAGAAAGATCGTCACGGGCGCGCGAATCGGACGGGTGTCGCAGGCGACGAAAGTCGCTCAGGCAATACGCGATGCGCGAGGTGCATGAGCCCGCGCCGCGGGCGGCTTCATCCCGTTTGACTCGAGCGAGAGACAAAGGTGGTGCGGGTTTACGACGAGCTTTCGCCGGCACCAGCGCGCTTTGTTTCCTCGCCAGTGGCTTGCAAAGCGGGTTCTTCGGGGCGAGCGCCTGGGGCGCGACCGAAGCGACGGCGGAATCGTCGTGCGAAATGAGTGTAATCGACAAAGCCGCTGCTGTAGGCAATCTCATTGATGGGCTGGTTCGTGTTCAGGAGCACCCGCCGGTGCAACAGACGCGCAGCATGATCCAACCGGACCGATTGTATGAAGTGACTACAGGTCGAGTTGTGTGCAGTGAAGAGCTTCTGAAGATAGCGCAGCGAGATTCCTGCTTCGGCCGCCACCTCGCAGGGACCGAAGTCGGGATCCGCAAAGCGGGCTTTGATAATGTTGCAGATGCGCTTGAACAGCTTGTCCGCATGGCGCGAAAGGAGTTCATGGTCGGATGGCGCAAAGAGTGCACCGACGAGATCATAGGCCGCCAATTGCATGTAGGCATCGGCCGGTGAGAAGGTTGATCCGTCGCTGGCTTGGGCATCGCTGATAATGTCCAGGAGCAGACGCCCGGCGGACGTCCCGCCGCGTCTGAAAATTCCACCCTGCGGCTCAAACCCAAGATGGGACGCCAGTGACTGGCGCGGCAAACCAAGAGTCACGCAGTTCCACGGCGCCGCCCCGTTGCTGGGCAAATATGCCAGGGGCAGGGTCGTATCGACGAGCACAACATCGCTCGCAGCGAGTTGTACGGCCTGATCGTTGTGGATCATGGCCGATTGCCCGGCGAGGTGAAACACAACGAAGTAGTGATCGATGCCATCGACGCGAACGTCCCGCTGCGTCCGTTCGACGCGGACAGCATTGGACCCAATATTCAATGCCGTGAGCCCACTTATACTGACCTTGCTCACCCATCCAGCGAAAGTGCCGGATGGGATTCCTGTGGGTCTAAATCCGCCACACATCGAGCGGAGCGATTCTCTCCAGGTCTCGAAGTCTGGTTCTGTCGCGCGGCCGGTGTCATCACTCCGATGCATGATCGACTCTGTTCTCGTGACGCCTGGATTCAAGGTTCGACATGACCTGACGACGGCGAAAATACCTATTGGTGAAGTTCAAACGCCAGTCTCGCTGTCAAATTTTGAGCACGACGCTGTCGCGCCACAACACAGATTTCATCGAGATGTGGATCACGACTTCTCACGCCTTCGCGAGTGATGATCTGGACGCATCCGTGCTGGCGAAAGTGCGCCCACGGCTCACGACGTCCTGCCTCGAGCCGATCTAATTTCCTTTTGCACGACGGCAGTCAAATCCGAATTCGTTCGAAGGAGGTTGAAATGAAGGCGAAACTCGATGTGGCCTCGCAAGCAGCATCGGCGGATGCGCGAGCCGCCTCTTCGTCGGAAGCCCCAATCGGCAGACCGGCACGTCCCATGACCGGCGAAGAATATGTGGAGAGCATTCGGGACGGACGAGAGGTCTATCTCTACGGCGATCGCGTGAAGGATGTAACGACCCACCCCGCCTTTCGTAACTCGGTGCGGATGACGGCGCGCCTGTACGATGCGCTTCACGATCCCAGGACTCGCGACGTCCTGACTTGCCCCACGGACACCGGCAGTGGCGGCTATACGATGCGTTTTTTCCGGGCTGCCCATTCGGCAAAGGATCTGGTCGCCGATCGCGACGCAATCGCGGTCTGGGCGCGGCTTACCTACGGCTGGATGGGCCGCAGCCCGGACTACAAGGCATCATTTCTCGGAACGCTCGGAGCCAACGCCGACTTCTACGCGCCCTTTCAGGACAATGCCCGGCGCTGGTACCGCGAGTCGCAGGAAAAGGTCTTGTATTGGAATCACGCGATCATCCATCCACCGGTCGATCGAAACCGCCCGCCGGACGAAGTTGCCGATGTATTCGTTCATGTCGAAGAGGAGCGGGACGATGGCCTGATCATCAGTGGCGCCAAGGTCGTTGCCACAGGTTCGGCGATCACCAATATGAATTTCATCGCGCATTACGGCATCCCGCTCAAGAAGAAGGAGTACGCACTCATCTGCACAATTCCGATGGGGGCACCGGGAATGAAGCTCATCTGCCGACCATCCTATTCAATGACGGCCGCTGTGATGGGTAGTCCGTTCGATTATCCGCTGTCGAGCAGGCTCGACGAAAACGACACGATCTTTGTGCTCGATCGTGTTCTGATCCCCTGGGAAAATGTCTTTGTCTATGGAGATCTCGAAAAAGCCAGCACGTTTTTCCCGCAATCGGGCTTTCTGCCTCGCTTCACGTTTCAGGGATGCACGCGATTGGCGGTCAAGCTCGATTTCATTGCCGGACTGCTGCTCAAGGCGGTGGACATCACGGGCTCCAAGAACTTCAGAGGTGTGCAATCTCGCCTCGGAGAAGTGCTCGCCTGGCGCAACATGATGTGGGCGCTCACCGACTCGATGGCACATAACCCGGATGCCTGGGTCGGCAATACCGTTCTGCCTAACACCAACGCAGGTCTTGCCTATCGATGGTTCATGACGGTGGGTTATCCGCGGGTCAGGGAGATCATCCAGCAAGACCTCGGAAGTGGGCTCATCTACCTCAACTCGCATGCGGCCGATTTCAGGAATCCCGATATTCGTCCGTATCTCGACAAATATGTTCGCGGCTCGGATGGCTACGATGCGGTCAACCGGGTCAAGGTGATGAAGCTGCTGTGGGATGCGATCGGCTCCGAGTTTGGCGGCCGCCACGAACTCTATGAGCGCAACTACGGGGGCAACCACGAGTCCGTCCGAACGGAAATTCTCGCCGCACAGGATGCCATGGGGCTCACCCGCTTTTATCGCGAACTCGCGGACCAATGCCTCGCCGAATACGACCTCGATGGCTGGACTGTGCCGGATCTGATCAACCCTGACGAGGTCAACATGATCGGCAAGTTCAACTTCTAGCCATTCCCTCGGACAATCTGCGTCTCTGTCGGAGATGAGAGCCACATGAACATTGAACGCACCAGAATCATTCTCGAAGATCTCGAGCGGACTTTGCTGCAATTCATGCGCAAGCACGGGATCACCCATGATGAGTATCGTTGCGCCACGGACATCCTGGTGGATTCCGTCAAGGCAGGAGAAGAAACGCTGCTCTACGATGTGTTTCTCGAAGCTGAAGCGACGGATAACGCCAATATCGATAGGCGAAGCAGTATCGAGGCCATCGAGGGTCCGTTCTACTTGCCGAACTCTCCCCTGCTGAAGGCACCCTATGTGCTGCCCCAGCGCTGCGATGAAGCCGGCGACGTGCTCTTCTTTCGCGGTATCGTCGCGTCGCCCGATGGGATGCCGTTGGCGGCCGCCGAAATAGACATGTGGCAAGCGGATGCCGAGGGTCGCTACTCCAATTTTCATCCTGGCGTCCCGGAATGGAATCTGCGCGGGCGCTTCCGAACAGATCATGACGGCGCCTTCGAGGTCCGGACGATCGTTCCGCCACCTTACGAGATCCCGAAGAATGGGCCGACTGGTGTTGTGCTCAAGACGCTGGGCCGGCATTTCTTTCGTCCCGCCCATTTGCATCTGAAGGTCAGGCATCCCCGATACAAAGAATTGACGTCCCAACTTTATTTCGATGGCGGGGCTTACCTCGATAGCGACGTCGCGAATGCGGTACGTGAGGATCTGGTGGTGCAGCTTGTGCGTCGGGACGCACCGCGTGATCAGTCTGTCCGAGGACTACACAAGTCAGTTTTCGAGGTTCGGTACTTTTTTGTTCTCGAGCCGCGGCCGGCCACGCACATTCGCCATAGAGTCTGAGGGAGCAGGCAAATGTCTATGCCACGGACGACCTCAGCTTCTCAAATCCCCGATTTGGCATCCAGTTTTCGCAATGCGATGCGCCGCCTCGCAGCGACAGTCAGCGTCGTGACTTGCGTTGATGGGGACGGGTGGCACGGCATGACGGCAACCGCCATTACCTCGGTCAGTATCGATCCGCCGGCCATACTCGTGTGCGTTAACACGGCTGCAGCGTTCTACCGCCGCCTGTCATTATCGAAGAATTTCTGCGTCAACCTGCTCGGATCGCCGCATGTGCAGGTTTCGCAGGGTTTCGGCGGTCAATTGAGAGGCGCCGAGCGGTTTGCGAGCGGCAACTGGACGCTTACGCGCGAGTTGCCTTGCCTCATTGACGCCCAAGCCAATTTATTCTGCAAGACGGAAACGCAGACGCATTTTGGAACGCACGGCATCTTCATCGGCAGTGTCGAGGAAGCGAGGTTCTCCGCGGTGGCTGCTCCCCTTGTCTACCAGGACGGCCACTATGTGACGACATCTCCGCTGGTCGTCGCATGACGACATTTGCCATGCTGGCATCCTCAAATCTCCAAAAATTGCGCATAATTTCAATGGTATACGACATCGCCATTTTGTTCTGAGTGGCGCGACAAATTGCCATCATTCTAGTAAGAATTGCGTGCTCCGACTCGTGCGCGGATCTTCTCAGGTTCCGGTAGTCAACGGCGGCGAGATCGGCATCCTCAGGTCAAACCAGTGATTTTGTCGCTTCGATCGGTCCTGATGTATTTTTTGCTGGCGATGCTTGCGCTCGGTGGCAGCGCCCTGCGCGCGCAAGGCATAGCGCTCGATAAAGAGTTGGTGGTGGCAACAAAGGAAGCCCCGCCCTTCGCGATGAAGCAGCCGGATGGGAACTGGGGCGGTATCAGCATTGAGCTCTGGAAGAGGATCGCTGATCGAGCGCATCTGAAGTTTCGCCTGGTTGAGACCGAGAGCGTGCAGGACCTGCTTGATGGCGTCGCGAAAGGCGCCTTCGACGCCGGCGTGGCAGCGGTAACCGTGACCGCTGCGCGTGCACGCAATGTCGATTTCACTCAACCTTTCTATAACACCGGCCTCGGGATTGCGGTGCCGCTCAATGAGAGCCCCTGGGTTTCGATCGGGCGGGCGCTTCTCTCTTTCGGCTTCTTCCAGGCTGTCGGTCTGCTGCTTTGTCTTGCGATGGCGGTAGGCTTCCTCATTTGGCTGCTGGAGCGGCGGAATACGGAACATTTCGGCGGAGGCGCCAAGGGGCTCGGCTCCAGCTTCTGGTGGTCGACCATTGCCATGACGCAGGCGGGGGCCGCCGCGAACGCACCGGCAACGCTCCCCGGGCGCATCGTCGCGACCGGATGGATGATCGCTTCCGTCATCGCGATAGCCGTGTTCACCGCCGGCATCACCTCCACCCTGACGCGCAGGGAACTCCAAGGCGCCGTCCACAGCTTCAACGACCTGCGATCCGTTCGCGTCGGCGCCGTCGCGAACTCTCCGACAAGCGACTACTTCACCCGCCAGCAGCTCTCCTTCCGGGGATTCCCGGACGCCCAAAGCGGCCTATCCGCATTGAGCCGAGGTCAGATCGATGCCTTCGTGCATGACAAGCCGCTCCTGGCCTGGATCGTTCGTAACGACTTCTCAGGCTCGCTTCGGGTCGTCGACACCAGCTTCAGCAGCGAGCGATATGCGATCGTGCTGCCGAAAGGCAGCGCCTTGCGGCCGATGCTCGATCTCGCCGTGCTCGATCAAATCGAAAGCGATCGGTGGCAACAGACGCTGTTCCTTGCCCTTGGAAACGCACGATCGCCCTGACGGCCCCATCGGCTTTCGACGAATCTCAAATCCCGCATGGCGTCAATTGTCGGTACTCTCGTAAGGTTGTTCGCACGCATGGGTGGTATGCGGGCGTGCCTCGGAACAGAACTCCGAGTGATGGCGTTCGCAACGTCAGGGCTGGGTACTTTGGCCGAAGGTGGCGGAAAGACCCGGGCGGCATGGAAGACGAACTTGGGGGAGCCTATCCTGGCAACCGGTTGTTGCAGGCGCTCATGGTCGCGCGCCTCGAATCCATTTTGCCGCATCTCGAGCCGGTGAACTTGCGACAGCACCAGGTGCTTTTTCGCGCCGGCGCGCCGATCGACCATCTCTACTTCATAGATCGAGGCCTGGTTTCACGCGTCAAGACCATGGAGGATGGTCGAGTTGTCGAGATCGGAGCCGTCGGCAACGAAGGCATCGTCGGACTTTTCGCCATCCATGGAATCCGCGGCGCGATGTGGGAATATGCCGTCCGGATTCCGGGAATGGCGCTTCGCATCGATCGCGACACGTTCGAGCGGAAGATCACGCAAACGGATGAAGCTTCGGCCCTTCTGCGCCGATACACTAGCCTGGTTGTCGATGCGTTCTCGCAGATTGCCGCATGCAACCGCCTGCACTCGCTTCGGCAGCGCTGCTGCCACTGGCTTCTGGTCGCGCACGACAGCGCTGGCTCGGACAGTTTTCCTCTCACCCACGAGTTGCTCGCCCTCACGCTTGGGGTTCAGCGCTCCGGCGTATCGATTGCGGCCAATTCCTTGCAGAAGGCCGGCTTGATTCACTATAAGCACGGTCGAGTGAATATCCTCGACCGTGTGCGCCTCGAAACAGAGGCCTGCGAATGCTACGCGGCGACGCGCAGACAATTCGATGCGCTATTTACGGATACTGGGTGCAGGAGACGGACAGCGCGACAATTTGCTGCAGCTTCCGTGCGCATCGGTTGATTAACCAAGTCCCACGGAAGCATTTCTGCGTTGCTCCTTTGAGCAGAAGTCTGTTCGAAATCGAACAGACTTCACGAGTCCCACGGTGTCAGGCTTCGAATCGCAGGCTTGGGGATTCGAATGCTTGCTTCATCACGACGAGAGATGCCTCTGGTCAGGCATCTGCGACACTGGGTGGCACTGTCCACGACGTCAGCGCTGATGCTGTATGCGTCCGACGCGCGAGCCGTCGACGTCAGCACACAGGGCGAACTCGATGCCGCGATCAGCGCGGGCGCCACTGCGATCAATATCGTGGCAGGCAATCTGGCATTGTCTTCGGCGCAGTCGTTCGCGGCCGGCACGGACTTGACGGTTGCATCAGGCGCTAGCCTGTCGCTTTCCAGTGCCAGCCAGGTCGTGGGTTCCATCGGTGGCGGCGGCATCGTGACGCTCGGGACTCAAGCTCTCGCGGTTGGAGGCAACAACACCAATAGCGCTTTCTCCGGGACGATCGACATGACCAAGCAAGGGTACGATCCTCCCCCTTATGGAATCTTCGCCAAGGTCGGCTCCGGCACGCTGACCATCGATAGCGCCACGCTCACACTCGGTGAAAGCTATGTCTTCCAGGGTGCGCTGGCGCAGACCAGTGGAACCACGACTGTCACCTATCTCGCGGTGGGCGAGGGCGTGACTGGAAGCACGCCCAATGTCGGCGCGCTGAACGTTTCGGGAGGCGCCATCACCTTCGGCACCAGCCTGCAAGTCGGCGACTTCGGTGGACAGGGTACGGTTAATCAGACGGGCGGTACGGTCAGGGTAACCCCCACCTGCGGCGACGTCAGTCGCTGCGCGTCGATGAACATCGGCAATCAGGGTGGTGTCGGCACATACAACATCAACGGCGGCGAACTTTATCTCGACGGCGGCATCAACACTCTCGGGCGCAACACCGGCACGGGCCGGCCGGGAAGCAGCGGCACGATCAACCTCAGCGGCGGCGTCATTGATCTGTCCGGCGTCAACAGTCGTCTCATCCTCGGCTACGGCAACGCGGTTGCGACCGAGCCGCAAGCGCAGGGAACCATCAATCAGAGCGGCGGCATCCTGCGCGTCCACAATGGCTCGACGCTCCATCTCTCCGGCCTCAACACCAGCACGGGCGTGTACAACCTCAACGGCGGCGCGCTGGAGATCGGCGGCAACAGCCTGCTGCCTTCCTACAACAACAACACCCCGAACTATCAGTTCAATATCGGCAGCGGCACGATCAGGGTGATCGAGGCCCCGCTCGTGACAAGCGTGAACGCGACTTTGACCGGAGGTGTTGCAACGATCGACACCAATGGAC
Source organism: Bradyrhizobium sp. Ai1a-2 (assembly GCF_000426245.1). Lineage (GTDB taxonomy): Bacteria > Pseudomonadota > Alphaproteobacteria > Rhizobiales > Xanthobacteraceae > Bradyrhizobium. Next base: position 39,708 of record NZ_AUEZ01000014.1, on the reverse strand, counting down.
TGGGTGCAACATGGAGCGGCGTGTTGTCGGGGCCCGGCAGCCTAGCCAAGATCGGAGATGGAACGCTGGCGCTCACCGGCAGCAACACCTACGCAGGCGGAACGTTCCTGAACGGCGGCACGTTGCAAGCGACCGCGGACAACAATCTCGGCGCGGCGACGGGTGGACTGAGCTTCGATGGCGGCACGCTCCAACTCGGCGCGGGCCTTACGACGGCGCGCAGTGTGATGTTGAACGGAAATGGCGGCACAATCGATACCAATGGTTTCAATTCCACCTTCTCGGGGACGATCGGCGGCGCGAGCAGCCTCACCAAGGCTGGCGCGGGATCGCTGACGCTGGCGGGCCCCGGATCCTATGGGGGAGCCACCCTTGTCAACGCCGGCACGCTGCAAGCGGGCGCTACGAATGTGTTCTCCCCGAACAGCGCCTATACGGTCGCAGGCGGGGCCACGCTCGACCTCAACAGTTTCAACCAGACCATCGGATCGCTCGCGGGCGCAGGTCAAGTCGCGCTGGGCTCGGCAGCGCTCACGGCCGGCAACGATAACTCGAGCACGGTGTTCTCCGGCGCCATCAGCGGGCCGGGCGGGCTCGTCAAGAGCGGGTCGGGTACGTTCTCGTTGACGGGTTCGAGCACGTACACGGGGCCGACGAACGTCAATGCCGGCATTCTGAGCGTAGACGGCTCGCTGATCTCGCCGGTGTCGGTCGGTGCGGGCGGCATGTTGCTTGGCAACGGCACGATCGGCGGCCTGAACGCGGCAAGCGGCAGCGTTGTAGCGCCGGGGCATTCGATCGGCACGATGAATGTCGCCGGCAATGTGAGCTTCGCACCCGGCTCCACCTATCTTGCGGAGTTCAGTCCCACGGGCCAGGCCGATTTGATCGCAGCCGCTGGACACGCGAGCCTGACAGGCGGGACTGTGCAGGCGCTCGGCGCTTTCACGCCCGATCTCGCCTACACGATCCTGACCGCGCAAGGTGGCGTGAGCGGCGGCTTCTCCGCTGTGTCGACTGCGACCGATTTTGCGTTCCTTAGTCCGATCCTGAGCTACACACCGACGTCCGTGCTGTTGACGCTCGAGCAGGTCCGCAGCTTCGCCAGCGCCGCCATCACGCCGAACCAGGCCAGTGTTGCCGAGGCGGCTGGCGCGCTGCCTGCGAGCAGCCCTCTCTTCCAGGCGTTGCTCATCCAGCCCTCGGTTGCGGGAGCCAGGCAGGCCTTCGATGCGCTCTCCGGCGAGATACACGGCAGCGTGCAGACCACCATGCTCGATGACAGCCGCTACTTGCGCCAGGCGGTGCTCGGGCGCCTGCGCCAGGCATCCTTTGCTGACCAACTGGGACCGTTCGCTGCCCTCACGGCTGGCGGGCCGCTGGTGGCGCATGCCGATTTCACCGTTGGCAATACCGATGCTGCACTTGCCTATGCCGATACACGAAGACCGGCCTTTCCCACGAAAAGTCCGCTGGTTCCGGCAACGCCGCGCGGCACCGATGTTGCCTGGTGGGCGCAGGGCGTCGGCGCCTGGGGCAAGATAGGCAGCGACGGCAATGCTGCCGACGTAAGCCGCAACCTCGGCGGCTTCTTCTCCGGCGTCGACAGCAGCTTCGGCGCCAACTGGCGTGCCGGCATCGCCGGCGGCTATACCAATTCGAACGTGCGGGTGAATGCGCAGGCAAGTGCCGCCAATGTCGACACGGCGCATCTGGCGGCCTATGCCGGCGCCGCATACGGTCCCTGGAATCTGCGTTCGGGCGTGGCCGCAAGCTGGAGCACGATCGACACCAGCCGAGCTATCCTGTTTCCTGGCTTCGCCGACCAGGCAACGGCACGTTACAACGCCACTACCGCCCAGGTGTTCGGCGAGGTCGGCCACAGCATTCGCTTTGGCAATATCGCCGCCGAGCCGTTCGCCGGTCTGGCGTGGGTGCATCTGGATACGGATGGCTTCAACGAGCGCGGAGGCCTTGCCGCGCTCATTGGATCGACGGCCCGCGACGATATCGGCTATTCCACCCTCGGAGCACGCATCGCCACCGGCGTCCAGCTCGAGAACGGCATGATGCTGACGCCGCGCGCTTCGTTTGCGTGGCAACATGCTTTTGGCGATGTGACGCCGGGCGCGGCACTCGCGTTCCAGAGTTTGGGTAGCGCCTTTAGCATTTCCGGCGTGCCTCTGGCGCGCGATGCCGCGCTGGTCGAAAGCGGCGTCGATCTGAACATCAATCCGAGCGTGACGATCGGCGTGTCGTATGTGGGGCAGCTCTCCGACAGAGTGAATGATCACTCGGTCAAGGGTAACATGAGCTGGCGCTTCTGAGCGGCGCCCCGCCGTTGCCGCTCAGACGTATCCGAGCCAATGCCAATAGGTGGTACCGAGCAACATCACCAGCGCAAGCGCGATGATGGTCAGCACAAGGCCGGTGCGAACGAAGTCCTTGGCGTCGAAGGTCTCGGTCCCATAGGCGACCATGTTCTGCGGAGCGTTCACCACGAGAATGAAGCCGAAGCTTACGACGAACTGCAGCAACATGGTCATGCCGACCATATTGATCCCGGGTGTCGCCACGTGCTGAAGCACGGCAATGACGATCGGGATCATCGCCGAAGCGAGAGCAGTCGCGCTGGCGAAGCCGAGATGGATCACTGTCAAGAACAGGCTCATCACGCCGAGGATGAACAGAGGGCTGGCGTTCTGAAGTCCAAACTTGGTTACGACCAGATTGGCTAGCCAGACGGCGCCGCCGGTCTGCAGCAGCGCGGTACCAAGGCTGATGCCGACGCCGAACAGCACGACGGTGCCCCACGGAATCCTCGGCTGCGCCTCCTTCCACGTCATGATTCCGATGCCTGGCATGAACAGCAATGCAACCGCTGCGATGGTGGTCGATGACGTATCGAAGCGGTGCAGCACGCCCTCGGTCGCCCAGAACCCGAGCAATGTCAGCGAAATCGCAAGCAGCTTCTTCTCGGATGCTTTCATTGCGCCCAATTCGGCGAGCGACTTGCGGATTGCGTCGCGACCGCCGGGCACTTCCTTGACTTCCGGCGGCATCATGCGCGTCATCACGAAATAGAGCACGATCGACATGATGATCCCGAACGGCGCCGCCGCGACGAACCATTCAACCCAGGTGATGGTCTGGTTCAGCGTCTTCTCGATGAAGCCTACTGCGACCATGTTCTGCGCCGCCGCGGTCTTGATGCCGACGTTCCAGATGCTGGCCGTCTGCGTCGCGGTGATCATCAGCATGCCGGCAAAAGCGCCTTTCCTGTTGACGCCGAACGCGGCGATGATACCGAGCATGATAGGCACGATGCACGCGACTCGCGCTGTCGTCGAAGGCACCAGAAACGACATGATGAAACCGACAAGAATCGAACCAATCACGACGTTGCGGGTTTCGGTGCCGACGCGGGAGAGAATGAAGAGGGCGATGCGTCTGTCGAGCTTCGTGGCTGTCATGGCGGCGGCGATAAAGAGCGCGGACGCCACCAGTGCCAATGCGGTGTTGGCGAAGCCGCTGAAAGCAAGGCCCAGACCTGCGCTGGTGCCCATTGCCACGGCTGGATTGGTGGGGCTCGGTGCCGTGCCGAGCAGAAAGGCCATCAGCGCGGCGATGACCACTCCGGACACCGCGTAGTCGAGCGTCTCCGTCATCCAGACGATCACGGCGAAGGCGAGCACGGCCAACATGCGATGACCCGACACTGACAATCCCTGTGGTGTCGGTAACACGAGCACAATGACCAGCACGGCAATGGCGAGCAGAAGCCCCCAATTGGAGCGGAGCCAAGACCGTTGAGCGGGATCACCAGCGCGTGCGCCGGCGGATACCGATGAACCTGCAGTCGACATGGCGTGCTCCTCTCGTCAGCACTTTGCGTGATGATTGCTGCGCTGCTTTGAGGAAAATCAAGAAACAGGTCTTCTCGCCAAGCCGCCGAACGGCAATCGCATGCGATGCAATCCTTGACCTGGGTCAACCCGATATCTGATCGGGAAGAGTATCTTCCAAACCAAACGTCAACGAGAGGAGAGGTTCATGCGACATATGACGCTTGCTGCAGCTCTGCTGCTTCTCGGCCTCAATTCTGTCGCACTCGCGCAATCGTCGGGCGATCATCAGGCTCATCATTCCGATGAGAAGGAAGCGCCTGCGGCCAAGCCGGCCGCTTCGCCGGATGGACGGCGCGGCATGAGGCATGGCGGAATGATGGGCGGCAATATGCCCATGATGGACATGATGCGACGATCCGGAGACGGAATAGGTGGCATCGAGCCCATCGATCACGTTGAAGGACGGATCGCCTTCCTGCGTGCCGAACTCAAGATCACCGATGCGCAAACTGCCGCTTGGAACGCATTCGCCGAAGCGTTGCGTGCGAACGCGAAGGCCCTGGGCGAGCTGCGTGCCGCGATGATGCAGGACTCGACGCAGCTGGGCTTGGTCGACCGTCTCACGCAACAGGAGAAGTGGCTTTCGGCGCGGCTCGAAGGCACGCGGGCGATCAGGTCGGCGTTGGTCAATCTCGTCGGTACGTTCTCGGACGAGCAGCAAAAGGCTGCCGACGAACTTCTCACGCCCCACACAGGCATGATGCCGATGATGTCAGCCATGCGAGGTGGCCGGCCGAGCATGCAGTGCGAGAGGTGACAGTCTTCACTGCTGCACGCAGGCCAATTCCAGGCTCATCGCGGCTTGCGATCTGACGGCAGCCCTTGCTCGATGCTTTGAAACCGCAGCGGTGCGAGGGCGACGGCGCGTTCCCACCAGTCCGTCACACGTTCGTCGAGCGGGGTTCTGCCTCGGCCCTTGCCGGGGATGATCCTGATGCCCCTGACGGCTTCGGCCTGATAGCAGCGGGCGAGGCGGGTGATCTTGATGACGATGCCGGCCCGGCCGCGCTTGGTCAGCGCGACCAGCAGGCGGCCGTTGCGGCGCAGCGATTCGATCCACAGCGGATGCGGATGATTGAAGCCGGCATGGACGATGATCACATCGGCCGCGCCGCCCACGTCGTTGCAGCCGTCGCCGTGGATTACCTCGATATTCTTGTATCGGCGGAGATTGGCGGCGGCACGGCCGGCCAGCGCCTTGTTACAGTCGATGGCAAGCACCGTGCCTTGCGCGCCGACGATCCTGGACAGGATCGCCGAATAATACCCAAGCCCGCAGCCGATCTGGACGACGCGCTCTTTTTCCTTGACGTCGAGCGCATCGAAGAAATGCGCCCACAGGCTCGGAAGCCCGGTGTCGAGCTTGCGCCGTTCATCGATTGCCACCAGCACGTCGTCATAGAGGTGAACGGGATCCGCATCCGCGGTGGAGCTGTAGCCGCGTCCGGCCTCGCGACGGATGCGCCAGGGGCCATCGCCGGCAAAGTGCTCGCGCGGTACAGTGGCGAAAGCCCGCAGCACCCGCGCCGACGAAATCTGTTCGCGTTGCCCGATCGCTTTCGCGTAGCGTCGTCTTGCGGCCGCCAGATCACTCATCCCGCCCGGTGAAACCCCGTCTGGTCGGCCCACGGATGCTGCCTTGATGGGTTCGCGCCGAGTTCCTCCATCAAATTCCACGCCTCCTTCAGGTCCGGCGTGCGGAAGCCTTCGGCGAACTGCGCCGTGACCGGCACAAGCAGTTCGACGGCCTGCTCGCGCTTGCCGGCATCGCGCCAAAGGCGCGCCAGGCTGACGACCGATCGCAATTCCCACGCAAGCGCGCTCTGCTGGCGGGCCAGCTCGATCGAACGGCGGAACAGCTCCTCGACGTCGTCGGCCACAGCTAACCCGCCTTGGGCAAAGGTCGTTTCACCCTGCAGGCGATAGACCTCGGCGAGGAAGAAATGGTCGCCGGTGCGCCTCGCAACCGCCAGGGCGCCGTCCAGCGTCCGCAGCGCCGCTTCCAGCTGGCCGGCTTTCGCATAGGCAGTCGCGAGCAGGCTCCTGAACCAGCAGCTCGCCAGCCAGGCGTCCATGGCTTCATAGCCCTCCAGTCCCACCCGCATCTGCTTCAGCCCTTCGTCGATCTCGCCGAGTTCGGCCATCGCCCATGCGCGCAGGATGCCTGCCTGCTGCTTCCAATGCTGGAAGCCATGATCCGACGAGACCACCATGGCGCGGTCGGCATAATTCATCGTCCCTTCGACGTCGCGCAGGTGCTGGCAAAGATAGGCGCCGAACTCGAGGGCGAAGGCGAGCGTGAACGGATGACGCAGCTGTTCCGCGTTGACGATCGCATCCTCGCTGTGCTGGCGCGCCGCATCCGGACGGCCGAGAAACCACTGAAGATATCCGAGGTAAGACAGCGAGACGACGCCGGGATCGATACCGTGCCGTTCGGTCAGTTCACCGTGCAGTTCGGGCGTGTAGAGCCCGATGCAGCGCTGCAGATGATAGTGCGAAGCCGCAAATCGCCCGCGATAGAGCATGGTCATGGCGATCGACCTGTGGGCCTCGATCAGATATCCGGCCTGCTGCTGCATCGATTGCGCGGCTGCGTTCGGGCGTACCCGCTTTGCGAACTGCAGGAGCTCGACGCTGAGATCATGGGCGCGCTTCAGATCGGCGCGGATGAAATGGTACACCCAAAGCCCGCGGGTCGCCGCGAACACATTTGCCTCATCGTCGAGCTGGCGGCCGAGCTCGAGCGCCTGAGCGTAGTTTTCCTCGACCTCCTGCGCGGCGTAGCCCTTGGCGGCGATCAAGGCGTTGCCCAAAGCGGTGCGAAGCTCCAGCTCCATTTCATCGCGTCGCATCATCTTGGGATGGCTTTGGGTGACGCCGAGGCCACGCCGGAGATGGCTGATCGCTTCCAGATTGGCGCCCGCTTTTGCGGCCTGCTTGCCCGCTTTCAGCCAGAAACCAACGGCCGGTTCGGCCTGGCCGGATTCGGTCAGGTGATAGGCGAAAAGCTCGGGTTCGCGCTCGGTGCGTTCCGGATAGATCTCCGCGATCACCTCCGCGATCCGCGAATGCAGCCTTCGTCTTTCGCTGTGCAGGAGGCTCGAATGCGCCGCGTCCTGGATCATCACGTGCCTGAAAGCATAGATCGCATCCGGTGGATGACCGCGGCGAACGATCAGCCCCGCTTGCTCGAGATGATCAAGCGCCGCCTCGATCTGCTCCGCCGGCGCTTCGGCGACCGCGCGAAGGATCTCGTAGGAGAATTCCCGGCCGATCGTGGCCCCAATCTGGGCGATCTTCTTGAACGGCCCCATGCGATCGAGGCGCGCCATCAGCGAGTCGGTGAGGGTGGCCGGGATCGAGAGTTGGCGCCATGGTCCGGTGAAGACGTAGCGGCCATGCCGCTCTGTGAGCAGGTCGGATTCGATGACGGCCTTGGTCAGCTCTTCCAGGAACAGCGGCACGCCGTCGGTTCTGACGATGATCTCCTCGACGACTTCCCTCGGCAGCTCCCGCCGGCCTGCGACCCGCTCGACCAATGTCGTCCGCAGTTGCCGGCTGAGCCGGTTGAGCGTCAATGCCGTGATGTGACGATGCGCATTCCAGCTGGGCTTGAATTCCGGGCGGCAGGTGACGATCACGAGGATGGCCGCGTTCTGAGCCCGCGCCACCAACAGATCGAGCACTTCCCGCGAGGTAGGATCGATCCAGTGGGCGTCTTCCAGCGCGATCATCAATGGCCGGTCGCGCGCAAGCCCGACCAGATGGTTCACCAGCGCGGCGACCGTCACATCCTTGTGCTGCTGCGGCGAAAGCTCCGGCAGCGCATGGCGATCGCCGGTCGAGATTGACAACAATGCCGCAAAGATCGGCACGACCTGCTGCACATTGCCCTTTGCGGCGGTCACGGCCGCCTCGAGGCTTGAAAGCGCCAGCACCGAGGAGCCTTCGCGGTCCAGTCCGATCGCGAATTTGAATTGCTCGATAAACGGATAGAACGCAGTGCCGGTGTAATAGGGAGAACACTGGAACGACAACTGCCCGTGATGCTCGCCGGCGACGCGCTCGTGAATCTCCTGGAAGATACGCGACTTGCCGATTCCAGGCTCGCCCGACAGCAGCACGACCTGGCCATGACCCTGCTTGGCCTGTTGCCAGCGTCGCATGAGCAGGGCGATTTCTTCCTGCCGGTTGACGAGCGGCGTCAATCTTGCGCCCATCGCCGCGGCGAAGCGCGTTTCCGTGCGCGCGCGCCGGACCACGCGCCAGGCCTGGACTTTTTCGGATATCCCCTTGAGCGCGTGAATGCCGAGGTTCTGGTAATCGAACTTTCCCCTCAACAGGGATTGCGTCGAGGATGCGATGACCACCCCATTGACGGGGGCCAGTGGCTGCAGCCGGGCGGCGAGGTTCAGCGTTTCGCCGATGGCGGAGTCGCGCTCCTCGGTGCCCTGTCCGATCAGGTCTCCAACGACGGCAAGGCCGGTCGCAATTCCGATACGAACCGCGGGCCTGTAGCCGGACGTCCCTCGCTGCTCGCCGGCTTGCGCCAATGACAGCGCCTCCACGATCTCAAGCCCGGCGCGCACGGCACGCTCGGCGTCGTCCTCATGCGCATGCGGATAGCCGAAATAGATCAGGATGGCGTCGCCGATATAGCGCGCGGCGAAACCGTCATAATGCTTCACGATCCGGACGCAGGTCTCCCTGAAGCGGGAGATGATGTCGCGCACGTCCTCGGGATCGAACTGCTCGGAAAGCGAGGTGGAGCCCACCATGTCGCAGAACATGGCGGTGAGCTGACGCCGCTCGGCGGCATTCCCCGTTCTCGGCAGGACGCTGCGACCCGCCACCGGATTGTTCGCCCGTGCGATCGGGACGAGCGAACCGATCGCACGCTGCAGGCGCCTGCGATCGCCCATCGGCAGGCCAAGCTTCGCCAGATCCTCTTCGGTCAGATCGGGGATGACATCGAGGCCGATGCGGTGCTGGATGAAAAGATCGCCGTATTGGCCGAGGCCTATCTCCTCAAGCCAGTGCTTCAAGCCATCTGTCGTTTCAGAACTCGGCTTATTCTCCGGCATCATTATTCGTCGGGCTGCATCTCAGCAGAAAGGACGTGTCTCCGTCCGGTTACGTACATTTTGGGGACTTTTGCCCGACCTTGGTCTGGACGGATTTGCGAAGTTCGAGAACAATAGCGCAACTCGAGCAAAAAGGCACGAGCTTGTCGGACACCGCAGCCACACCGTCGCAGGGATCGGCCGGCAGCAGCACCGGAGGCCAGGCCCTTTCGTGCATTCATGCCTTTTCGTGCATCGGCGAAATCCTTGATTTCTATTCCCGCGACGCGCCCGATCGGCCCGCGGTGCTTGCTCCCGGGCGCGGCGCGGTGACCTATGCCGAGCTTGCCACGCGCACCAGTGATACTGTCCGTCAATTGCGTGGGTTCGGCATCGCCCAGGGCGATCGCGTGGCGCTCGTATTGCCGCGGGGCGTCGATAACGCACTGGCCCTGATTGCGGTAGCAACGGCAGCCGTCTGCATCCCGGTCAATCCGGACCTGACCGGGGATGAATTGCAGCGCTATTTCAGCGAACTGGAGCTTGCCGCCCTCGTCACGTCGGCGGAAACGGGCCCCGCAAGCCGGGCCGCCGCGCACGCGTTGGGGGTTGCTGTGATCGATCTGTCGCCCCGGGCCGGCCAGGGTCTTGGCGCCTTCGAATTGGCAGGCTCGTCGGTTGGGCCTGCCATTGTGGGCGGGGCCGCGCGCGGAGAGGATGATGCCTTTATCCTGCTGACCTCGGGCACGGCCTCCCGCCCTAAAATGGTACCGCTGACCCATGCGAGCGTGTGTCTTTCGGCCTACAATGCCGCGGTCGTCTTCGGGCTCGGTCCGCAGGATCGCCTGCTCAACATGCTGCCGCTGTTTCATGCGCATGCCCTGATATCGGGCCTGCTCACCGCGCTCGCGGCCGGATCGAGCGTGATCTGCACCGCGGGCTTCGACCCCGTGTCCTTCTTCACCTGCCTGAAGGACTTGAAGCCGACCTGGTATACTGCGGTGCCGACCATCCACCGCGCGCTGCTGTCGGCTTCAGAGCATGACACAGAGATGACGCGGGGGTCTTCGCTGCGCATGATCCGCTCGGCATCGGCGTCACTCCCCCCCGCCATCCTGCAGGGACTGGAAGCGCGGTTCGGCGTGCCCGTGATCGAGATCTACGGCATGACGGAAGGCGCATCCCAGATCGCCGCCAACCCTCGTCACCGGCGCAAGCCGGGTTCGGTCGGCCTGCCCGCCGGTCCCGAGATCGCGATCATGGACAATGAAGGCCGCCGGCTGCCGGCCGGCGAGCGCGGCGAGATCGTGCTGCGTGGCCCGACCATCTGCCGGGGCTATTACAACGATCCCGAGGCGACCAGATCTGCCTTCCGGGATGGCTGGTTCAGGACCGGCGACCTCGGCTATCTCGACGCCGACGGCTATCTCTTCATCGTCGGCCGCATCAAGGACGTCATCAACCGCGGCGGGCAGAAGATCTCGCCGCTGGAAGTGGAAGAGGCGTTGCTGAGCCATCCCGATGTGCGCGAGGCCGGCGTCTTCGGAATTCCGCACCAGAAGCTCGGCGAGACCGTCGGCGCAGCGATTGTGCTGCGGCCGCGGTCCGGCGCGACGGCGCATCAGCTTCGGCAGTTCGCGCGGCAACGGCTCGCCGCCTACAAGGTGCCGAGCCTGATCCGCATGGTTCAGGCGTTGCCGAAAGGGGCGAGCGGCAAGCTCCAGCGAAGCGCGCTTGTCGAACTGGTGTCGGCCGGACCGGCGAGCGAGGACAGCGAACACAAGCGTTTGCCTCGCTCCGAGTTGGAGCGGCAATTGGCCGAGATCTGGGCGAGGCTTTTGGAAGTGGAGCAGGTCGGCGTCGATCAGGACGTCTTCGCGCTGGGCGCGGATTCGCTTGCGGTGACGCAAATGCTGTCGCGCCTGCGTGAACAATTCGGCACCGATCTGTCGTTCAAGGACATTTTCGACGCGCCGACGGTCGCTGAGCTTGCCGGGCGGCTGCAATCGCGCGCGGCGGGACGCGACGTCGCGCTGCCGCACTGGCGCAAGACCGTGGCGGAGTCAGGCCGCGCGACGCTCTCTTTCCAGCAGCAGCGGATGTACGTCCTCACGCGGCTGGATCGGACTAAATACAATTACAATGTCGTCGAAGTGGCGCGCCTGTCTGGCAGGCTCGACCTCGCCGCGTTCGAGGCGAGCATCGCAGTGCTTTGTGAGCGGCATGAGGTCTTGCGTTCGACCTTCTCCGAATGGCTGGGCGAGCCGGTGCAACGCGTGGAGGCTGCAGGGCCACGGGTCGAACATGTGGACCTGAAGGGATACGCAAAGGGTGAGCGCCAAGCGGCGATCCGGCGCGAAACACTGAAACTGGCGCACTACCAATTCGATCTCGAACATGAACCTCCACTGAAAGCCAGGCTGTTGCACTTCAGCGCGACCGATCATGCGCTGCTGATCAACATCCATCACCTCGTCACCGATGGCTGGTCCCAGCGGTTGTTTTGGCAGGAGCTTCAAGCGCATTATGCAGCGAGCCGGGAGAGACGCGCGGCCGCTCTATCTCCGCTTGCTTTCCAGTATCGCGATTTTGCTGCATGGCAGCAGGATTGGGCGGCGACGCCGGCGGCGAAGGAGCAGTTGAGCTATTGGCGCAGGCAGCTCGACGGCGTCACCACGCTGCCGCTGCGGACCGATCGCCCACGCCCACAGATCTGGAGCGGTCGCGGCGCCCGGCATTACATCGAACTGCCGCAAGGCCTGTCGGCGCCGTTGAGATCGCTGAGCCAGGCGAAAGGCGTCACGCCGTTCATGACGCTGCTCGCGGCGTTTCAATGCCTGCTCCATCGCTACACCGGGCACGAGGATGTCGCGATCGGCTCGCTGATCGCGAATCGCAACCAGATCCAGACCGAACGGCTGATCGGGCTGTTCGCCAATACCGTGATCATGCGCACCGACTGCGCCGGCGATCCGACCTTCGGCGAACTGCTGCGGCGGGTGCGGCAGGTCACGCTCGATGCTTATCGCAACCAGGATCTGCCGATCGAGGAGGTGCTGCGGGCGCTGCAGGTGTCGCGCAGCCGCGACGGCAATCCGCTGTTTCCGGTGATGTTCATCCTGCAGAGCGCTTCGATCGAGGCGGCGACGTTTCCGGGATTGTCGACCCAGCGCCTCGAGATCGATCCGCAGATTTCGCGCTTCGACATCACGCTCGAGCTGGTCGAGACCGACGGCCGTTTTTCAGGCTTCTTCGAATACAGCACCGATCTGTTCGATGCTTCGACCATTGCGGGAATGGCGATGCATTTCGATCGGCTCCTGAAAGCAATCATTGCCGATCCCGGGGAGCGGATTTCGCGGTTCCCGCTGCTGTCGCCGGTGGAGCGGCGTCAGGCGCTGGCGGATTGCGGTGGGGGCGAAACCGATTTCAGTGCCTTCGATCTCTGCGAACGGTTTGACCAGCAGGTCGCGCGTGCGCCGGAGGCGATCGCAGTCTCCGCAGGTGAGGTGCGTCTCAGCTACCGTGAGCTTGCCGATCGCAGCGCGGCGATCGCTACGCGGCTCGCGCACGAGGGAATCGGCGACGAGACGGTGGTGGCACTATTCGCCGAGCGAAGCCCGGATTTGCTGGCTGCGATCCTCGCGGTCCAGCGCGTCGGGGCGGCTTTCCTCTGCCTGGACCCGGCCCAGCCCGCCGCGCGGCTGGCCGAGATTCTGGCATCCAGCGGCGCGGCTTTGCTCTTGGTCGGAGCAAGCTGCTCCTCGTCGCTGCAGGACGTGCTTTCCCGCTCGCCCATTCCGCTGCGCATGCCGATCATCCACCTTGAAGGCCTGGGCAGCGCGGCCGCCCATCCGGCAAAGCCGGCGCGACGCCCGCCGTCGAGTCTCGCCTATGTTATCTACACCTCGGGCTCCTCGGGGACGCCGAAGGGCGTGATGATCGAGCAGCGGGGATTGTCCAATCATCTCGCGTCCCTGATCTCCGAGCTTGGCCTGTCGTCCGCAGATGTCATCGCGCAGACCGCGCCGCAGAGTTTTGTGATCTCGGTCTGGCAGTTTCTCGCCGGTCCCGTGGCTGGCGCGTGCGTTCACATTTGCGCCGACGAGATCGTGCGCGATCCCGAACTGCTGGCGCAAGAGATCGAGCGGGCGGGCGTGACGGTCCTGCAGATCGTGCCGTCGCTGCTGCGGGCTATCCTTGAACAAGCCGATGAAGCGCCGGCGATGCGCGTCTTCTCCCGCCTGCGCCTTCTGATCTCGACCGGCGAGCCGCTCGCCGTCGATCTCTGCCGCGCCTGGTTCGGGCGGTTTCCCGAGGTGCCCCTGGTGGACGCCTACGGCGCGTCGGAGTGCTCCGATGACGTCGCGCTCCATCGCCTTACCAAGCCGCCGGCGCTCGCGACCAGCGTTCCGATCGGCCGCCCGCTACCCAATGCACGCCTCTATGTCCTCGATCCGCATCTGCAGCTGGTGCCGGCCGGGATCGTGGGTGAGCTCTGCGTCGGCGGCGCCGGGGTCGGACGCGGCTACATCAATGATCCCGGCCAGACAAATGCGCGTTTCCTCCGCGATCCGTTTTCGCAAGATGCGGACGCACGTTTGTATCGGACCGGCGATCTCGCCCGGCGCCGCGCCGACGGCACGATCGAGTGCCTCGGTCGCATCGACGATCAGGTGAAGATCCGCGGCTATCGGATCGAGCTGAAGGAAATCGAGCATGTTCTGCTCGATCATCCGGATATCCGCGCCGCCATCGTCGAGCCGCGCGGTGAAGCCGGTGGCGAGACCCGGCTGGTCGCGCACATCGTTGCGGCCCCGGACAGCCGCCCGGATGCCGGTGCGCTGCGCGATTTCCTCAAGGGCAGGCTGCCGGGCTACATGGTGCCCGCGGCCTTCCTGTTCCTCGAACGCATTCCGCTGAACAGCCACGGCAAGGTCGACCGTGTCGCGCTGAGGGGAGCGTACCATTCCGAACCGAAGAGCGCCGGCGTGACGGCGCCGGCGCGGCGCGGCACCGAAAAAGCGCTGACCGATATCTGGATCGAGCTGCTGAAAGTCCCCAGCATCGGCGTCGCCGACAATTTCTTCGACCTTGGCGGCCATTCATTGTTGGCGGGTCAGGTGATGGCGCGCGTTGCGCGGGCCTTCGGCGTGTCGTTGCCGATCAAGACGATCTTCGAAGCGCCGACGGTGGAAGAACTTGCGCGGCGCATCGACGATGCCTTGGCAACGAAACCGCAGCATATTCTGCCTGTTATTGCGGATGTTGCTGACATCGGTCCGCGCCTGCCGTCGATCGCGCAAGTCCAGATGCTCGGCGTCGAGCGCGAACTCTCGGGGCTCCCCCTGTTCAACCTGCCCTTTGCGCTGCGGCTGCAGGGGCCGCTCGATCTTGCCGCACTGAAGAAGAGCCTTGGTGAGGTCATGCGTCGCCACGAGTCGCTGCGCACCGCGTTTGGCTGGGATGGCGACGAACCCGCGGTCGTGATCACGCCTCCCGGCAAGCGTGCCGCGCCATTGACCGTCGAAGATCTGACCGCTCGCGGGCCGTCGAGCGACAAGCGCGCCAGCCAACTGCAATTGAGGAAGGCCAAGCTCCGCGCCGAGCAGGAAGCCCGGACGTCGTTTGACCTGACGCGCGCGCCGCTATGGCGGGCGCACCTGTTGCGACTGGGACCGGACGACCATGCGCTGCTGCTCACAATCCACCACGCCATCGCCGACGGCTGGTCGATCGGAATCCTCTTTGACGAGATCTCGCAGCGCTATGCGGCGCTCGTGGATCGACGATCGGCACCGGCGCTGGAACCGGCCTTGCCGTTCTCCGATGCGGCGCGCCGGCAGCGCGGATGGTGTGGCACGGATACGGCGGCGCGGCAGGCCGGCTATTGGAAAGAGAATTTGCGCGGCGTTGCGCCGGTCTTTCGCAATGCTGCCGACGTCGCGCCGGCCCCACCGAGCGATCATCAGCCGGTGCGCTTGTCGGGCGATCTGGTCGCAGCGCTGACCGCCTTCGCGAGCCGGGAGAGCGGCACGCTGTTCATGGCGTTGTTGACCGGTCTGAAGACCCTGCTGGCGATGAAAACCAGCCGCGATGACATTTGCGTTGCCACCGCGATGGCCAATCGCTCACGGCCCGAGACCGAGCGTGTGATCGGACCGTTCGAGAACACCGCAATCATCCGCACCCGCATCGACCCGGGACTTTCGTTCCGGCAGGCTTTCGCCCGCGTGCGCGACAGCGTTCTCGAAGCCCATGCCAGACAGGAATTGCCCTTCAGCATCCTCGCCGCGCGGCTCGCGGAAGCGGGCATCGATCCGGCCTCCCTGATCCAGGTTTACTTCACCTTGCAGAATCCGTTGCGCCAGCCGCTGAAGTTACCGGACGTGAAGATACGCGCGCTCGGAAGCGCCTACCGCGAAGGGCAGCCCGTGCTGCCGGTCAATCAGACCTGGCTCTCGCTGATGCTGAAGGAGCGGCCGACCGGCATCACCGGTTCGTGCAGCTACAAGCGCGAGCTGTTCGGGCACCACGTGATTCCGCAATGGATGGAAGATCTTGTTGTGATCCTCACGCGTGCTGCAGCGCAGCCCAATGCACCGCTGCAACGTTTGCTCCGTCGCCGCGCCGCATGAGACGCGCGGGCGTCGATTACTTCAGGCTGCAACGACTGAGAAAACTACCTTGATTATTTTCCGCTTCGCGAGCAACATTGTTCTCGCGCCTGACAAGGGGTCGCGGGAAACCCGGGGTATTTACTATGGGATTTGTTCCGTATCTTGATTTCGATAAGCTGACGCCCGAGGAAAAGAAGGACCTGAAGGATCTGCTCAAGCGCGAGCGGGCTGAGCTCGAAAAGGCATTGGCCTTGACCGAGAAAGGCTTGGCGAAGTTGGGCAAGGCGGCCAAAGCCAAAGCCAAGAAGAAAAAGAAGAAAAAGTCCAGGTAGACCTGGCAAGGTCTCCAAGCCATGCGCGGCTCGGACGCGTATCTCGCCGGGATATCTGTTCGAAACGCCGATGTAGAACTCGCAGCGTGCGCTTCCGGCGGCGCACGCCGGCGGGTTGCTTGTTGCCGTGGGGCGCGGTGAGCCGAGATGGGTCACCGCGCTTTACCACTTGAGCCAATCGCTTCCCCGGCATGACCGCGAGCAAGCGCAGAACCCGATCGGGTGAACCATCGGAGCCATCGGCGACGAAAACCAGGCTTCGTGTATTTCCCGCCGTTTCGCGCAACCGCGATCCTGCAAACTACGCCGGCGAGCTGATGCGGATCGCGCATTTCGCCGACCGCAACGGCTTCGAAGGAATCCTGCTGTTTGCCGGCAATGATGTGTTCATCGAGCCGTGGTCGATGGCCCAGCATATCCTCGCGCACACGCAACGTTGCGCGCCGCTGATCGCGGTCAATCCGGTCTACCTGCATCCGTTCACGGCGGCGAAACTGATCTCTTCATTTGCGCTGCTCTACGGACGGAAAGTCTACCTGAACATGATCACCGGGACTGCGCTGAGCGATCTGCACGGCTTGGGCGACGAGCAGTCCCACGCCGAGCGATATGCCAGGCTCGGCGAGTTCATCGCTGTGGTGCGCCAATTGTTCACGAGCACGCGGCCCCTTAGTTTCCGAGGCAGGTTCTACACCACGAACAATCTGCAAATCTGGCCGCGGTTGCCGGCGGAATTGATGCCGGAATTCCTGATCGCCGGCCAATCGGATGATGCCCGCCGCGTGGCGGCGGAGATGCAATGCCTGATGATGCAGATGCTCCCGCCCGACCTCGAACAGGGAATAAAGGCTCCCGGTTTGAATTTCGGGATCTTTGCCAGGAAGGGTCGCGAGGAGGCGAGGCGGGCCGCAAAGCTTCGATTTCAGGACAGCGACGACAATCGCGAATTGTTCAAGCTGACCACGGAGAACACGGATTCCGTCTGGAAGCGGCGGCTTGGCGACGATGAGCAGGACGGGGCGATCCACGATAACGGCTATTGGCTGCTTCCATTCCTGACCTTCCAGGCGGATTGCCCCTACCTTGTCGGCAGCTATGCCGAGATCGGCGCGAAGCTGCGCAGCTTCGCCGAGCTGGGCGTCGGCAATATCATCCTCGACGTGGTCGCGGACGAACAGGAACTCGAGCACGTCCGCAAGGCACTCGCCTGCAGCGGCGTGTTCTAGAGCTTCGGTTCTAAAGGGATCAGAACCGAAGCTCTGGATCCCTGTTTTGACGCGCTTTCTTTCACGCGAACCGGTGTCCCACTTCGCTCGAAAACGCTCTGATGGCGCATTGATTGCCGCCTACTTGGTCGGTCGGCGGCCTGTGCGCGGATTGAGCGGATCGGTCGGCGGTCGCCGCAGCGCTTCGGGCAGGAACGGCTCGTCCGGCGCGGGTGAGGGGGCGGCGCGGACGTCGGCCGCAGTCTGCGCCCGTTCATGCGGGCTTTGATTGTCATTGAACTTGCGCTTCACGTCGACGCCGCTGACGGGATCGTTGACGCCATGTTGGATGTCTCTGGTGTCCGTCATGATGTACCTCCCGAATGGTTCGGCGTACTCATTCGGAAACGTCGATGGCCGCCTGGTGTTCCGTTCGGTTCCCGCGCCAACAGAGGAACCCCGATGCTGCAGGCTGTGAATAGTCCGGGACGATACATTCTCGCTTATCGAGCCGACGTCGTCCTTCGCGATAGGTCTTTCGATTGAACGGGACCAATAAGCCTCTCGATCGAATTTTGGGGTTTCATCTGTAGTCAATCTTTCTCGTTCCGACATCACGCTGTGATCCGCGAACAGGACATTCAATCGGAGAAGGTCTCGATGCCAATCGAGCTCGTCACGCTGAAGCCGACACCTGGAATTGGTCAGCTGTGCGAAGATTGAGCGATCCACTTCGGTATGGTCCGAGAGCCGCTTCTGGTCGTTTTGGAACGCACGAGCATGCCATTGCGCGACGAGTTGCCGACTGAACCAAAAAAGGGACGAACATTCACTTTTGAGGACGTCTATCGGGACGAACTGGAACAGTTGAATGCGCGTCGTCGTGCGCTCAAGCGTGACACAGTCAAGGAGTCGGTTGGTGGCATGACCAGGCCGCGTCTGGAAGACTAGCCGATGGAGTTCTGCCGTTGACGACCGGCCTTGCACTGTCGGGCGGCGGCATCAGATCCGCTGCATTTTCGCTGGGAGTTTTGCAGGCGCTTGAAGTCGGCGGCAAGTTCGACAATCTCGACTATATCTCGTCGGTTTCCGGCGGCGGCTATATCGCATCCTCACTGGCCGCGAACCTTTATCTCGGGCAGGGTGAATTTCCCTTCGTCATGCGGAATCGCAACAATCTGAGGGATAGCCCCGCGATCGCGCATATCCGCGACAACGCCTCCTATTTGATTCCGAAAGGCGTCGGTGACCTCTTTGCTTCTCTGGTGGTCGTTATGAGAGGTTTGGTCACCTCGCTTTCGTTGGTCGTCGGCCCCCTGTTGTTGGCGGCCGCCTTTACGGTCTTTTGCAATCCCCGCTATGCCGATCTCTCGAATCCAGTTCTGTTCGGCATATCGCTATCGGATTTGGGATTGATTCCCGGCGCCGGCTTGACAACGCTGATGCTTCTCATCGGGGTCGTCTTCTTCTTTTGCTGGGCGATGGCGAGATCGGTCAAGGAACGTCGCGACGGCGATGGCGGTCGCGAATTCGTCGGACCGTTCCCACGAATTGGTCGCCTGCTTGTCATTGCCACGCTCTTGGCCGCCTTCGCCGAGTTCCAGCCACCGTGTATTGCCGGACTTTTCAAGCTTGCGCGACTGGTACAGGACGATGGAATCGGCATCGTCATTGTCCACTGGATGAAATGGTCGACGGCGATCTTTTCGCCGTTGGGTGCGGTAGCGGCATTTCTGTCCCGTCAACTCGGTGCCCTGTCGAACGCTGATCCATCGAACACCAAGGAGACAGAACGACGATGGTCGGTGTGGATCGTCAAGATCAGCGCTCAAATCGCGCTTTTGATCGCGGCGTTGTCGGTTCCGCTTCTGCTCTGGGCGATATATCTCTACCTGTGTTATTGGGGAATCGAGGTGCCGGGTTCGAGCCCATTTCCACAGACGCCGCAATGGCTGCTTGTCAGCGCTTCACTCTTCGGCCCTCCGAGCGGCCACACGTTCGCGCTGCTGTATCTTGCAGCGGGTCTTTTCTTTGTGACCATCACAAGCTTTCTGACGCCGAATGCGAATTCACTGCACAGGCTCTACCGCGACCGGTTGAGCAGCGCCTTCCTCTTTGGGCCGAAGAATTCGCGGAATGCGGCGCAGGGCGATTCGCTTCCGAGCGATGACGACGAAGTCAAGATCGCTAAACGGATTGAACTTTCCAGCCTCGCCAACACCTATGCACCCTATCCGATTGTCAACGTCGCGCTGAACATCCAGGGCTCGCGCTACGTCAACAAGCGCGGACGAAATGCAGAATTCTTTGTTCTAAGTCCCCTTTACATCGGGAGCGAGGCGACCGGATATGCTGAAACGACCAAGGCGCAGATCGCGGAGCCAGATCTGGATTTTGGAGCAGCTATGGCTATCTCGGCCGCGGCATATTCGCCCAGCATGGGTTCAAAAACCGTCCGTCTGCTCACACCGACGCTTGCGCTGCTGAACATCCGCCTTGGATATTGGATACGAAACCCGGCATTGATCCAAGCCGAAGACCGTCGTGCTGCCCCGGCCTCGAAACCGTTCTATCTGTTCCAGGAGATGTTCGGATTGCTCGATGAGACCAGCCGACAAATCTATCTCACGGATGGCGCTCATATCGAAGCATTAGGCATCTATGAGCTGTTGCGACGACGTTGCGGCACCATTATCGCGGTGGACTGCAATGACGATCCCGAAATGACGTTCTTCGACTTTGTGGTTCTGCAACGTTATGCGCGCATCGATCTCGGCATTCGCATCGAACTGCCATGGCAATCGATCAGGGAGCGTGCGCTGGCCACCTCGGCCGAGATGGCGGCTGCTGTTGTGAACGGGACCGATCCGGCTCGCCACTCGGGTCCGCACGCTGCATGGGGCCGGATTTTTTATCCCGGCGGAGCCGAGGGGCGGCTTCTCTATATCAAGACGTCGCTAACCGGCGACGAGAACGACTACATTCTCAATTACAAGCGCCGCTATCCCATTTTTCCCCATGAGCCCACCTCCGACCAGTTCTTTTCGGAAGAGCAATTCGAGGTCTATCGAGCGCTTGGATTTCACGAGGCGTTCAAGGCGATCGAAGATCTTGATGTGGTTGCGTCGGCGGATCAATCCCAAAGCGTCACGCCGGAACAGGAGCGCTCGGGCTCAGTAGTTGCTTCGGGATAAGCACGGACGCGTACCAACAGCAAACTGCTCCCTCAACGAGGAATGCTTGTTGCACGCCGCGCCATCCGACACACGATCCTGCTCCGAGGCTCGCCTCACACCCCGATCGCGTTCTTCGCCACCACGTCGCGATAGAACGTGGCGCTCAGTTTCGGCACGCGCGCCTGTGTCTCGAAATCCACGCGATAGAGGCCGAAACGCTTCTCATAACCGAAGATCCACTCGAAATTGTCCATCAGGCTCCAGAGGAAATAGCCGCGCACCGGAACGCCCTCCGATGTCGCGCGCTGGAGCTGCGTCAAATAGTTGCGCAGGTACATGATGCGGTCGAGATCGTAGACTTTGCCATCGGCCGTAAGCTTGTCCTCTGACGAGGTGCCGTTCTCACTGATATAGATATTCTCGACATTCCAGATCTTCGCCGCCAGCCGAGGTACCCAATAGATCGTTTCCGGACCGATCCGCAGCCATTCCGAGTTCATGTGCGGGAACGAGGTCGGAAACGGCAGCACGTTGAAATGTGGCTTGCGGTCCGACGCCGTGATGTAGAATTGCGGTGCATAGATATTGAGCCCGACGAAATCGGTCGCCGAAGCGATGATCTTCAATTCCTCGGGCGTGAATTTGGGCGCGTCGGCGCCGGCATATTCGAGGAAGCCCTCGGTGTATTTGCCCTCCAGGATCACGCCGAGGAAGCCCGCGTTCAATTCGCGCGTGGCGATTTCGGCGGCGCGGATGTTGTCCGGCGTCGCGATCGCGGGCACGCAGGCCGCGATATTCTCGGCGACGCCGACCCTGGTGCCGGAGCGTCCCTTGGCGCGGATCGCCTGCACCGCAAGCCCATGGCCGAGCGCGACGTGATGGCGCACCTGGTTCAACTGCGCCGTCGGCAGTTTGAGCCCGGGGGCGTCGATGCCCCAGCCATAGCCGAAATTGACGAACCTGCCGGCCTCGTTGACGGTGAAGATGTTCTTCACCCGGTCCGTGATGTGCTCCGCGATATAGGCCGCGTAGTCGCCGAACGCCTTTGAGGTCTCGCTCGATTGCCAGCCGCCGATGCGGTCCTGCAGCGCCTGCGGCAGGTCCCAGTGATAGAGCGTGGCATAGGGCTCGATGCCGTTCGCGAGCAATTCGTCGATCAGGCGGTTGTAGAAGTCGAGCCCCTTCGGGTTCGGCGCACCTGCACCTTCCGGGAACACCCGCGGCCAGGCGATGGAGAATCGATAGGCCTTGACGCCGAGGTCCCTGATCAGCGCCACGTCTTCCTTGTAGCGGTGATAGTGCTCATTGGCGCGGTCGCCATTGCTCTTGTCCTCGATCTTGCCGGGCGTGTGGCTGAAAGTGTCCCAGATCGAGCGGCCGCGGCCGTCCTCGTTCACCGCGCCCTCGATCTGGTAGGATGACGTTGCGGTGCCCCAGACAAAGCCGGCGGGAAACGGGCCGGGCGCGTGTGGGTCGGCGGCCGCGGCCGGCGTCACGTTGCTCTCCGCGGCAGCGGCCGGCGCCGCCATGCCGAGCGCGGAAATGCCCGCAAGCTTGGCGAAGTGCCGGCGCGAAAATCTACCGAACATCAGTCATCACTCCGGTCGGGTTGGCATCGATCTGGTAGACCGAGATCCGGTCGATCTCGAAGGCGACGCTTTCGGGCGAACTGGCATCGACGAAACCGACGCCGAGAAAGAACTTCGACCCCATCGCAAGATTGACGATCATGTACATGGGATCATCGTATCCTATGGGCACCCTGATGTCGGAGACCGGCTTGCGGTCGATGAAATAGATCAGCCGATCTTCTTCCCACAGCACACCATAATTATGGAATTCGGATTCCGCGCCGGGCAGGTTGAAATCAAATCCGCAGGACTGGATGCGTTGTGTCGACGGAATTCGCCAGTGCGTCGTCATCACGACGTCGCCGGGCCGCTCGCCCCGTCCTTCCACGACGTCGACTTCCGGGGGCCAGCCGCCGTCGTCGGCGAGCATCCAGAACGCCGGCCACACGCCGCGGCCCAGCGGCATCTTCGCGCGGATTTCGAAATAGCCGTATTTCTGCGAGAACTTGCCCTGCGTCGTCAGGATGCCCGAGATGTACTCATTGTCGAACAGCGCCGGCTTCAGATCGGGCGGCGTGCGGCTGGCGACGATCGACAGCACGCCATTGTGGACCCTGAACGGGTCAAGCCCCAGCGGGGTGTTCATCCGGCCGCCATAGCGGGGATCGACATAGATCTGCTGCTCGCCATTGGCGCTGGTCTTGCGTTTGAAATCGGAGCCGTCGCCGCCCCAATAGCGGGCCTCCGGCCACGCCGCGCCGCCGGCATAGTGCGGCACCCACCTCCCGCCCGCCAATGGATGTTCGTCAAAATCGTCGCTGAAGGTCCGGTGCAGCGATCGGAAGGCAAGTGATGTGGGCGGCTGATCCTCAACGCGGCGGCACGCAGTGGTCGTTGGATCAGTGGTCACCTGCAGGGTGAGCGCGGCCGACGCCGCTTCGAGATCGTCGTGGGCGGCCAGGGCCGGCGCCGTCACGGCGACATAACCAATCACGAGCAGAATTCTCGGGGTCAATTCGCCGATCATCTCCAGCCTGCAGCGGGTAGGTTAATCTACGTTAACCTTTCGCGCCGCTGCCGGGCAAGTCGCGTGTGGGTGTGCATACGCGTCATCGTGCTGG
This sequence comes from Bradyrhizobium sp. Ai1a-2, assembly GCF_000426245.1. Classification (GTDB taxonomy): domain Bacteria; phylum Pseudomonadota; class Alphaproteobacteria; order Rhizobiales; family Xanthobacteraceae; genus Bradyrhizobium. The sequence continues at coordinate 16,709 of NZ_AUEZ01000014.1, read as the reverse complement.
AATGTAACGCCGCGGTGATCGCGGCAGAGGTTCCGTTAATCGGGTTCGCCTTCGGCCTATTGTTGACGCGGGGCGGTCGCGCGCCTGGAAGGGCCGATCGCCGATATCGACCGCGGATTGGCGAAGCACGAATTCAGGCCATACTTCCAGCCAACCTTCGACCTGCGCACCGGCGCGATCACCGGATGCGAGGTGCACGGTTTCAAGGTCGCGATGGGTGTCGGCCACAGTGGTCTGTCCCAGATCAAGCGGCTCGGCGTCAACACCATGAAGATCGACAAGTTCTTCGTCGATACCATCGTGCAGGATGGCTCCGCCGCGACCATCGTCGAGATGTTGGCGCCGCATAACGCTTTGCCTGCAACCGGCTCACCCCTATAGTGGTGTCTCAAGACAGCATTGGTCCTGAGAGGTCACGTGACTGCACAAAATCCTGCAGCAGGCAAGCCGGTCGATCCCGCTTCGCTTGCGAACATCCCGCGGCTCGTCACGGCGTATTTTGCATCGAAGCCCGATCCCGCTGACGCCACGCAACGGGTTTCCTTCGGAACCTCCGGCCATCGCGGTTCCTCGCTGCGAAATTCGTTCAACGAGGATCATATCCTCGCAACCACGCAGGCGATCTGCGACTATCGCCGCGAAGCCGGACTGACCGGGCCGCTTTTCATCGGCATCGACACCCACGCGCTGGCCGAACCGGCGCTGGCGAGCGCGGTCGAGGTGTTCGCCGCCAACGGCGTCGAGATCATGATCGACGAGCACGGCGGCTATACGCCGACGCCGGTCATCTCGCACGCGATCCTGACCCACAACAGGGGCAAGACCTCCGGCCTTGCGGATGGTGTTGTCATCACGCCGTCACACAATCCGCCGGAAGACGGTGGCTACAAATACAACCCGCCGCATGGCGGCCCCGCCGACACCGACGTCACCGGCACTATCGAAAAGAACGCCAACCGCTATCTCGAAGCCGGGTTGAAGGGCGTTACGCGGATGGCCTACGACCGTGCGAGCAAGGCGCCGACGACACATCTTTACGATTACATCACGCCCTATGTCGCCGATCTCGACAACACGGTCGACCTGGCGCTGGTCAAATCCGCCGGCGTCAGGATCGGCATCGATCCGCTCGGCGGCGCGGCGGTGCATTTCTGGCAGCCGATCATCGAGCGCTACGGGATCAATGCGACCGTGGTGAATGATGCGGTCGATCCGACCTTCCGCTTCATGACCGCAGATTGGGACGGCAAGATCCGCATGGATTGCTCCTCGCCTTACGCGATGGCGAGCCTGATCCAGATGCGCGAGAAGTTCGATGTCGCGTTCGCCAACGACACCGATGCCGACAGGCACGGCATCGTGACGCGCTCGGCCGGTCTGATGAACCCCAACCACTTCCTTGCGGTGTCGATCGCCTATCTGTTCGGCCAGCGCCCGCAATGGAGCGCGAACGCCGCGATCGGCAAGACCATCGTCTCCTCCTCGATCATCGACCGCGTCGCGAAGAAGCTGAATCGCAAGCTGGTGGAAACGCCGGTCGGCTTCAAATGGTTCGTCGAAGGGCTCGGCACCGGCGCGTTCGGCTTCGCGGGCGAGGAGAGCGCCGGCGCGTCGTTCCTGAAGCGCGACGGCTCGGTCTGGACCACCGACAAGGACGGCATCATCCTGGGCCTGCTTGCCGCGGAAATGATCGCCAAAACCGGACGCGACCCGAGCCAGCTGTTCGCCGATCTCACTGCCGAGCTCGGCGTGCCCTTCTATGAGCGCATCGATGTCGCGGCGACGCCGAAGCAGAAGAGCGCGCTCAAGGCCGTGGGTCCGGAGCAGCTCAACATGAAGGAGCTCGCCGGCGAGCCGGTGCGCGCGGTCAGGACCAAGGCGCCGGGCAACGACCAGTCGTTCGGCGGCATCAAGGTCGAGACCGAGTCCGGGTGGTTCGCGGCGCGGCCGTCGGGCACCGAGGACGTCTACAAGATCTACGCCGAAAGCTTCCGCGGCGAGGATCACCTGAAGCGGATCCAGAGCGATGCGCAGGCAGCGATCGCGAAAGTTTTCGGATAGGGACCTGCCGGCATCGCCATGCGTATTCTGCTCACCGGTTCCTCCGGCTGGCTGGGGCGCTTCCTCGCGCCGAGACTCCGGCAAGCCGGCCATCATGTGATCGGCCTCGATATCGTCGCGGGCGAAGCGACTGATGTGATCGCCTCGGTCGCCGATCGCGCGGTCGTCGAGCGAGTGTTCGCGGATTACGGCATCGAGGCCGTGATTCATGCGGGCGCCCTGCACAAGCCCGATATCGCGCGCTTTTCGCCGCAGGCCTTTGTCGACGTCAACGTATCAGGCACGCTCAATTTGCTACAGGCGGCGGTGGCCGCACGTCATGACCGCTTCATCTTCACCTCGACGACGTCGCTGATGATCTCGCAGGCGATCCGGGAAGGCGAGGGACATGCTGCGGTGTGGCTTGACGAGACGGCTGGGCCGCTCGAACCGCGCAACATCTATGGCGTGACCAAGCTTGCCGCCGAGGGGCTCTGCCGCATCTATAGCCGGGAGCACGGGCTGAACTGCGCCGTGCTGCGCACCAGCCGGTTCTTTCCGGAGGAGGACGACACCGAGCGGGGAATCTCCGGCGAGAATCTCAAAGCGAACGAATTTTTGCATCGCCGCCTCACCGTCGAGGACGCCGCGGACGCGCATCTGGCTGCGCTGGACAGGGCCAGAGGTTTCGAGATCTTCATCGTCAGCGCACCGCCGCCTTTCGCGCCGGCCGAGGTCGAAGCCCTGAAATCGGACGCCGCGGGCGTGATCGCGCGCCATTTCCCTGAGGCGCCCGCGCTCTACGCCAGGCGGAATTGGCGCTTGCCCCGCAGCATCGGCCGCATTTACGATCCCGCCAAGGCCGAGCGCTTGCTCGGCTTCCGTGCCCGGACCGATTTTGCCGAAGTGCTCGGCGCACTGCGCCGCGGCACGGCGCTCCCCTTCGCGCACGATCCCGACTACGTCTCGCCGTCCACGAGGTTGCAGCATGGCTGATTTCCACGGCGTCTTTCCCTACCTGGTCTCGCCGCTCGATCCCGCGGGCCATATCCGCAGCGAGGTGCTGGGCCGGCTGTGCGATGATCTGATCAAGGCGGGCGTGCACGGACTGACGCCGCTCGGCTCGACCGGCGAATTCGCCTATCTCAACAATGCGCAACGCGCGCACGTGGTGCAGACGACCATCGAGGCCGCCAATGGACGCGTGCCGGTCGTTGCCGGCGTCGCCTCGACCTCGACGGCGGATGCGGTCGCGCAGGCGAGGGCCTATCAGAAGCGCGGAGCGGCCGGCATTCTCGCGATCCTCGAAGCGTATTTTCCGCTGCCGGATGCACAGGTCGAATCCTACTTCCGCGCCATCGCTGATGCCGTGGACATTCCCGTGGTGATCTACACCAACCCGCAATTCCAGCGTTCGGACCTGACGCTCGACGTCATCGAGCGCCTCGCCGCCCATCCGCGCATCGGCTACATCAAGGACGCCTCGACCAACACCGGCCGGCTGCTCTCGATCATGAACCGCTGCGGCGACAACATCAAAGTGTTCTCGGCCTCCGCCCATATTCCCGCCGCGGTGATGCTGATCGGCGGGCTTGGCTGGATGGCCGGTCCCGCCTGCATCATCCCTAGGCAGAGCGTCGAGCTCTATAATCTCTGCCGCCGCGAGCGCTGGGACGAGGCGATGACGCTGCAACGGAATCTCTGGCGCATCAACGAGGCCTTCGCCCGCTTCAACCTCGCCGCCTGCATCAAGGCCGGCCTCTCGATCCAGGGCTATGACGTCGGCGACCCCATCCCGCCCCAGGCGCCCCTGACGGAAGAGCAGCGCAAGGCGGTGGAAGCCGCGCTGCAGGAGTTAAGCTGAACCAGCGCTTCCCGATCGCGCCGGATTGAAAGAAGGTAACGCAAACGTTCGTTTTAAGCAGCTAATTGGCTTCCCACATCTAGTGCGAGATACAACTAGAAAGGAACCAGCCATGAAAATCGCAGCAATCATGCTGGCAACTGCACTTGCTCTTTCGAGCGGGGCGGCGCTGGCGCAGACGGCGGGACAGACAGCCGGAACTGCTGGCTACGGGTCGGTCGTCGGGCCGTCAGTGGGATCGTACAATTGGCCGTCGGTGGGCTCGACAACCGCAGTTCCCACCTGGAGCAACACGACAAACGCGGCGCCTCTGCCCGGTCGCCTGCAGTCAGGCAACGCGCCGTTCGGTACTTCCACGGTTCGCAGGTAGCCACCGTAAGGTGGGCAAAGGCGCACTTGCGCCGTGCCCACCACTTCTTGCTCAGCTCGTGATGGTGGGCACGCTGCGCTTTGCCCATTCCACCTCTCAGACGTCGTTGCGATGCAAGTTATTGCGCCCTCTCCCCTTGTGGGAGAGGGCTGCGCCGGCGGGAGCCACGAACTCATTTGGGTGAGGGGGGTCTCTCCACGCGCACAGTCGCCCGCGGAGACAACCCCTCATCCGGCGCACATTGCATGCGCGCCACCTTCTCCCACAATGGGAGAAGGTAAGGGCGTCTACACCGCCCGCAGTCTCTCTGGCGGTGTCTCGCGGATCAACGCTTCCAAATCGCGTTGCTCCAGCGTCTCCTTCTCCAAGAGCTTCTTCGCCGCGCGGTCGAGGACGGCGCGCCGTGCGCTCAGGATGCCCTGGGTGCGCTGGAATACGCGCTCGACGATGTCGCGCACCTCGTGGTCGACTACGGCCGCGGTCTCGTCCGCATAGTCGCGTTCCGGCATGGAGTAGGGCCGGTCGGCGCCCGCGAGGAAATTGCCGGGCTCGCGGTCATAAGCGATGCTGCCGAGCTTTTCCGACATGCCGTAGCGCGTCACCATGCTGCGGGCGATATCGGTCACCCGGCGCAAATCGTCGGCCGCACCTGTGGAAAGATGGTTGAACACGATCAGCTCGGCGACGCGCCCGCCGAGCAGCACCGCCATCTTGTTCTCCAGTTCTTCCTTCGTCATCAGGAAGCGGTCCTCGATCGGACGCTGGATGGTATAGCCGAGCGCGCCGACGCCGCGCGGAATGATCGAGACCTTGTGCACGGGATCGACGCCCGGCAGCGACAGCGCCACCAGCGCGTGACCCATCTCGTGATAGGCGACGATCTCGCGCTCCTTCGGATTGAGCAGCCGGTTGCGTTTTTCGAGCCCGGCCACCATGCGCTCGATCGCATTGGTGAAGTCGCTCATGGTGACGGCGTCGCCGCCGCGGCGCGTCGCCAGCAGCGCGGCCTCGTTGACGAGGTTGGCGAGATCGGCGCCGGTGAATCCCGGCGTCAGCGCTGCGACCGCCTCGGGATCGACGCCGGGCGCAAGCTTCACCTTCTTGATGTGAACCTTGAGGATGTCGATGCGTCCCTTCTTGTCGGGACGGTCGACCAGCACCTGACGGTCGAAGCGGCCGGCGCGGAGCAGTGCCGGATCGAGGATTTCCGGCCGGTTGGTGGCGGCGAGGATCACGAGTCCGGAACGGGAGTCGAAGCCGTCGAGCTCGACCAGGAGCTGGTTCAGCGTCTGCTCCTTTTCGTCATGGCCACCGGCGAACGGGCCGATGCCGCGGGCGCGGCCGAGCGCATCGAGCTCGTCGATGAAGATGATCGCGGGCGCCTTCTGGTGCGCCTGCTGGAACAGGTCGCGCACGCGCGCGGCACCGACGCCGACGAACATCTCGACGAATTCGGAGCCGGAGATCGAGAAGAACGGCACCTTGGCCTCGCCGGCAACCGCCTTGGCGAGCAGCGTCTTGCCGGTGCCGGGCGGGCCGACCAGCAGCACGCCTTTGGGCATGCGCCCGCCGAGCCGGCCATACTCGGTCGGGTTCTTCAGGAAGTCGACCACCTCGCGCAGCTCGTCCTTGGCCTCGTCGACACCGGCGACATCGCTGAAATTCACGCCGGTATCGGCCTCGACATAGATCTTGGCCTTGCTCTTGCCGATCGCCATCAGCCCGCCGCCGAAGCCTCCGCCTTGCGCGGCGCGCTTGGCGATGAACCACCACAGGCCGAAGAACAACAGCACCGGCATGATCCACGAGAGCAGATCGCGCAGCAACGTGCTCTCGATCTGCCCGGTGAAGCGGACGTTATATTTCTCGAGCTCTTGCGCGACCTCCGGATCGACGCGCGTGGTGATGAACTGCTTCTGTCCGCCGGGCAGCGGCTCTTTCAGGGTGCCTTGCAGCGTGCGGTCGGAGATGCCGACGCTCTCGATCTTCCCCTGCTTCAGAAATTGCTGATATTCGCTGTAGGGGATCGCGGCGATCTTGCTCGCGCTGACATAGACGTATTGAACGAGCAGGATGCCGAATATCGCCGCAACCGCATAGCCGATATTGAAACGCAGCTTGTTGTTCATGACCGCCCTCCGATCAACCCCGATACGGGCCGCTCCAAGCGTCGGTCCGATGGCCTTGGACGTACCCCCGAGCGGGCCGCCGACACTTTGCCATTATGGAACAACTAGCGCGCCTCCGCCCGGTTTCAACCCTTAAGCGCGGCAAAAGGCGCCGGGGCGCCGACGCCTTGCATCGGCATTGTCGCCGCAAACGAGGCAGTTGCCACGCGGTTGGGCACCGAGGGCGTGATCATTATGCGCACCGCGCCCGGTTCTCCGGCAGAGCGTGCCGGAATTCGCGGCGTCGATTCCGCGTCAGGCAATCTCGGCGACATCATCACGGCGGCAGACGGCAAGCCGGTCCACCGGTGCGGCTTGGCCTGAAGCGTGGCTCGAAGACGCGATGTCAATGTCGACATCGTCGATATCGGCCGCACGCAATAAAATTCCCGTCATTGCTCTGCGATTAGTCGTCCATCCTTCTTATGCGCGGGCGGGATGGCGTGTCTGCTCTCGTCCGCCGTCGGTTGTCTCGCGGCAAAAATCCGCTAAAACGCGCACCATCTCAAGAAGACTTGAAGGACGGACTGATGAACATTCTTCCCGGCAATTTGCGTTTCGGTGCGGGCCAGCCGGTCAAGCGTTTGGAAGACCAGCGACTGCTCACCGGGAGGGGACAGTTCATCGACGACAAGCCGGAAGACGGCGCGTTGTGGCTGCATGTGCTGCGCTCCCCGCATGCCCACGCCCGGATCGTTTCGATCGATGCCAAGGCGGCCGCCGAGATGCCGGGTGTAGAGGCGGTCTATACCGGCGCCGATCTCCTGGCCGACAATATCGGCACCATTCCGACGCTTGCGATCTTCAAGCGGCCCGATGGCTCGCCGATGACGGTGCCGCCGCGCCGGCTGCTCGCGCATGAAATGGTGCGCTTTGCCGGCGAGCCGGTGGCGGTCGTGGTCGCGACCTCGCGCGTGCTGGCGCAGACCGCATCCGAAGCGATCGTGGTCGATTATGACGTGCTGCCCTCGGTGGTCGATCCGGTCGAGGCGATCAAGCCCGGCGCGCCGGCGGTGTGGCCGGAAGCGCCCGACAACATCGTCGCCGCGATGAGCTATGGCGATGCCGCCAAGGTCGAGGAAGCCTTTGCGAACGCGGACCATGTGGTCTCGCTCGACCTCGTCAGCCAGCGCCTGGTACCGTCGGCGATGGAGCCGCGCTCGACGATTGCCGAGATCGAGAAGAAGACCGGCCGCCTGATCCTGCATGTGCAGTCTCAGACTCCGGGTTCGACCCGCGACGTGCTGGCGGAGGCGATCCTGAAGCGGCCGAAGGAAAGCGTGCGCGTGCTGGTCGGCGATATCGGCGGCGGCTTCGGCCAGAAGACCAATCTTTATCCGGAAGACGGCATCGTCGCCTATGCCGCCACCAAGCTGAACAAAAAGGTCCGCTGGCGTGGCGACCGCACCGACGATTTCGTCGGCGGCACCCATGGCCGCGACCTTACCTCGACCGGCGAGTTCGCGCTCGACGCCAAGGGCCGCGTGCTCGCCTATCGCGTGCGCTCGATCGGCGGCACCGGCGCCTATTCTTCCGGCGCCGGCAACATCATTCCACTTGTGCTTGGGCCGTTCGTGCAGACCGGCGTCTACGATCTGCCGCTGGTGCATTTCGAGGTGAAGTCGGTGATGACCCACACCGCGCCAGTCGGTGCCTATCGCGGCGCGGGTCGGCCGGAAGCGGTGTTCATCGTCGAGCGCCTGTTCGACGCCGCGGCGCGTCAGATCGGCATGGACCCGCGCACGATCCGCAAAGTCAACTACATCAAGCCGGTGCAACTGCCGTACACCAATGCGGTCGGCCAGGTCTATGATTCCGGAGCCTTCGCGCACATGCTGGAGCGCGCCTCCGATCTCGCCGATTGGAACGGCTTTACCGCACGCAAGAAGGCCGCGAAGAAGAAGGGCCTGCTCTACGGCCGCGGATTGACCAGCTACATCGAGTGGACCGGCGGCCGCGCGCACACCGAAAAGGTCAGCCTGCATGCGACCGCGGAGGGCCGCATCATCCTGCATTCCGGCACCATGGCGATGGGGCAGGGCCTGCAGACCACTTACACCCAGATGATCTCGGATACGCTCGGCATTCCCCTTGATAAGATCGATGTCGTGCAGGGCGACACGGATTTGGCCACCGGCTTCGGCAGCGTCGGCTCGCGCTCGCTGTTCGTCGGCGGCACCGCCGTGGCGGTTTCGTCCAACGACATGATCAACAAGGCGCGCGAAAAGGCCTCCAACCTGCTGGAAGCTTCTGCCGACGACATCGAGTATCGCGACGGGTTCCTAACCGTGGTCGGCACCGACAAGCGCGTCAGCCTGTTCGAGATCGCCAAGAAGGAAGACGGCGCGCGGCTATCGGTCGACAGTCAGGGCGAGGTCGACGGCCCGAGCTGGCCGAACGGCACGCATATTTGCGAGGTCGAGATCGATCCGGAGACCGGCGTCACACGCGTGGTGCGCTACACCACGGTCGACGACGTCGGCGTCGCCGTCAACCCGATGCTGGTGACGGGCCAGATTCACGGCGGCGTCGCGCAAGGCATCGGGCAGGCGCTCTATGAGGGCGTCGCCTATAGCGAGGAAGGCCAGCTCTTGACTGCGACCTATCAGGATTATTGCGTGCCGCGCGCGGCCGATGTGCCGCCGATCGTGGTCACGCTCGATCCGTCCGCGCCGTGCAAGACCAATCCGCTGGGCGCCAAGGGCTGCGGCGAGTCCGGAGCGATCGGCGGCCCGCCCTGCATCACCAACGGCGTGATGGACGCGCTCAGCGAGCTCGGCATCACCAGGCTCAACACCCCGCTGACGCCGATAAAGATCTGGAAAGCGATCCAGGACGCGAAGGCCGCGCAGGATTAAGCTCCGTTCTCTCCGCGTGATTGCGAGGCGCGTAGCGACGAAGCAATCCATGTCTCCGCAAGTGGCGCCATGGATTGCTTCGCTTGCGCTCGCAATGACGTGTGGGGCCGCTGTGGCCTGAACCAATTTGAACTAAAAGCGCCCGTCATCCTCTCGTCATTCCGGAATGCGCCCCGGAATGACGAAAAAACTGCAGTTTGCTGTCTCCGATCTGCTACTCTGGCGCGAAGGCAGACCGGGAGGATTGCGATGCGGAAAATTTGGAGCGTGCTGGCGGCGCTGGCGACGTTGAGCCTCACCAATTGCGGCTACAACGCCATCCAGTCCAATGACGAGCAGGTCAAGTCGAGCTGGTCGGAAGTGGTCAACCAGTATCAGCGTCGCGCCGATCTCGTGCCGAACATCGTCAATAGCGTGAAGGGTTTTGCGCAGCAGGAGAAGGATGTGCTGCTCGGCGTCACCAATGCGCGCGCCAAGGTCGGCAGCATCCAGGCCACGCCGGAAGTGCTGAACGATCCTGCCGCGTTCCAGAAATTCACGCAGGCGCAGGGCGAGCTCACGGGCGCACTGTCACGGCTTCTGGTCGTGACCGAGAACTATCCACAGCTCAAGTCTGACGCGCTGTTCCGCGATCTGATGTCACAGCTCGAAGGCACCGAGAACCGCATCACGGTGGCGCGCAACCGCTACATCAAGGCGGTGCAGGAATACAACGTCGGCATCCGCACCTTCCCGAACAACCTCACCGCGATGCTGTTCGGCTACAAGGAGAAGCCGAACTTTACAGTCGAGAACGAGAGGGAGATTTCGGTGGCGCCGAAGGTCGACTTCAACCCGTCGCCGTCGCCCGCGAAATAATTCAACGCGCGAACTTGTCCGATGAATGCCGCACGCGCCATCCTGCTTGCGCTGCTGCTGGGCTGGATTTTTCCAGCCTTCGCCGAAGTCGCGGTGCCGCCGCTCACCGGCCGTGTCGTCGACACGACCGGAACGCTGTCGCCGGGCGACATCGCCTCGCTAACGCAGACGCTCGAGGACCTGGAGAAACGCAAGGGCAGCCAGATCGCGGTGCTGATCGTGCCGACCACGGGCGAAGAGACCATCGAGCAGTTCTCGATCCGCGTCGCGGAAGCCTGGAAGATCGGCCGCAGGAAGATCGACGACGGCGCGTTGCTCGTCATCGCCAAGAATGATCGCCATTTGCGCATCGAGGTCGGCTATGGCCTCGAAGGCGTGCTTACGGATGCCACGACAAGGCGCATCATCGACGAGGTCATCACGCCGAAATTCAAGACCGGCGATTTCGCTGATGGTGTCGCTGCCAGCATCAACCGGATGATCGGCCTGGTCGACGGCGAACAGCTGCCGGCGCCGGAGCCCGAACATTGGCAGGCGCCTAACCTCTTCGACCAGATCGATCCATTCAATCCTTTCGTCATTGTCGGCATCTTCGTGCTGGGCTCTTTTCTGCGCACGATGCTCGGGCGGCTGCTCGGCGCCGCCGCCACCGGCGGCATCGTCGGCTTCTTCGCCTGGATGCTTGCGGGTTCACTTGGCGCCGCGGTGCTGCTTGCGATCATCGCTGTTGTCGTCACCTTGCTCGCCGGCAGTTGGGGTTGGGGCGGTCCGGGCGGTTATCGCCGCGGCGGCTGGCCGGGCGGCGGTTATGGCGGCGGCTATGGCGGCTCCTGGCCCGGCGGCGGCCGCGGCTCCCGCGATGACGGCGGCTTCAGCGGCAGGGGCGGCGGCTTCGGCGGCGGCGGCGCATCGGGGAGTTGGTAGCATGGACATCCGGCGCATCGGCAGGCACCTCGTCGAGCACCGCTGGCGGGTGCAGCGCCTGTTTTCGCCGCGCGTGCTCGGCGCAATCGAACAGGCGATCAAGTCGGGCGAGACCACCCATTCCGGCCAGATCCGCTTCGTCGTTGAAGGCGCGCTCGACGGCGCGCCGCTGTTGCGCAACCAGTTGGCGCGCGAGCGGGCGCTCGACGTGTTCGCGCATTTGCGCATCTGGGATACCGCGCACAACAATGGCGTCCTGATCTACCTCCTGCTCGCCGATCGCGACGTCGAGATCGTTGCGGATCGCGGTATCCACGCCAAGGTGGGAGCGGAAGGCTGGGAGGCTATTTGTCGCATCATGGAAGAGGATTTCCGTGCCGGCGATTTCGAGCATGGGTCGATCAAGGGCATCGAGGCCGTCTCACGCGAACTCGCCAGGCATTTCCCTACGCAGGGCCGCGGTCCCAACGAACTGCCGGATGCGCCGGTGGTGATATAGCGGGGCGCGAAGCGAACCCGGAATGACAAAGCGTATCGGCGTCTCGATACCGCCGCCGTCCGGTCATGTTCGGTTCATCCGGCCTTCCTCAAAATTGACGTCATCTGCTTCACAGTCTGTGACCCACGTCGTGATGGCCCGGAAAGTTCCTTAAATTTCGGTAAGACCTCGTGCCAGTAACGATTTCGCAAGCAATAAAAGTTACCAAATGGTCAACCAAATCTGGAGACTTTGCACGTGAGTGAGCAAGAGCGCGCCCCGATCCAAGCTGAAGCCGGGGCCAACGGCGCCGGGCCGGCCGCTCCGTCCGCCGCAAGCGAACCGGTGTCGGCGTCCGCGTCTTCGGCCGACATCAAGGCGCCGGAGATCGCAGCAAGCCCGGAAGAGACGGCGCCCAAAGCGGACGCTCCCAAGTTGGAGGCACCGAACTTTGAGGCGCCGAAATCCGATACTCCCAGGTTCGAAGCGATCAAGGCCGAGCCGCCCAAGGCCGAGCCGACCCGGATCGAACCGGCTGCGCCGGAAGCGCCGCGCGCCCCTGGCAAGCTCATGATCATGTCGCCCGGCGATCGCATCTGGGACGACGAAGGCGTGGCCGCAAAGCCCGTCAATGATGAGAAGCCGGCATCGTCGGGCAAGCGCCGCTTCTCCGCGATGGCAGCGGTCGTCGTGCTCGCGACCGCGGCAGGCGCCATCGGCGGCGCACTCGCCACTGCAGGTCTCGGCTATTACGCGAAGCCCGCTACGGCGGCAGCAGCAATGGTTCCGCCGAAGGACACCGCGCTCGAAGCCTCGATCGCGCGCATCGATGCCGATGTCGCGGCGCTGAAGGCCGGGACCGAGCACGCCTCCAAGACCGGAACGAGCCAGTCCAACAGGACCAATGATCGCCTCGACAGGCTCGAGAAGGCGCAGGCCGAGCCGGCCGCGAAACTCGCCAAGCTCAGCGAGACTGTCGAGAAGCTGAAGGCTGCTTCAGTCGCGCCGGCCCCGGTCGCCGCGGCTCAGCCCGCCGCGGCCAAGGATGTGACCGGCAGCGTGACGCCGCCGGCGACCACGGCGGCTGCTGCGGCTCCGAAGCCCGAAATCGGCCGCATGCCGACGGTGGAAGGCTGGGTGCTGCGCGACGTCAGCAACGGCGGCGCGCTGATCGAAGGCCGCCGCGGTCTCTACGAGGTCTATGCCGGCGATCCCGTTCCCGGCCTCGGCCGCGTCGATGCGATCCGCCGCCAGGACGGCCGCTGGGTCGTCATCACCAGCAAGGGCCTGATCGTCGCGCGCTAGATTCGAAAGCGTCGTAGCCCGGGTGGAGCGTCAGCGTAACCCGGGGCCGCTCGCGAATAGGGACGCAGATGTCCCGGGTTGCGCGTTCGCTCCACCCGGGCTACGGGGTCCCCGAGAGGTGAAACTTCTCACCGCGATGTGAAACGGCTTTTGACTTGAATACGTCCCGCTGCGCGGTGTTAGTGGGGCATGAGCCGTGCGCTGCGCTTCCTCACGATCCTGCTCGCCGTGTTGTGCGGCGCCTTGGCGGCGCGTGCCGCGCAGGACAAGGCGCTGGAGCGCGGCACGGCGATTACTGACCCATCAGTGCTCCGTGATCTCGATCGCGGCAGGTTCGGCCTCGGCCGCATGCTGTCGCCGCAGCGATCGACGGATCTTCCACTCGATAATGCCGAACTGTTCGCGCTGCCGTCGATGGCGCTGATCCGTGCGGCGCTCGATCGAGAGTTCGATCGTTACATCTCAAAGCATGAGCGAGATCTTCCGAACGAAACCATCGGCGTCGGCGATGGCTTCGCCTTCCAGCTGTTCGATCGCGCGCAGCTTTACTCCGCGGCAACGCGCTTTGTGCTGGCCGGCATCGTCAACCGCATGGACCGCGCTTACGTCTCGCCCGAAAGCTGCGGCGAAATCCGCCTGATCTATCGATTGACGCGCGTGGATGCACCCGTGATCGGCGAGAACGCGGTCTCGCAGCGCCTGCCGATGACGCTCAATCTGGTGTTGAAGGCGAAGGGCGAGGGCGCGCGCGATCGAAACGGTGCCACGATCAGTTGCCGAGAGATCGCGCGCCGCTGGCTTGCCATCAGTGACGTTTCGTCAGCGGGCGAGGGCGGACTTGAAAAGCTCACCGGCAAGGACGGCCCGCTCGACCTGATCGGCTATCAGAATATCGAGCAGATCGAAACCAACCTGCAGATCGCGCATGCGCCGAAATCGCCCACGCGCGATTTCCGCACCGACTATCTCTTGAAAGTGTTCAACTACATCAGCGACACCGGGCGCTTCGAGGAAGCGCCGCTGGAGAACCAGATCGACCGCGATCGCATCCTTGCCGATGAGAGCCTGAAGCGCGAGTTCAAGAGCTGGCTGCTCGATCCCAGGCATTTCGCCGAGCTCGACCGCGGCACGATCCTGGTCCCGGAGAAATTCCTCGCCAAGGCCGCGATCGCGCCGACACCGGTCGGGTTCGACTTTTCGGAACTGCAACCCGAATATGGCATGATGCACGGTGAAGGCAGCGCGGCTGCATTCGATGACAATGATGTCGTCGGCGCGCTCAAGAAGGCGGCGGAAGACGGCACCAGGCTGCAGAACATCCGCTCGGTCGCGGGCTTCGAGCGCCGGCTCAACGATATCACCTGTGCCGGGTGTCACCAGACCCGTGGCATCGGCGGCTTCCATTTTCCCGGCGTCGACTGGATGGCGGCCAAGCCGTCGAATACGACGGTGGTGCCGGCCTCGCCGCATTTCTTCGGCGACCAGGTCCGCCGCCGCGACATCCTCGCTGCGTTCGCCCACGGCAGCCAGCCGAATTTCTCCCGCGGCTTCTCCAACCGTCCGCAGCTACGCGGCAGCACCGAGCTTGCCGGCACCGAATATGAGGACGGCTGGGGCGCCCATTGCTATCAGCAGAGTGCGAAAGCCGCCGACAGCGATCCGAGTTTTCGCAACTGGACCTGCGCCGAAGGGCTGACGTGCCAGGCTGCCGGCAAGACCTCGCGCATCGGCATGTGCTTCATCAAGAGCCCGTAAAGCTGCGCTCACCTCTCCCCAGGGCGAGGCGAGCGGCAGCCTGAATTACTCTCGTCACGCGTTGTGTGCTATCCTGCGCGCGGAGGCCGCCCATGAGCGCATCCGACGACAAGCAGCGCGACCGCAAGATCGCCGAGAACGAGGCCGAACGGCAGATGATCGGCGCCGTCCGCGTCAGCACCTGGGCGATCGCCATCACCATTATTGTCGTCGCGATCGCAGCCGGCATCGTCTGGGCGTGGCTGAGCCGCTGACCTCACGCGTAATGCTTCAGCCGTTTTCCCGGCAACAGATCGTAGGCCGACTTCCAACCCGGCAGCGCCGCGATGCGGCCGAGCCAGGCATGAACGGCCGGATGGCTCTTGGCGAACTCATAGCCGGTCTCGTCGCTCGGATAATGCAGGTAGGCCATCATCGAGAAATCGGTCACCGTGGGCCGCGCGCCGATAACGAAGGCCTTGTCTTGCAGATGCCGTTCGAGGATGCCGAGATAGTCATCGATCCGGCCGCGCAGAAACTTCAGCACGTCTGGGTTTGATGATGGCATGAAGGTCCGCTGGAAGCGGTAGGTCGCCATGTAGCCGGTGAGCTTGTGATTGTCCCAGAACAGCCAGCGCAGCAGCTCGAACTGCTCCTGCGCATTGCCGGCGCCGAACCGGCCATATTGCTCGGCCAGTTTCAACAGGATCGGCGCGGTCTGGGTCAGCCGCACGCCGTCCTCCTCCAGCACCGGGATCTCGCCCATCGGGTTGACGTTGGCGCGCCATTCGGCGGTCCGCGTCACGCCGCCGCCGAAGTCGGTCCACACGCCCTCGAACGTCTCGCCGCACAACGTCAGCATCAGCGCGAGCTTGTAGCTGTTCCCCGACTCCGGGAAGTAATGTAGCCGGTAGGCAGGCATATTGCGCTCCTGTTCGGTGTCCGACTTGCCAGTGCAGGTTACGATACGTAATATCCGAAAAACAGAACATTTGTTCTGTTGGCGGCGCAATGCAGCAATGCAACGGGAGTCAAATTGGCGAAGCAGGCCGACCACGAGATAACTGCACGCGAGCGTCCGCTGATGGAAGCGACCCTTCGCATCATTGGCCGTTCCGGGATCGATCGCGTGACCCATCGCGCGGTCGCGACCGAAGCCGGCATGTCGCTCGGCGCCGTAACACATCATTTTGCCACGCGCGATATCCTGGTCGACGCTGCGCTGCGCTTCGCATTGACGCGCGAGGTCGGACGGCTGCAGGCGCTATCGCTCAGCCTGCAAAGCAAGGCGTTCGATGTCGAAGCCTGGATCGAGGAACTCGTCGGCTGGTACGGGCAGGAATTGAAGACCCAGCCCGACATTCACATTGCCTGCTATGAGGTGTTCCTCGCCGCCGCGCGTAGCGAGCGCTACCGGCCCATCGTGGCCGAATGGTTCGACACCTGGCGGCAAAGCTCCGAGCTCGCGCTCCGCGCAGCCGGCTCGATGAGCCCGCGCGCGCATGCCGAGCTATTCGTGTCCACGCTGATCGGAATCCTGTTGCAGCAACTCGCCATCCCGCGCCGCAGCTTCCGGCAGGAGACCAGGGCAACGCTGCTGGACTTGGTCGAGGGGTTGATCGGGAAGAAGTGAGCCTGCGAGCTTACTTCGACGGCGCCAATTATTGCGCCCTCTCCCCTTGTGGGAGAGGGCAGCTCAGCCATTGGCCGCAAGTTCGTTTGGGTGAGGGGTTCTCTCCACAGGCACCGTCGCCCGCGGAGACAACCCCTTGTATCTGCACGGGCACGATTTGTGCGATGGAAGCGACTTAGCGCCTTGGCCGGTGGCCACCGGCCAAGGCGCGTGGCGAAGTCGCCCGTTACCCCTCCGGCCACAACCGTGGATGAGCTCTGGGATCTTTGCCATGTCACGTACGACCGAACAGTCGCTTGAGTTCCAATCGCATGGACAAGGCAGGTTACCGTGAAGAAGACGATTTGTGGAGTGGACGTTTCGAAAGCCCGGCTCGATGTCTGCATCGAACCCGGGCATCGGTTTGCGAGCTTCAATAACGATACGGCAGGCTTTGCAGAACTGGCCGCGTTCTGCCGTGACCAGGCGGTCGACCTG
>NZ_AUEZ01000013.1 GCF_000426245.1 Bradyrhizobium sp. Ai1a-2 | reverse complement strand
CAAACGCGCCCGGCGCCGCCAGTCGTGCACCTGCTGGGGCCGGCAGCCATGGCGACGGGCGACGTCTGTGACAACCGCCCCCGGCTCGAGGCTTTCCGCGGCAATCTGTGCCTTCAAATCATCCGGCCACCGCTTGCGACCTGCGCCAGCATACACTTCGATACGCGGCGACAACGGTCGTCTTATGTCATCCGAATGGTCGTCCATTGTAAGCACCCTTGCTGAAGATGACTCTTCTAACGGTGCTCTTAAGACCCCGCACAAACAATCCGACGGGCCTCTGCGCTACGCTTACGGTAGAAGATTGCTTCCACGACACCTACAGAGGCGCGCCGCAGACTGAAGAGCCTTGGACGACTGGTCCGACTTGCGACCGCCGCCGGGTGGTGCGAGGCGGGAATTGGCTATCTGATGCCAAAGCACTGCGCTCTGCGAGCCGCGACTGGCACGCTCTCGGAGACGACGGCAACGATCAGATCGGACTTCGCGTGGCGCGCGAAGTCACCGTGGATGAGTCCTCAGAGCGTCGTGACTAGCATCAACTCGATTTTGCTCTCGCCAAAGCATGGCTCGGTAATCCCACGCGTAAAGCGATTCTAGAGGAGCACACGCTTGCGGATCACTTAACCGCTTGCGCGCAAATGACGCGTGTCTTGTCAAGGCAAAACGACGAACGATTTGCTGATCTATCTCGCGGGCTTTGACCGGTTGTCCAACGCAAGTCCAACCGATCGCCATCCAGCTATATGCGTTGTCGATGGCATTTGCCGCTGGATATTTTTGTCGCAGCGTGTTGAACGTGGTCGTCGCCTTGGCCATGTCACCCACGATAACGGCCTCCGCAAAGACCTGTTCCGCCATCGAATCGTCGATGAGCCGAGACGCAGGAAATTCGGCCTGGAATGCGGCGTTCGCGTCAGCGACTTTCATCGGATCAAACTGTGCGAGAAGCGCGATGCGTTTGTAGTGCAGCCATTCTCGCAATTTTTGGAAGCTCGCGTTTCGGGGCAAGAGATCGAGTGCGAGCCGCGCGAGCTGTATACTCTGGCGCAAATCCCTGTGTAATGCCTTTGGACCTGGCGTTCTCTGGGTGCGCTCATCGGGATCTCGCATCATCGAGTATTTGACTACGATTCTTCTGATTTCAGTCTCCGATGATGCCGGCGATTGCTTGTCGATGTTCGCCAACATCGCTTCTAATTGCCGGGCTTCGCGCGACGCTTGATAGAGATAAGTGATGCCTTGCAGTTCGCCCTCGTTAGCCAATTGCAATCTTTCGAAAGCGTCCGAGATTCGGTTGGCATCAGTCGTGACCGGCAAGTTTTCGACTGTAACGCCAAATTCTCGCAGCGCGCGCTGAGCGTTGTCTACTACCAATTGATATTTACCGGAATGATAGAGTTGAGCCAGCGCCGTGTACCAAAGTAGAGGTCGCGAGGAAAAAACCTTGCTGTTCTGGACGCGACTTAGCGCGTCTTCCGGCAGTAACATGCGTAGGATGCGACTCGATTGATGTTCCGCGGCGTCTGCGTAGTCCAGACCATCGTCTTCATCGGCGTCGGTCGAGCCGACTTTAGGAAGGAGTGCGATGGCGGTTTCGAATCTCTTCAGCGCATCATTTGTATTTCCGCGGTGATAGGCAAGCCACCCGAGGAAATAGGCTGCATCGTCGGAATGTCTCGATCTGCGGTCTTTCAAAACCTCCTCGAATGCTGGCAACAGTGGATCGGTGAGCCCGCCGAACTCAGGAATTCTTTGCAAGAGCGGGCGAGATCCGTAACGCTCAGCTAGTTGATTTAAGTAGTGCAAGTACTGTGTCAGCGAGGGCTCGCCGTCCAAATATTCGTCAGTTGAAAATGCAGCCTCATAGAATGAGTCGTCGAAGAAACTCCGTCTTGCTAGTTCTATATTCCTTTCCGTCGGTGATTTGTCTCTGGATCTGAGCTCGTCTTTGCGTTCGGTTTCGCGAACTCTCTTCAGAAGCTCTTGATAATTTTTGTTGATCGATTTCGCCGAACCCTCGTCCTGAAACAAAGCATCTTCTGAATCACGTTGATCGAGATGAGATTGGGGGCGCACTTGATCAAGCAGCAGCTCTCGATCGCCATGCCGGGAAACTACTTGAAACACCTTTGAAAGAACTTTTCTGAGCTTCGCGTGAGCAGCTGCGTAGACTAGGACGGTATGCACCGGAGACTTTTGGTTGAACTGAACTGCGTCATCAAAACGTCCCAACGTGTACAGCAGAAAATCGGAAAACGGCTCCGTTGGGCTTGTGTTTAGTTGAGCAACGATACTATCCCGAATAGTAGGAAATTCAGTTCTTTCGCCAAAGACGTCGACAGCCATGTAAGTGCCGGCCTGCAGGTGCTTTATGACGCTCATGGGAAGAAGCGCCCACACATGCGAACGATACTTTTGGCCTTGAGCGCTGAAAGCTTCGTCTACGGCTCCGTTTGCGATTTCCGGAGTTGTGTTCAAGGCCAGACGGCGCGCCATAAACGCTATTTCGGACCATTTAGAATAGTCATCCGGCGTAGACCCGTTGTCCTCGGCCAGGAATTGATCGGCTTGTGATTTGAAATTTCTCAGGGCCAAGCTTCCAGCTGAAACGATGAGCCGCTGGACGACAATCTGTTTCGGCTTGTTTTGCGACAAAGTCAGGAGGAAGCCGTCCCCGCCTATAACACGGTAGATCGGCCGGTTCGCCTCCTTTACCGCCTTGAAGTCGCCGCCCACATCGATCAGCAACCCATATCGTTTTTCAATGGGCCCGTTGATTTCACGGTATTCCTCAGCATTGGTGCTAATTTTTTCTAGTTTGACATCACCCCAAGCAGCAACAACTGCGCCACCTATGGAAAAGCGCTTCGGCGACGAACTACCAAGGATATTCGAGATTTCCGATACCGCCCGGGCTTCTACCCGTCCAAGGGCGTCGGACTCATAGGATTTGCTGTATGCATACAATATTTTCCGGCTCGCTGATTCGATCAATATGTCGGATATGTTTGCGCGGTTTGCCAGCGGAGCATTCAAATTGCATTGAGTTGTGCCTGAAAATTCCACCCGAGAATAGCACTTGTAGTTTGCGCTAAAGTCGCCTGCGAGCGGCTTTCCCAAGCTTAGCTGTCCGAGAGGGTATTCCGTTGCGGGACAGCGGCCGGCGAAAATTGTCGTCCAAAGAGCGACACATATGGATGAAATCACATGAAGGCTGTTACGCACACCGAGCCCCCGAGAATGCCTTAAAAAATTAGCCTTAGTTGCTCTTGCGGGAACATATCAGCTTCGCAACCTAAAATCGACGACAATTTGGCGGCCGGATGCGGGCCGGCGCTCGTGATCCTTGCCTTCAGTCGTGGCATGAACATCAGCGATGTGAATGCTCCCCATTACCAACGTCGTCGGATCAATCATGAACCAGCATTGAGGTCGGCTCAAAATGCGAAGAACTCAACCTGAGCAAATCTAGCCCGCCATGCCTCAATAGCGGACCTCAACGAGGTGGGCCGCCACGTGCCCGACCGACGCACGTCGGGGCAACATCGGCCGCAAGGGGCGCTCTCTTCCCATGGCCAAGCTCGATGCCATCGTGGTGGTGAACCTCGCCCAGCGGCTGTTCCAACCGGAACGTCTGATGCTCATCCTTGGCAACCTCGCGAACGCCGGTCAGACCGAGCGGCCGAGATCGATCAGCGGGTGTCCAATTTGCGGGCGGAATTGACTCGGCGGAGGAACGGCGGAAGCGCTGGTTCGGCAGGCTAACCCGGGAATCTACTCGCCTTCCTGCCAACGCCGCTACAACCAATGCAGGCTCCCTTGGCTAGGACTTGTTCAGTTCTTGGGCCAGCGAGGACCAAGGCACCACTTTGATCTTGTTTTGGCTTATCCAGGTAGGAGGGGTAGGCGCCGATTGACCGGCGTGAACAGCGATGACTCGTTTGCCCAACTCGATGCTCTTCTCAACCTCCCATCGAACCCACCGGCTCTGCGGAGTATCCTTCGACAGATAAACTACCGTTGTAGAACTCTGACTAATTCGTTCCGTGAGCCTACTCTTGATATATTCGGCTCGCACGCTGTCGTACGGTTCTTTGACCGAATAGTCATTGAACTCTATATCGCTATTTTCATTTTTCGACTGGCCGCGAAGGAGGTTCACTTCGTCAAGGTCCTCATGGGCGAAGCTTATGAAGACATTCTTACGGCCACCTTGGAGGACCCGTTTTGCTTTCTCTTCCAATGCTCGTGTGTCGCCTAATCGGTTGCTGCCGCCACCGCCGCTGCCGCCACCCATCTAAGCCTCCTAAAAGTTGAATTCCTTGCAAGCGATGCAGGCGCCACAAGGCTCCTCATTGCCAACGTGACAAGAATACGTGCCTCTGATGCCTTTCTGAGCTGCGAGCGATACAACGTCTTTTTTGTAGAAGGACGCTAAGGGAGCCAGAACTTTTATCGGCTTTCCCATACATCGCGTGATCATCTTTTCCGCCCCGCTTAGAAATGCGGAGGTCTGGTCGGGAAATAGGCTAGTGCTTTCGTGCAAGAGCCCGATGGCAACAGCATCGGCATTCACTTGATGAGCGTGCGCCGCAGCTACCAGCAGGAACAGCATATTTCGTCCGGGAGTAAATGCATCCTCGTAGACCCGCAGTTTCGTATCCGTGAGACCCGATCTTATGAGATGCCCAAAGCCAGACAGATCGGCCACGGTCGGTTCAGCTAGCCCTATCCGCCGCAGTGAACTCCTACAAGCTTCTAGCTCCCGCTGGCAGGAGCGCTGGCCATAGTTGATAAAGAGAGGATGTTGTTCAACGCCCGTCTCGCGGGTGAGATACGCGACAAGGGTCGAATCTAATCCACCAGACACCAGAGTGACTACGCTCACGACAGCACCAACGAGTTTTTCCGAGCAACACGCATTACGATCCAGATCGCCCAGTCTAGCAGTCCGACCGGGTAGCCAATAGCTTCAGCGTGACGACTTAACGAGTGTTCGCACCTGTAATACCATTTTACTCCGCCGGGGCCCTCGGCCGTCTCGATCTTAAGGGCGGCCATATAGTTGAGCACATGGCGATCAAGAACTGCTAATTGGTAGGTGTACCCGATATTGCGAAGAAACATGCTCGCTTGTTTGGGGCCCATTCCGGGTGCTCGCTGCAAAAACCAAGAGCGCGCGGCTGCAGCGCTATCGAATCCATCCATAAGCCGTTGCAAGCTCTTTGCTTCGTTCCGCACCGCATGGCAAGTTCGCGCGAGTTGGTTGGATTTTGTGACGTGGAACCGATAGCTACGACTACGGCCCGCAACCTCGAGCGGGCAGCGGAGGATGAGCTGTATTTTCTCGGCTGTCTTCTCAACCTCGACCGATGGATCGAGAAGTACGCCCGATCGGTGGATGGCCTCTGCAGCGGCGGTAGCCAATTCATAAGGAACCTGACTGCTGAGCAGGCAACACGAAAGCTCTTTCCAGAGCAGACGCTCATCGGTCTCCGTTCCTTGCCCTTCGGTCCGCAACGCGACGTCTGGACAAATTGCTGCGACCGCTTCGCGAAGCAGATGAGGTTCAATCATTTTCATCTAGAACACCTCAGGTAGCGCTGATTCAAGTTGAGGCATGCTCCCGACGGGCAGGCGCTCACTTAGGAATCGGACCAGCTTGCCTCCGTGAGTCGCCGATCTGAGGTCTCCCAGAAATTGAGCGAAATAGTCCATGTTGTGAAAGAGAACCTTTCCTGCATAGTTGATCTTATCGCTGTTCACCGCATCACGCACAATCGGTGATTGGGCAACTCGAGTTTGATAGGAAAAGAAGTCATACTGCTCAAAATGGAAGAGGGTGTTGTTCGCGGCATCTGCAACAACGCGACACCACTCGAGCCCATCGAAGCAATCGGCCCCAACCGCAGACAACACGGCGATGCTCAATGGATTGCCGGTGCCCAAAAGATGGAGTGGCTGGTACCGGCCCAGAGTGGCGAGTTGTGTTCGGATTGATGCGAGCGTCCTGGCTTTCGCGATTAAGCCCGGCCCAAGTTCGCGCTCCGGAATAGCAATGACAGGTGGAGCAAGCGCTTCGGCCAATTTTCGAATGACGTAGGGTATGTGCTCCAAGTTGTACTTCCCGTCCTTGCTTTTTGGAGCATGTACGATTGGTAAGACAGTCTTCGATGTAAACTTCGAATCGCGCTCAACAGCAGCCGCAATCTGTCTCACCATGCGATCTCGATTGTTGGGAGGATCGAGTTCATCAAAACAGAAAGCGAAATCATGGGGAGTCGTCTTCAGGACACGGTGAAACTTCGATGCCTTCCAAGTCTTATCTGACTTGCGCGATGCCTCATAGTTTCCAGAATCGAGAAGTATCCTCGTGCCGTTCGCTTGGGCCCGTTTCAGAGCTTTACTGAACGTTGCTGCCGCTTGGCTATTGAACACGTCGTAAGCGGAAACCAAAATTGCTTCCGCTCCGAACAGTGCAAGCGCCTTGATCGCTTCAATCGGCGCGAGCCGTGTTTCGTGGGAGGAGACGGAAAAGAAAAATGTCGGGGAGTGGACTTCTATGTCCCGCACGGCGAACTTTAGGGGACGCTTGGCTGCGCGCTCCGGCACAACCAAGCGAAGCTTGTCTCTCAGTTTAGGCAGGCCCGGATGGTCTGGATTTCCATCCCAGCCGTGCAGCTGCACGGCGTCGATCGATCCAAACCCCAGCGGCGGCGTGACTAACTTCTCGACCATGATAGGCAAAAGAGGGATATTGTTCTGGGCGGCAAGATTGGCTTCGTCGATGACGATCTGGCTTTGTCGAGAGGCAGATGACCAGATCGGAATGACGCATTTCGCTGCTTTTATTGCCGCCTCGATCGCCGATCGGAAGTCGCCTGTTACAGTCCGATCCCACCATACGGACCATCCGGGAGACAGCGCCTTCTCCAAGGCGGGAAGCAAATGCTCATCTTTACGAGAGTAAATGATGCACACGTCGTGCATAATCGGCACCTTCCTCCGTATATCGCGCAAATGAGTGAGGCGCGTTTTGCAATGCGGCTTCCTACTGTGCCGCTTGCGCTTCTAAGGCTAACCAACAGACTCTATAGATTGCGGTAACAAAATCATCGATTTGTTCGGCAGCGCTGCCTACGCTCAAAGCACGATCAGAAAAGACCACAGCAGGCAGTGAGTGGTTCGAAACGAGCGCCTCCGCGCGTCTTTCGAAGGATTCGTTGTCGCGAGCAAGAAACAAAGCTGCGGTAGCTGCAAGGTCATGCGATTCAGGCTCTTCGCCGAGATCGGGGCAGATTGCGGTCAGCCCTAACTCGCGGATACACCACCGAGCTTCTTCCAATAGCCATCGGTCTTGAAGAGCCTCTATGCTGCCCACGATGATTACTTTGGCCGATCGATTCGGTGCAACAGGACTAAGGTCGGTAAGGACAGAGACCGCGTCTGGTAGCTCTTTGGTTTGGGCGTAACTGGCTACTGCGCGCGACGCAAGATTGGCTGCGTCTGTAGGAGCCCTTCCTTCCTTTGCCCAGTGGTAGGAGAGCGTTGCGGTGAAAACGTCTCCTGTTCCGATCTTGAATACATTTTGCGATCGATACGCGGGCACGTGGTCAATACGACCGTCGCGATGAAACACCGCGCAACCATTTACACCGCGTTTTGCTGCGATGAACGCCGCCCCTTCCGATTCAAGAAGATTTCTTGCCGCGAGTATAATGTCGGACGTTTGTCCGAGAGTTCGAAGTTCTTGTTCATTCAGTACGAGGGCTAGTTCGTTGGCCTGGGAGCCATTTTCGCGAAATCTGGCAGGCCTTGCTGACGTCTGGGGGTCGTAAACCGCGCGGTTCGCCACAACGATTGCTTCTCCTTCAAGAAACCCAAATCGGACTACGGCATCACCCTGAACGTGGATGGGAGAATGCTGTCGCAGCTCGGTTGGCGCAACTGAAGGCCGAGAGAGGGGATGAAGGTAGGCGAAAACGATTTGAGCGTTTGACGGCGTTAGCTGAAGCCTTACTCGTGGTTGGCCATAGAGCTGAGCAGTCATTTGCCTCGAAAATGGCGAGTAGGTGTGCAACTCGACGGAGGCAGACAGGTTGGCGATCGCGGCCGCAGCCCGACCACCTGAGCCATACACGGCATCCCAAGGCGGGCACTCGCAGATCTCACGATACAGTCCACCGGTCACAATCATTTTTCTTCCG
The DNA here is from genome assembly GCF_000426245.1 of Bradyrhizobium sp. Ai1a-2. Taxonomy (GTDB): domain Bacteria; phylum Pseudomonadota; class Alphaproteobacteria; order Rhizobiales; family Xanthobacteraceae; genus Bradyrhizobium. Next base: position 127,017 of record NZ_AUEZ01000013.1, on the reverse strand, counting down.
CACGAAAGGCGGCACCCCCCAATTAACGAGTTCACCCGCAATTCTAGCTACAACTTGAGCGGGTACAACCGATAAAATTGGGGCATCGCCCCGAATCGCGGTTCACCGTCGGCTTATCCAAAGTACATTTGGATTGATTTGCTTGGCGCTTTTAATCGCGAGCGAGTTCTTGCGTCCAACAGCCTCATCAAGAGAGCTGCCGGAATTAGAAGATACGGGCCGAATCGGATACTCGAAGTTAGCGCACAGTGGATGGGCCACATCATGCGGAGCACGCATGAGGACCTAGCCGATGTTGCCACCGAAACCGCGCGCGTCGTGGCCCCTAATTGGTTTCTGGAGAAGAGATGAAGTGAAAAAACAGCGAACAGCCAAGCGGAAGCATGGGCGAGTGGTCCGCAGCGCAGGTTAGCAGGGTGTTGAGTCGCGCGTAGGCCCCAGTCTCGGGCAACAGTCCCCGCGCGAACCTGGCGCTACCCGGGTGCGGTCATGGCCGGCCCCCACACGGGGGACGATCGCCGCTCCGTGTATCCGATGGCCACTCAGATGGCTGCTCATTTTATCCGGGGAGCGCCCTCGGTCTCCTTCCAGTGTTATCTGAAGGCGAAGCTTGAGCCCGAGGCGTGTACTCATAAACTGGGGCTTCCGCTTTCAGGGGGGACGCAGACACGCGACCTGACGTCAGGGATAGCCGACATGACCAAACGTTCTGCTTCTGTCCGGTTCTGACAGCAATGCGTACGTCATTTGGCGAGCGGATATCGACCGGATGCCTCGCTTGGCAGCACCCAGTAGACGAGGTGCGCTGAAGGCTGACCGGGGCTCGCTGTCGTGATCGCAAGCGCCATTCCTTCGCCGCTGGGCAGCGGCCCCAGTCAATTCGGTTCACTAGTTACCGCACGCCCTTAGCTGGCACAGAAGGTCTTCACGTCGCGCACGTCGACCCGCTGAAGTGCACCCTTGGCTGCGATGTCTTGGCCAGCATTGGACATGGTCCTCTCGACCTGCCTAATCGTCTCGGGATAAGGCATGGGGGCCGACGGCGGGGCGGGAGCGGCTGTGCCGACCACTAAGCCACGGGAGTCGATGGACGTCCAACTTCCGTCCGCGTGACGTACGACCGAGGGCTCGTGGGTTGACCCTGCGGCATCCGACCGAATAGATCAGCGCCCGCGTCGGTGAGCACGAACACTGCCTCGTCGATGTCATCACACCCATGACGGATGCGTCGGAGGAGTCCGCGGCGATCAAGAGCGGCCAGATACTGCTTTGCGGACGAGCTGCGACAGCCGATCAGGTCCGCGACCTGCTCCGCGTTTGGCGGCTCTGGGCTCGCTGCCACCGCGAGCAGGCTGCGATAGTGTCCCTTGGCCATCGACAGCAGCTTGAACATCGTTGGTCTCTTGGTTCTTGGGGTGGCTCTCGCTGCGCTTCGCCTCGGCCCGCATCAGTCGATCAGAGGCCCTGCGGAGCCTCTTGGCTCGACGTTGAAGGCGCTTGATGGTGTTGATGAGCACGCCCTGCTTGATCGACAGCCGGCAATAGCTGACGCTCGGTGCAGCCTTACCAGGCTCTCGGCCATCGCCGGCCATTCCGGTCATGGGATCGACCAAAGCAGCGCCTGCATCTCCGACCTTCGAAATCAGTCACTTCATGACAACCACCTTGCATGAGGCACATCCTAAAGTATAGTGGCTGCGATTGTGCTATGCGGACGGACAATGTCCATGCGACAACGGCGCCACTTGCCTTGCAGTGCCTTATCTACTATAGATTGCGTAGAGTTTTTATTCAGTCACGTTTGACCTCCTCTTTGGAATTTCCAAACCTAAGATTTTTTTCACTCATTGAGCCCGACTCAGGCAACCGATGGTGCTTGGGAGTTCGAAAACCTTGATTGGACCATCGGATCATTCATCACGCCACCATTTCCGCCCTTATGGGGCGCCGAACGCGTCAGGCTTATAAGCATCGTTCTTGGGGATCGTTATGATAAGCATCACCAGGCTGATCCTGATTGCGCTTGTTTTTTGCATCGCGATCACATGCGATGCCAATGCATTGAAACTCGCGTCGTGGAACATGGAGCATCTTGCCGACGGCGACGGTGAGGGTTGCCGCCCCCGTCAAGCTGCCGACTATCTGGCGCTCAGACAGCATGCCGATCGCCTGGGCGCGGATTCATCGCCGTACAGGAGGTCGAAAGCGAACAGGCTTTGACCCGAGTGTTCGATGCCGAAATCTGGTCTTTCGAGGTTGCGCGAAATCCGGATCAGGAGATGCTACGGCCCTGCGCCGGAATGGCCGACAAGATGATCATCACGCAACGTGCCGGTTTCGTCATCAGGAAGCCGATTAAGTATTCGCGCAACCCAGACTTGACGGCTCTCGACGTGGGCAGCGCAAATCGACATCGGTACGGGGTCGATATCACTCTGGAGGCCCGCGCCCCTTTGCGCCTCCTGTCGGTCCATTTGAAGTCTGGCTGCCCTGCCGGTGCACCTGGGGCCGGAGACGATTGCCAGGTGCTATTCGATCAGCAGAAGGTCCTCAAGAAATGGACCCAAGAGCGAGCAAAGGATGCAGTTCCGTTCGTTCTGCTCGGCGACTTCAATCGGCGGCTGCAGGCCGAAGAGCAGTTCTGGACCGGGATCGATGTTCCGGGCGATCCATTCATGGATCTCTCGCTTACCGTGAAACGCGACACGGCGGCCCGTTGCCAGCCGTCGTTCAATCAATTTATCGACTACATCGTTCTAAACCCCGGTAGCCTACCACTGCTAAAACCTGACAGCTTTCAAGAACTCGTCTATGAGGCCGGCTCTCCACCGGCATCCGATCACTGTCCGATCGCCGTCGAACTCAATGTGCAAGACGTCGGCGATCTGGCTCCTAAAAAAGGTCAGATGAGCAATGGGCTCAAGTGGTACCGGCGATCGGCCGAGTTTCCTCTCATTGCGCGGTTCATCTACGACCAAGCCAAGCGACGAGTCGACGCCATTCGGGCAACAGGGGACTACGCCTCGGATTGGGTAGTCTCGCTCGACGCCGACGAGACTATTTTCGACAACTCGCTGGGCCAGTTCGAGAACGAGTATCTCGGTCTCGGCTACGTGCAGGAGCGCTGGGCTTCGTGGGAAGCTCGCGGGGCCGCTAAAGAAGTTCCGGGAGCAATCGAGTTCATCAACCATGTGCTGTCGAGCGGCGGAAAGATCGCCGTGATCACCAATCGCGATGCCGATCTCGAGGAAGTTGCCCGGGGCAATCTCGTGCGACTTGGCATGAAGGACGATCGGAAAGGGGTCTGCATCCTTGGTCGACGTGCAATCGATACGCAGGCCGGCAATCCCGACGAGTGGCAGCGATACGGTTACAGGAACGACAAGGATCGCAGGCGCCGACTGATCGGGGAGGGTCACGCCGTGTGGTGCTGGTCAAAGGACGCGGACGGGTCGGCACGCGCCTCCTGGAACAGGCCCCATCGGTTCGTTCTATGGATCGGGGACAATGTGCTTGATCTACCGAAGATGACGCAGGCGGATGCACGCTCGAACGGAATGCCCGGCCTCGTGTTCGGCAAGGACTACTTCCTGCTTCCCAACCCACTCTACGGTTCGTGGCAAGGCAACGCTCCATAACCGCGCGGAGAGTCAATTGAAGGTGATCGCCCGCAGCTATCTTTCTCCCACCCTCGTGTTACTTGCGATGGATTGGCCAGATGGAGCCGACCGGAAAGACTTTCTGGGCTTCGCCATCCGGCGGACACCGCCATTTCGATCCGGGGACGCACCGGTCACGATCGATGGCAAGAAATGGAATTGGCTCCCCAATCGCCTTGGTTTCGACGGTCCAGCGCCGGACGGCCACGATCTGCCGACCGAGCGGGCGCCCATTCAGAAATTCATGTGGTGGGACGCCAGGATCGATGAAGATCAGCCCGGATCCAAGTTTACCTATGTGATCGCGCCGGTCGTCGGCAAACCCGATCAGTTCGGCCTCGTCGATGCAGACAGCGCGAGCATCGACGTCGAATTACCTTTGCACGTCGTCGATGGTATTGGCAGCTACTTCAACAGGGCGGTCGTAAGCTCCCAGGCCTTCGCCAAGAAAGTAGAGCAGCTACGCAAGGCGAGTGGCGGGAAACTCAGCGACGAGGATATTTGAGAAGGTATTTCCCAATCAACCCATAAAGGATTGGCTAAAGCCCAATAGGAAGGTCAAGTTGTACGACCGGACGCGCGGCAAGATCATGCACAACAAGATCCTTATCGCGCACACGGCCGACGGCCCGGCCTCCCTGTTATGCGGATCGGCCAATTTCACAACCGGCGGACTTACGAGCCAGGCTAACGTGGTCCACACCTTCGCGTCTTCCGCCCTCGCCGCTCACTATCAAGAGCGGGTTGACCGGTTGAAGGAAAATCCGACCATGGGGAATATCGGTGCGGGTGCCGACTGGACGCCGATGGAGACGGTAGGATCGGCGGGGATTCGTGCATTCTTCTCGCCCGAGAAGGACCCCGCGCGCATTTCGATGGATGCGATCGTGCAAGCCATCCACTCGTCGCGGTCATCCGTGCTGTTCTGCTTGTTCACGCCGACCGATGACCTCTTGCGGGATGCCTGCTTCGCGGCGGGCGACAACGGCAAGATGATGTTCGGCCTGGTCAACAATATTACCCAACCCAAAGACGGCGCGGACGACAGCCGCGCCGATGTGCGAGCCAATGTCGAGCTTTATCATCGTTCCCGCGAACAGAAAGATGTCTTTGACAAGTCGTGGTACGGCGAACCTCCGGAGGGTTTCTGGGTCGAGAAGGAGCTATTTCCTGGGGAACGATATCCCGGTTACCCGCCCGTTCTGATCCACCACAAATTTATCGTGATCGACGGAGAGACGTCGGCGCCGGTCATCTTCAGCGGCTCGGCGAACATGTCAGGCTCCTCCCTCTACAACAACGACGAGAACATCCTCGAAATCCGGGGCAGCCAATCGATAGCGCGCACGTACATGGCCGAGTTTCTACGCCTGTACGAGCATTACAGGGCACGGGCTATCTGGGAACGGATGCACGCCACAGGCAGCATCACTACATACAACCTTCAACCTGATGCTCGATGGGCGAAGGACGACTACATTCCGGGGACCGCGAAATATCGTAGCCGCCGAGCAATGACTCGTGAGCCGTAGGCGAGTAAGGCTATATTCGACTTCGCCTCGACGCGCTCAATTCTCGTGACACCCGCTCGGAAGAGCGCGTGAGGTCTTGCTCTGACTACCCGGTGCAATCCATGCGGATAGCTCTTTGCGCAGCGCCGCGAACAGTTTCACGCCGCGGAGTGCGACCTTGCCATCCACCTGCCCTTTTTCGGTATCGTAACTATAGGAAATCTCAACGACGGCGGGCCTGCGGCGATCGGTGGCTTCCGATGGATACCAGAGAGTTAGATCGAACTCTGCGTCGGTATCGTTTCCGAGATCGACCTGTGCCTTGCTGTAGACGAGCTCCGCAAAGACCGGTCCGGAGACCAGCCCAGCCTCAGGTTGCGGCGCATCGCCAGAAAGGCTCTCGAGCAATCGAAGCGACCCGGGATAGGCCTCGACGGCGGTTCGAAGCGAGATAGCCGGCTGGGCGGCACGGCGCTTCTGTGTAACTGAGTAGGAATAGCCGCTCCGGATCGCGCCCCCTTGTGCGATCGAGATATCCTCCTCGAGCTTGGACTTGGCGTTCTCGCGTCCTTCGAAGCGCGACGTCGTAGAGAGGAATACATCTGGACTCCGGAATTTAAGCGTCGTCTCGATATTGGCGGCCGGTGCCACCCCGGCGGCCATATCCGCTCGTTCGCGATAAGAGAAACCAGCCGCGCTTAGAATGCAGTCCGCCGTGTCCTTGAAGGAGACTTTGCGCTGATGGTGAAGTGAGAAGGACTTCTTTGCGCGGCTATCACCGTTTTCGCGAGGGTCCAGATGTGCGGCGATGATCGGCTTGAGCTGTCCATCCCAGAATTCCGCTGCGCGCACGCCGGGATCGCCGGCGAAATGCTCCGGAGTCAGCAGAAGCTTGTATTCGCGCGCGTCTATTTCGATGCCGCCCGCGGTTGCCGCTGTTGGCAGACCGACCATCGCGGCGACCGCGACCGCCGCGATGGTTTCCCGGACCGCGGCACATCGATGCGGCCTTCGAGCGTCCGCATCGAAATTCTTCATGGCCGGAGTACCTTGTCCAGAACGCGAGCAAGACGAATGCCGGCCTTTGCGAGCTGGGTACGAACGATCTCGCGGTTCGCCTGGATATAAGCCTCGTCGATGACAATATCGTCGGCTGGTTGATTGCATGAGGCGCCTTGCCGGCGGCAATATTGCGTCGTCACGGCTACCGTGATGGCAAAGGACTCGTTGGCCCAGTCTCGAGGATCAGAGGCCTGCGTCCAGAGTTCCTGTTGCGCCGGCGTGATCGACTTGACGATATCGGACGCCGCCAGCACGGGATCTTCGCCGACCGCCTTGAGCACGAGGCACGTATCCCAGGCGGAATGCAGGTTCGGCGAGCACTCGCCGTTGATCGAGACGCTATTACCGCCCCTATCGTCGGCAAACGACACGTGAAGCGGCTGATGCAGGTCACCGATCCAATGGCCCAGATACTTCAGTGCCGTCAGCTTCCTCTCATCGTCGGCCGACGATGAGAGGACGGCCATGTCGCTTTCGATTGCCGAAAGCACGCACTTCGGCGCTTGCGGGCACGATTGCGTGTCGATCCCCTTCGCCGTCCTCGCGAGGTTCACGTAGTGCTCGGTGTCACGCGTGCGTGGATGGTCTGGAAAGATGCACGCGTCCCGGAAGAAGTCGTAGCGCTCGTCGCCCTTCATCAGGCGCCGGATCTCCGATCGCACCTCGGGCAGCGCGAGGCGGAATGCTATCTCGCATACGACCTTGTGACCAGTGTCGCCCCAAGCGGCGGCAAGCGACGGCGTGAACAGACCGGTCAATAGCGCAAGCAGCAATCGACGCATAATCAGGCTCCAAAATGAACTTTTGAAAACAACATTCAATCACAAATTGCAACGCCAGAAAAGGCGCATTAACGCCACCGCTCAACTAGTATTAGCGGCGGCTTTGCCCGAATTTAGCTTGCATGCGCGCCGCGCGAAGGCCTATCGGGACTGTGGGCATCACGACAGCGTCCTTTGCCGCCTAGCGTCGAGGAGCGCGGTTTGCGGCCGGCGAAAAGCGACCGTCACACGTGTGGTCGATGCCTGGGAGAACGCCCGGCGCGCGGTGTCGACCCCCTCGATCTGTTGATCGCCAAGACCAACGCGCAGGTGCGGGCTCTTAATGACGAGGTTCGCGTCGGACTGAGGCGCGACGGACGGATCGTCGGTGAGGATATCGAGGTGGCTGCCGTAACGCCGTCCGGCCACGGCCAGACGCTCGCCTTTGCGACCGGTGTAGGTAGTCTCCTCAGTGCGAACGGCGGACGAGCGGAGCTGGCAGTCGGCGTGGCCACAAAGACCTTTCGGCCGAAAAGGCCGAACAGCATTGGCGCCATCGTAACGTCACACTGAAAGGCCCCGTCATCAACTCGGCGGCGGCATCCCAAAGATGAAACTGGTCTGGCCTCGCGAACTCGCGGCGAAAAAGTTCGTCGCCATCCGATAAAATCGGTCCGCTGAAGCCTGTCATTCCGGCCCTTCGAGTCCGCCAAACCGCGCTCCCCACTGTTCCAGCGCAAGCCCCCTGCGATTCAAGAAGCTCAACGATGGGCCGCGCGTGCAGCTCGTCTGCATGGGTGTAGCTCAGGAAAATGTCACCCATGGCAATAGCGCGCCCTGTCGCGCAGACCTTGCTCTACACTCAAACGCTTCCTGGCAGCGGCTGCATCATCTGGGGGACGCCGCAAGTCTCTATTGCATGGCTGCTCGTATCGCGGACAACGATATGGCTTCGTTCGCTTCGTAATCTCCGGCACCGTGCAGCCTTGGTGTTTTCTCGGAGCCGCCGTGATGGAGTCCGATGACCTGCCACTCCGTATTAAAAACCGGGCTTCCCGAGCTCGCCGGATCCGTTGGCGTGCGATAGTGCACGAGACGCTCTGCGTCGTCGATATCGAGCAGAACGCTGTCATGTAGCGAGATTTGCAGGCCACCGCCGAGCGGGTGGCCGATAACATATGCTCTCGCTTTGCTCTCGATGAGCGGAAGCGAATTGGCTGCTGCGAGACTTGTGAAATGGGGTTCTGCTCGTCCGACAGGCTTCAGCGTGACGACCGATACGTCGAGCCCCTTCGGGTCGGAAGTACCGAGTTTGGCAGGCGGAGACGTGAAGACCATTTCTTTCACCGCATAATTGACGGGAAGCCCGGCGAGCTCGGACTCCACTTCGAACGTTACGAGCGCATTGCCAGGAGAAATCGCCTTTGGCACAGTCTCGCTAATCACATGCGCATTGGTGACGAACACCGGACCTGCAGCTGCAAGACCCAGCCATTCGCCTGCAATCAGGAAACCGGTGCCCAGCCGTGCCCCGGTCTTATTCGTCACGCATCCAATGGATTTGCACGCGGCGAGCATGTCCCTCACATTTGCGAGGCTGAACGTGCGTTCGCCAAGAAAATTCTTCTCCAGACCGTCTGCCGCATCGAGCGCCTTTTTGAGAACCGGTATCGCTGCGGTCGAGATCGTGAACTGCGCCTGAGTGCGTATGATATGCTGCGCTATGATGCGCGAGAGCCGGTCGACGCAGCGCGCGCCATCTCCCGCAGGATTACCGCCCCAGATCTCACGAAGCTGGCGATCGTAGCTTTGTATATTGAAAGGCAGCACATACGGGTGGTGCAAAAACCGGTAGAGCCATAGCTCGGCGGCGTCGCAGTCTTCCAACGCAAGGCACGCCTCCGATGCTGTCGCTGGCACCCACAGATTGTCCGGCGTATCCTTGTAAAGCACGCTCATTCTGTCGCGCACATCCTCAGGGCGCGGCATCGGTGTCTTTCGATGTGTTGGCGCGACCTTGGCCTCCTTTTCCCGAGACGCGAGCGCAATCACGTTGATCGCGTGCCAGAACCGATCGTTCCTGCTATGTTCTTCACTCAATTGCTCGAGATAACGGTCGGTAGCGCTGACAAGACGATCCAGATCGTGAGTTTTCACAAATCGCTGTTTCTCGATGCGCCCGAGCAAACCGAGGAACTCCGGAATTTCGCTTTTTGCCTGCGCACCCGCTTCAGGTTTGCGTGCCTTGCCAAGCGCATCGGTCAGCAACTTCTCGGCAGGCTCGAGCTCGAAGAGATCGATGAGCGCCTGCGCGTAACGCTTGGCAACGGAAGCATCGAAGGGCCGGGCGCCGTGCCACGCCTGACCGATCGTCCGCGTATGATCGAACAGACGCTGTTCGTTCAGCACTCTCATCGCAGCCCGGACATCTTCGACCGGCGCGCCCGGCAATTTCTCAACGATCAACCGCACCGCCGCATCGATATCCTGCGGCTGCGCCGCCGGAAGGATGCCCTTCTTGAGAGTTGCGGCGAGCTTCTCAATGATTTCGTAATCCATTGCTAGGCAATCCCGATCGATTCACGCAACACGCGACGGAACTGAGTACCCGCAAAGTAATGCGTGCTGGTATGTCTCCAGCTACCCCAATTTGATTCCTTGATGTCCTCGACGCTCTTGCCGTCCACTGCCCGAAAGTCGCCGGCGAGTTTCGGATCAGCCGCTGCAACCGGATCGAGCGGATCGTAGATATTGATCCAGCGACGTACTTTTGCGGCCGGAAAGTCGACGCCACCTGCCCCGGCATCGATCGCAACGAGTTCGTCCTGCACTTCACGGATGCCGAGCGGCGATCCGATCGTGATCAACGTGTCGATCGCCGGACATTCCGGGCAATTGCGCGCCACATCATAAGCGACCATCGTGCCCATGCTGTGCGAAACGATAACGATTTTCTCGCCGGCCTGCTTCGCCTTTGCCAAATCGTCGAGCAGCCGCTTGCGCAGCTCCTGCCGCACCATGAATCGCGCACCGTCGGCCCGCACGTATTCCTTGTCAAAAAGGAAGTAAAACGCCTCCATTGCGGCCTTCTTGATGACCGCTTGTTTGATGCCCATCGGCAGCCAGCTTGCGATTTCCAGATCCGATACACCATCTGATTGTTGTACGGCCTCGGCCGTCGTTGCGATCGTAGCAGGTGGTGTTGTAAGCACAGCACTTGCGCCAAGCTTTCCCTCGAAATTCCGCAGGAAAGCGCGCTCGCGGGGGGTTACCGCTTGCGGCAGTTTCAAACCCGGTTCGATTCGATTCAGGTGCTCGCCATCAAGTATCGCCAGTTCATCGTCCGCTTCGTAGTATGATTGAAGCTCCGTTTCGTAATCCGTGCCGTAGAACACGTCTGCATAATAATTGAAAAACGAGGGAATGCCTTGCGAGCCGAGATTGATGCCCCGGTTCGGAGGTGCAAAGACAGCGGGGTTGGGATTGTCACGGGTGATGCCCCATAGCCAAATTTCCCTCAGCTTGTCGGGCGCAGGCTTCTTTGCGAGTCCATGGATGAATATGGTTGCGTAAGGTTTCGGCATCGATTTCCCCTTGCTGCTACATATCGGCCTTATGATCCGCTCGTTGTCTAAGGCTGCCCACAACTCATCTTGCGTTGACATTGTGTGCAGACGCGCACTCGATTATCTGCATTCAGGTACCGCCTGCGGGCGGTGAAGTCGGCTGGGTAGCTCGGCCGCCGGTCGTTAGTAGTTGACCGGCATCAATAACTTGCACGTCGAATACACCTGTCTTTTCGGCAATCCGCACCATATCCGCGGTGCCGCCGCGCGCGTCCCCCGTGGCATTGCCGTCCCAGAGTGCCAGAAGCGTGATCTTGCTGGCGCCCGAAGTCTGAGCCATCTCGAGTACCCAACGATTGCCGCGCTCCCATGGATCGATACCCGACCCCTGCAGCCATCGCGGCAGCCCCACCTGATCACCCAAACAGAGCGGCGGCCGATCCTTCACGAGCTCGAAGAACCGCCTCCGCCAGCCGTCGAGGCCGCCGAAGACGCTGCCGGCGAAATCCGCCTGAGGCATTGGCAGGCATACCGAGTTCTCGATACCGAGTTCGTTGCATAATTCGTGAACGATAACGTCCGTACCGGGTGCGGCAGAAGCAAGGATTCGGAGCGCGGATCCGGATGCTTTCAGCTTCGCCAGAGCGCTTCGAAACAACGCACACGCTAGCTGCTCCCGATCGGCCGGGAAGCGTGGGGCCGCGCGGCCGGGCTCGTCAATGCGGTGACCGACAGCGACGACGAGGTGCAAACCCGGAACTGACTTGGTGGGTTCGACATAAGCGTCCAATTCCCCAATGATGAGTGTCGCCCGCGCGGCCCGAATCCCAAGGCTGGCAAACAGCTGCAGCTGCCCTTTCGCTGCGTCCCAAGCAAACGAATCGCTTTTCGGCACGGCATCCCGGTAGGCCTGGACCACGCGCTGATCGCGCTCTTCGGTCAGGAACAGCAGATCGGCTCGCCCGATATCTGCCCAAACTCGGTCGCTGCCCGCCTTGCCGAGCCGCTCGATAGCAGCGTTAACCGCAAGCCGCACGCTCGAGCGGAGCGCCTCGACCTGCCGCTTCAGTTCGCTCTCATAGGCGGTGGCCTGCTCGCTGTCTTCGAAGGCGTCTTGCCACGGCGGATCGAGAGCCAATTCGAGAGCGATGACGCCCATCTGCAAGGCCGCGAGGCCCGAGTAAAAATGATTCAGGTCGACGAGATAGGCTTTGCGATAGGTCTCGTAGCTGCGGACAAGATTACGGTTCGTGGCCTTCTCGCGCCGATCGGCGACGGTGTTCAGCGACTGGAAGTCCAGCCGCCATAGCGTCTTCAGATTCCGGCCATGCAACGCCAGCGCCTCCGCGCGTTGGTCTGCGGTCGAGCGCTTGTCCGCCAGGACGGCAGCGATGGCCTGATTCGATGCCTCAAGCAGTTCAGCGCGCTTCTCGCCCCGATATTGCCGCTCGAGCAGATTGGCTAATGCAAAATTGGCGTCGAGGTCGTCGGGCACGGCCTCTCGAACACGCAGCCAGGTCCGCCTGGCGCCAACATAGTCGGCCAGCTGCCATTGTGCCTTGCCAATGGCCCGCAGGGCCGGCCACTGGAAACGCTGATCGGTCACCTCGGAGGCCAGGAGCCGCAGCCAGCCAGCGGACTTCGCCGCTTTCGCGCGCGCCACCTCTTCCGTGAAATCGATCGGCACAACCTGGACCGTCGCGGGATCAAGTTCAGGCAGCGTCGGCAGCATTTTGAAGATCGGGCTGTCGGTCTCACGTGAACTAGCCAGGGTCGCTCGAATGACTTCGACCAATTCGTCGAGCTTCTTACCCGGGGTGTCGACGTTGTACTCGAGGTAGCGATCGGTCAGGATGTCGAATGGCGTGGTGTCCGCCACAGGTGTGCCTTTGATCAAGACAGTACCCTTCTTGCAGAGCGCGTGCCGGATCCCCAACTCGTAGAAGACGTTGGCGTTATGGACTGTGATGTCGCAAATGACGAGATCGGCCTCGAGGATCAGGCCGAACATGTCCTCGCGAATGTTGCCGGCATCAATGATCTTGCCGGTCGTGCCGCCGCCGAGGCCGACCGCTTCGATGGCCCGGGCGATCAGCTCGAGATGAATACGTTCGAAGTCGACCTCTCTGCCGGCCGAGTCCTTCTTGGTACCGAAGGGACGGATAATGAAGGCCTGTTGCATTGGTCGCGCCCCCTCGTTTCCGATCAATTACCTTCTTGCGCGGCTTCTGTTTTCGACACGACAATGCGGCCGCTTATCTTCAAGCGACCGCATAATCACAAGAGTGCCCCTCAAAAATAGTCGAACGGGTTACCAATGGTGTGTGAACTATTTCACCTCATTATGAATATCGGTGCACACGTTCCTTACAGGCAGAAGGATCAATTGCCCGTCCCGAGGCTCGCCGGCGAAAAGATATCCGGCGTATCGGTGGCCTGGATGCGGGAAACGAGATCGGCTGTTCCGCCGGGACCGTCCCCACCCTTTCCATCCCACAAGGCAATCAAATGCACATCGCCGTTGTTGCGAGCCAACTCCAGCAGCCGGGTGTTGCAGGCGCCGTAAGCGTCGTCCGACACGGGCAAATTCATGCCCTCACGCCGGGCTTCCGGAGTGGCGTTCCACAGCTCCCAGAAGCGCTGTTCCCAATCGCTCCCCACCCCTTGCACGGATGTGCCGACGAACACTTCCGGTGCAAACGGGAGTACGATCACGGTATCGATGCCCTGAGCTCGGCACTGTTCGTGGAAAAGGATATCTCCACCCTGCGCGCCGCTGGCAAACCCCAAAGCTCGTTCTCCGGAAGCTGATCTGGCCGCGTAGGGCGTGACAGCCTCTGCAATGCGCGCGCCAGCGGCCCCTTCGAGCGAGGCAGGAAAGCGCGGCTCGGGGCGATCCGGCACATCGATCATGTGGCCTGTAAATAGAAGCGAGATTGGCATGTGGACCCCAATCAGTTTTAGACACTCTATAACAAAAGCGGGCAGAAGCGTGATTCGGAAACGGACGATGCGCCACTTCGTCACTCTGACGCTGGAAGAATCAGAATCTTGGAGCCGCCGATCGGCATGCAGACCCTTCGCCAAGACAAAGCGCCACGACTACAGCGTTACCGGCTCGTACTCGGGCTGACGGTCCAAACGAGCCGTGGGGCTCGAACCATGATCGTTGTACATCATCCGCAGGCGGGCAAGCCCGGGCAGGTGGGTCGGCACGCCCGTGCGCCGAGGTCGCGCTGCCATTCAGCCATCGTGAGGTTGCGGGAAACCCGCGAGCACGCCTCTTGCACCAGATCGACGCCTGAGACGAGAAAGCCGCGCAGACCATTGTCGCCCCCGGCCAGCAGCACGGCCCCCTCTGGCGAGAAGGCAAGTGTGGCGAGCTTGCCGGGATAGTGGAGTTCAGAGATCGCCACGCCGGTCGCGACGATGAACAATCGGATGCGCCCGTCTTCGCAGCCCGCTGCGGCCAGGCTGCCGTCACGGCTTACCACAAGCGCCGTCGGCTCGGCGCAGGGGGCGGCCGCCCAAGCCTGCCGCAGCTCGAGGCCCGCTTCTCCATCGGATATCTTCGACGCACGCACGACGCCGCTGTTGCTCGCGGTCAGCAGCAGCGCGGCGGACGGCGAGAATACGGCCAACCGGACATCGCCGGTACCGGCGGGCGCAACCGGCTTTCCGCCGACGCCCCAGCGCCATAAGCGCAAGCCCTGATAGGGCACCACAAAGGCCAACCAGGTACCGTCCGCTGAGAAAGAGAGCGCGGTGGCGCCGGCGTCCGTGCCATCAAGCAGTCGGCCGGTCGGGACCTCGTAAAGGCGCACGTTGGCGTCACGCCGTGCAACGGCTACGACGTCGCGTCCGGGGTGCCAGGTGACAGCACCCACATTTTCCTCCACTGGCCATTGGGCGAGCTCCCGTCCGCTAGGCCAAGCGAGCACACGTAGCACCTGCGCGTGGTCGTCAACGACGGCGACCCTGTCGCCGAAGGGGGCGAACGCTAGCGCACCAACCGGGGGTAGCGCTGGAGCCGGCACCAGCGGTCGCGGCCGTCCGTTCGCAAGCCCCAGCACATAACCGGTGCCGGCGAAGTCCGCGCCCAGGAGAACGCCTGATGCGGACATTGCCATATGATCGAGATCGACCGCCGCATTCTCGACCCATGCGTCGGTCCCGGCAGTAACCTCCAGGAAGCGCACGCCCTGGCCCCCATCGACGACAGCAAGCAGGTCGCCAGGCAGAAATGATAAGCCCGTCGCCACGTCGCCCGAGGGAATGCGCACGCGGCCGACCAACTTGCCCTCCTGTCGGCCCAAGAGGTCAACAAAGCCATCACCGCGTGCCACGGCGACAAACCGGCCGCCGGGATCAACGGCCACACGCCATAGCGCATAGTCTGTCTTGAATTCCTCTACCCGCCAGGCGTCGAACATCGACCAGTCGAGGATGCGAATAGAGCGGTCTTTGCTCACTGTCACGACGAAAGGCGAAGTCGCGGAGGAAGCCGAGTAAGTCACTGCTGTCACTGCGTCGCGGTGGGCAACGGTGTATTGATCGTCGCCGTCCGGCATGGTCCACACATGCAACTCGCCCTTATCGTCACCAGACGCGAGCTGGTTCGCCCCCGGGCTGAACGCGAGTGATGTGATCGCCGCGCCCGAGCGGTGGTGCAGCGTGCGCACGACCTTACCGGTTGGCATCTCACGAATTTCGATCGAGCCTTTCTGACCCCCGCTCGCCACCAAGCCGCCGTCGGGCGATAGCGCGACCAACAACAGGCCCTCACCGTTGGTGTCCTCGGCACACCAGCGCTGCGAGTGCGTTTCGACGTCCCAGGCGCATAGCTTGCCACCGGTGCCTGCGGCGACCGCCCCGGATGGCTGTGCCGCGATGCTGCCGACGGGCGCACCGAGATCGATGGAACGTTCGGACGCAGGAGCGCCAGAGCGAACCTTCTGTAAATTCCAGAATGAGACCAAACCACCGACGGTGCCAGTAACGAGGCCGCCGCGACCGTCGAACGCCGCAGCTCTCACGGGATCCGGATGCGGCAACGTGGCCACAGGCGTCGACGCAGGAACGTCCCAGAGCCGCACGGTTGAATCCGAGCGGTCGTTCCAGACGGCAGAGACGTCGGTACCAAACGCGAAAGTGGCGATCGACTTGCCGTCCAGGGCGACCGCCATGCCACCGACTCCGTTCGGATGTTCGCCGACGGCGCGCGGGCGAAGCAGCATCCGCATGCCCTCCCGCAGCATGGCGTCGATGTCTGGCGAACGCTGCCCAAGATCAGCCAGTTCGCGAACCGCCTCCACCAGCATCAACGTGCTTTCGGTCAATGCGCCCTGATCGGCGGTCCGCAACTGCAGTGCGCGATTGGCCAGCTCGCGGGCGGCGCCTTCGCGCGCCCGCCGCTGCTCCGCCCAGAATCCGAGGCCAGCGATCACTAGGAGGACGGCAACGACGGCGCCGGAGACCTGCTTCCAACGGGCCGAAAATAGCCGGCTCGCGTGTACATAGGTGCGCTGCAGTTCGGTGGGTCGGCGGCGAACCCCATCAGCCGCTGCGAGCCATTGCATCGCCTCAGTGATTGACCCGCCGTGCAGCAGCGCGGCCCACGGCCGTTTGCGCGCTTGCCACTCAGTGGCCGCGGCTGCAAGCCGACCATGTATAGCGAGCCATTCCGGGTCGCGGCGGAGCGCCGCCTCCAACGACGTCAACGCAGCGTCGAACGCAGCAGGATCCCTGAAGTCGCACCATTGCACCGCCTGAAGCAGATCGGGCACGGCCGCTTCGGCTAGGATCACGGGCACGAGCGGCTTGTTGAGCTCGACCGCGTGGCGGAGTTCGACCGCGCAGACTTCGGAGGCGACCGATCGCGGCGAGACTACAAATATGAAAAATGTCGATTGAACAATCCCTTGAACGATGCGCTGTAACCAGTCGGCCGTCGGCGTGATCTCGCGGCGGTCGATCCAGGCGTCGATCCCCCGTGCCCGCAATGCAGCGCCGAGTTGTTCGACGAATGGCGCATCGTGCCGCGAATAGGAAATGAAGACCTTGATGAGCCCTTCCGCCGCAAGCAGCTCGGGGACGGCGGCCTGAGCGCCAGACGATCGATGCAGGTCAACGGGCGCCGTCGGTGTCACCATGGCTCTCCAGGGCGGTGGATCGGGTTAACTCCGTGGGGAGCCTTCGGATCACCGGCCGCGGCTGTCCATTTCTCAATCGGATCAACCAACACCCCACAACCGCCAGCCTTTCAATCACATATTCTCGCTTCCATGGAGCCGCGAGTAACTCTTCGTCGTCGTATGCCGTTGTGTCGTCACCTTCTGAGACGAACACAAAAATGTGCGGGAACTGGCGCTTCTGATCAATGAACACTACAGCTCAACTTCCTATCCGCGGACCAAAATAGAAATTGACGGCAGGGGAGCCTTAGACGAATATACACGCATCAGTTGACGTGAAAAGCACTACACCGAGCAATTACTCAAGGCGCAAAAATAGTTCATCTTGTGGCGAAGGGTTTCGCCATGTGTGCTCTTTCCACGCTGGAATGGATGTGTTGAATATCCTTCAACCATCAGTCGATACCTCGATCTTTCGACGTATCCGCGTCCTCGAGGTCGAGAATTGTCCCAGATATTGTTACGGGCTCTCGTTGATAGCTAGCAAGCCTGCGGGCGGTGGCTCACGACGGTAGCGGCCGCTGCGAGCGTGGCTTGCTGATAGGATCCGTGGGTCGCAGGGCTACGAAGCACGCGTCCGGAAACTGCTCGAGCACAACGGTCCAGTATTTTCTGTGATGATTGAGGCCATGCTGGATGCCCGCCGCGCGATCCTCGAGGGCTCCGATCGGCTGCATCGTGTGCTCATCCAACTGGTTCAGCATGATCTCGTCTACCGGCGTTTGATGACGGTGCCCGGCGTCAGTCCCGTTGCGGCTCTGTCGTTCAGCCGCGCGATGCCGAGACCCTTGACGCTCCAGGCTGCGATGTCCTTGGTGAACGGCAGCGCGGTCTTGCAGACGGGCTCGAGCCTGGAGCCCTGCCCCGCCGCGTCGAGCTAGAGCGTGACGATGCAGGTCGTGCTGCGCTCGGTGGTCGAGAGGTCCCACTGACCGAGCATGTCGTCGAGTCCTGCGCCAGCAAAGACCGGCCGCGGCCGACACTGCCAGTTGTAAAAGCATCGGTGACGCGGCAAGGTAACGTGCCAGCGCGATCGTCCATTGCCTGCGGCCGGCTCGCGTTTTCCGTCCCGTTTCCCGAGTGATTCCATGAGCTACGTCGAGCTGGATGTTTCGCCTCCAAAGCGTTGGCGACAATTTCTGCCGGCGTGGCTTAGTGCCCTGCTCTGGGTCGATGGCGCGTCCAGATACGACGGCTTCATCTCCTACAGCCTGAAGGCGGACCGCAACGTCGCTCCGGTCATTCAGTCGATCATCCATCGGTTTCTCTGCCCGTGGTACAAGCCGAGGGCGAAGACGATCTTCCGCGACCTGTCCTCGCTGCCGGCGGGCTCCAATCTCGAAACCGAGCTGTTCGACCGAATTGACCGCTCCACCCATCTGATCGTTCTAGCCTCGCCCGCGGCCCGCGACAGCCGCGGCATGCAGATGGAGGCCATGCACTGGTTCAGCCGGCCGCGGGACGGACAGGTCCTGATCGTGCTGACGGAGGGCGACGCGCAGAGCTGGGACGACATCCGCCGCACGCTGCTGCCGCCCGCCCTGAGCGACGGCCTTGCCGCCGAGCCGCTCTGGGCGTCGGTCCGGGACCGGCGCCCCGCGATCATCGCGAACCCCGGCAGCCTCACCCTGCGCGAGGAACTGATCGAGGACGTCCATCAGATTCTGCTGCGGTTCTATCCCGGCATGGATTGGGGACAGCTCCGCGGCGAAGAGCGCGCGCTGCGGCGCAGAACCATCCGCATCGTGGTCCTCATGATGTCCCTCTTCCTGTGTCTCGCCGTGGCAGCAACGGCCTTCGGCTGGTATGCGCTCAACCAGCAGCACCTAGCCGAATCCCGCCAGTTGGCCGCACAATCCCAGCTCATGGCCAGTTACGATCCGGCGCAGGCCCTTGCCCTTGCGATGGCGGCCGCAGCGAGAACACCGAGCGAGGAGGCACAGGCAGCGCTGGGCGGAGTGATCGAGGCTCCGCTGGTGCGGCTGGTTCTCCTCCACGACGGGCCGGTCAACGCCATCGTCTTCGCTTCCGACCGCACGACGGTGGCGACCGCCAGCGACGACAAGACGGTCCGCCTGTGGGACACCGCGAGCGGAACGCTGAAGCGGACCTTCAGTCACGATGGCAAGGTCCTGTCCGTCGCCCTCACGTCGGATGCCGGGCGCGTTGCCGCGGGCGCCGACAACGGCACCGTCAAGGTCTGGGACATCGAAAGCGAGCAGCTCGTGTTCACCCGCGAGGGGGCGCCTGACCCGAACAACAGCGACAATCAGCGACCGCGGGCAACGCAGGTGTCGTTCTCTCCGGACAATACTAGAATCCTGGCGATCTATGACAACGGCGACGCCACATTTTGGGACGGAGCTGGGACGAAGATCGATGCATTCACAATTTGCGAGGATTCTTCTGCTCATGCAGCCTTTTCCCCGGACTCCCGCCTGCTGGCCATCTGGGGATCAGGCTGCGACGTCTCCGAAATCCGCGACGCTCACACCGCCAAGCATGTGAGCACGGTTGGTTGGCCGCTGACACGGAAGGAGGCCAGGGAGCAGCAAGGCAGCTCGCCGATCCGCGGCGTCGAAAGAGTGCTATTCACGCCGGACAGCCGATCGGTCGTGCTGATGGAGTGGCAAGGTCAGGCAGGCCTCTGGGACGCCCGAAAGGGCAAGCTGATCCGAAAGTTCGGCAGTGACTTTCCCGCCGAACTGAAGCACGCGGCCTTCTCTGCCGACGGCAAGGCCTTTTTCACGGCGAACAGCGACAGCAGCATCACCCGGTGGGACGCCGCCAACATGCGCCCGAAGGAGAGCGGCACCGGGCATACCAAAGTCATCTTCTCGGCATCTCTGGTGGCGCAGGACAAGCGCATCGTCACCGCGAGCCGGGACAACTCGGTACGGCTCTGGAACGCGGGAGATCTGAGCGAGCCACCGCTCATTCTCGGCGGCGGACCGGCGACGCTGAAGACCGCGGCCGCCTCGCCGGACGGTGAAACGATCGCGACCACGGACGGTGGCCAGACCGTGCAGATCTGGGACGTCAAGAAGACGCACCCGCTGCTGGCGCTGGACGCCGGCAAGCACGTGAATTTAGCGGCATTTCTCGGTAATAGTGGTGAGGCCACGACTTGCGCAAAAGGAGGCACCTGCAGTTTCTGGAACGGCAGGACCGCAAACGGGCTGCCGGCAACGGGCGGGCAACGATCCTCCATGGACTTTCGCGCGATCTCTGGGGATGGTCAGCGGCTGGCGTTCGTCGGCGACCATTCCGAAAACCGTCGTGTCGAAATCTGGGCTCCGTCCGGCACGCTGCCCATTGCCCAGGTCGCCACCTGTCGCGGCGATCCCGTGTTCTCAACCGACCTGACCCGCATGGTCTGTTTCGACCGAGAGGACAAGACCGCGAATGTCTTCGACCTCGGGGCAGACGTGCAATCACGACAACTCGTGGGCCACGACGAGGCGATACGGAAAGCTGCCTTCACCGGAGACGGCTTACGTATCGTCACGGTAGCAGATGACAAGACCGCGCGCGTATGGGATGCTGCCAGCGGCAAGCCCGTGGCGCGCCTCCCGCACGACGAGACCGTCCATGCGGCGGAGTTTACGCCCGACGGCTCGGGTGTCATGACGACGGACTTCAAGAACGTGGTCCGTCGCTGGGACTGGGCGCTGTCGAAAGTTCAGTACCAACTCGACCAGGACTCTCGATCCGATTCCCTCGTCTTCTCTTCCGACGGGATGTTCGGATTGCAGATTAGCAACAGCGGGCGCGAACACGCGGCGACGCTCTTTGACCTCAAGACTGGCAAAAGCTTCGGGCGGCTGGAGATGCCCCACGGCCCCGACGACTATTTTACAGGCCAAAGTTTCAGTTCGGACAGCAGGCGGATCCTGATTGCGAGCCGGGACCGTACAGCACGACTTTGGAATGCCAAGACCGGTGCACTGGAGACGGTCTTGATCGGACACACCGGTCGCATCTCGGACGCCAGATTCTCGCCGGACGGACGCTATGTGGCCACCGCGAGCCAGGACGGGACCGTGCGACTGTGGAGCGCTGCCACCGGTCACTCACTGATCACGTTCAAGCCTGGAGGAGACGTTGCCTCCCTGGTCTTCTCTCCCGACGGGCGCAAGCTTCTCATCGCCAATGAGGGCGCCTCCGTCTACGCCACCGATGTCCTCGACCTCCTGAGCTGGGCCGGATCGCTTGCGCCTAGGCACGTCAACACCAACCCTGCCGGTGCAAGTACCCATCGGCAAAGATAGTTTCAGTTCCCGCTGGGCCCTAACTACGGCGTCGATCGCAGCTCGCGCTGAAGCGAACACGGCAATAGTCGCATCGCCCGTGCGCTTAGGAAAGACGGCATTTTGCGGATCATAGCGCCGCCAAGCCCAAGACGATTGGCGCTTGCTGAGGAAGGCGCCTCTGTGCAAGACAATTGATCTCAGAAGCGCATTAACGGGAACCGTTCTTTGACAGCCTCTCTTGATGGCGAAATTCGCGACGGCCGCCATCATATGCAGGTCCGCGTTTATTTCGAAGATACCGACGCTGGCCAGATTGTTTATCACGCGAATTTTTTGCGCTTCATGGAACGCGGCAGAACGAATTACTTGCGCCTACTCGGAACCAATCAGCAAGCGCTGCTCAACGACGGGCAGACCGATGCGCCCGGCTTTGCCTTCGTTGTCCGTTCGATGACAATCGATTTTCTAAGACCGGCGGTCTTGGACGACCTGCTCGACGTCGTCACGGTCCCGCAAGAGGTGAGGGGCGCGTCGATCGCCTTGCTGCAGGAATGCAGGCGGGGAGACGATCTCCTAGTCACGGCGCGTGTACGCGTGGCGTTTATCTCAGGCGGAAAGGCGCAGCGCATACCGAAGTCGCTGAGGCTTGCTATGGAAGGGCCCAGATAAATCTGCCCCTCGTTCATGCTATGGTCTTCCAGCGACCCAATGAAATCAAGGCGTTAGACTTCTGTTGCGATATCGTCAAACCAGAGTTTTCCGGCATCGTCTATCACGCCAATTATCTGCGCTTCATGGAGCGCGGCCGCACCAATCATTTGCGACTGATGGGCGCCGAGCAGCATGCGCTGTTCGCGGAGACCGAGGTCGAGACGCCGGGCTTTGCGTTCGTCGTTCGCTCGATGCAGATCGACTTCCTGCGGCCGGCGCGGATGGACGACGTGCTCGACGTCGTGACCTGGCCGGTCGCAGTGAAGGGCGCCTCGATCACGCTGGCGCAGGAAGTGCGGCGAGGCGAGGACGTGCTGGTGAAGGCGCAGGTACGCGTTGCCTTCATCAGCGAGGGCAAGGCGCAGCCGATTCCGAAAGCGCTGCGGGTGTTGTTGAAGGCCGATGTGGGGTGACGAACGTCCCACAATTCCGGTGTCGTCCCGGCCTTGAGCCGGGACGATAGGGTGTTGTGCGGCAGCTTAGTTACTACGCGGCCGCCTTGTGGCGTGCGATCTCGGCCTTGTAGAGCTCGAACTCCTCCGCGATTGCCTTCGCGACCGAGGGCCGCGCGCGCACGCGGTCGTAATAGGCCTTCAGCGCCGGCCATTTTGCCAGTTCGATCGGCGGCGTCGCCATGGTCCAGTTGATGATGGTGACGAGATAAGCGTCCGCCACGCTGAAATGGTCGAGCAGGTACTCGCGCCCCTTCAGATAGTTCTCGAGATAGTCGAGCCGCGACAGGTTCTTCTCCAGCACGTAGGACTTGGCGTCCTGCGGCGCCTTCTTGTCCAACAGCGTCACGAACAGGCCCTTGTGCAGCTCGGTGCCGATGAAGCACAGCCATTGATGCAATCGGCTGCGCTCCATGCCGGGCCCGCTGCCGAGATTGGCCTGCGGGAAATGGTCGGCGACATATTGCAGGATCGCGGCATTCTCGGTCAGCACCGCGCCATCATCGGTGCGCAGCGTCGGCACCAGGCCGAGCGGATTGACCTTGGCGAAATCCGATCCGTCCTTCAGCACCACTTTTGTCCTCGGATCGACCTCGAGATAGTCGGCGCTTGCGCCCGCTTCATACAGCGAGATGCGGGTCGCCATCGAACAGGCGAGCGGCGAGAAATAAAGCTCCATGGGTGCCTCCTTCGCGTTTCGGCCCGGCGGCGGGCCGCGTGTTGATTTTTATACTGTTCTGCATAATATGGTTTCGGTCAAGGAATTTCCTGCGAAATGGTACAAAAAAAGAAGAGGCTGCCATCTGCTGCCAAACCACCCGCTGGCAAACAGGCCGATGCTGCCGAGCCAAAGCGGCGCGGGCGGCCGCGCGCCTATGAGCCCGACGTTGCGCTCGGCAAGGCGCTCGACCTGTTCCGCAACCGCGGCTTTGCCGCGACGTCGCTCGACGATCTCAGCGCCGCCACCGGCATGAACCGGCCGAGTCTCTATGGTGCGTTCGGTGACAAGCGCGAGCTCTACATCAAGAGCTATCAGCGCTATCGCGACGATGCGCGCGCCGCGATGATCGACATCTTCCGCGAGGAGCTGCCGATCCGCGAAAGGCTGGCGCGCATCTATGCCGTGGCGCTGGATATCTATCTCTCCGGCGATTCTCCTCGCGGCTGCTTCACGGTGGTGACGGCGGCTTCCGACGCGGTCGGCGATCCCGAGATCCGCGCCTTGGCGCTCGAAGGCTTCGTCGAACTCGACAAGGCTTTTGCGTCATGCTTCCGCCGCGCCGTCGACAAAGGCGAACTGCCGGCGACCGCTGATATCGCCACGCTCGGGCAGCTCGCCTCCGCCACCCTCCACACCCTCGCGCTCCGCGCCCGAGCCCGCGTGCCACGCAAAGAACTCGAAGCCATCGTCAACGGCGCCGTCGACGTGATGTGCCGCTAGCGCCGCATTAGTCCAGCGTCGTCCCAGAGCGTTTTCGAGCAAGGCATGCCCTCGGACCTGATCCGAGGGTGGACGCCGGTTCGCGTGAAGAAAACCTGTTAGAATAGAAGGGGGGGCGACGACCAATATTACGTCTGCAACCCTTTAAAGCAGAAATGAAACAGCGCCGTCACCGCACCTCTCCATCCTTTGCCGCGCGATGCGAGCAGGTGAAGATGACGAGATACCCGGTCAGAACACTCCTGCTTGCGCTGAATACTCGGTCACGGTGCGAGATGATCGAACATCTCCCCCTCTGAAAAAGGAGCAAAAATGGCCCGAATTGTCTCAATCTGTTTCGGATTGATCGCCTATGCAATCTTCCTGGGCACGTTTCTCTATATGATCGGCTTCGTCTTCGGCGCGGTCGTGCCGAAAGACATCGACTCAGGGCCCGCCACGCCAATGCTCGAGGTGGTGATCATCAATCTGCTGCTGTTGTCGCTTTTCGCTATCCAGCACAGCGTGATGGCCCGGAGGTCATTCAAGCAGTGGTGGACCCGGTTCATCCCAAGCGCAATCGAGCGAAGCGTCTATGTCCTTCTCGCCAGTCTGGCCCTGATCCTGCTGGCTTGGCAATGGCGCCCCATTCCCGCGATAGTCTGGAGTGTTGCGGATCCGACCGCCGCCATGGCCCTGTCGGGGCTCGCACTGTTCGGCTGGTCAATCGTGCTCTTCGCCACCTTCCAGATCAACCACTTTGAGCTGTTCGGTCTGCAACAGGTGTTCGCAGATCCAGCCGCCAGCGCTGTTGGCTCTCGTTTCAAGACTCCATTTTTGTACAGACTGATACGCCATCCACTCTATCTGGGATTCATCATCGCTTTCTGGTCGACGCCAACAATGACGGGTGGGCACTTTCTATTCGCCGCCGTCGCAACAGCCTACATTTTCGTTGGCGCCAGCCTGGAGGAGCGCGATCTGATTGCGGTGTTCGGCGATCAGTATCGGCAATACCGCGAGCGAGTCGCGATGCTGCTGCCCTGGCCTCGCTCCATCAAAGCCGCTCGCTACACAACTGAGCCCAACGCCAGCGACCGCTGAGAACTCCGAGATGTTCGCGACCAAAGCATGGTTTGAGCGCGGCGTCTGCGCGATATTCCGCTGACAGTGAGCGAGCAATAGAGAAACGTACCCCGCGTCGATCGATGTGAGAGTGGCCTGTCGTCACTCTCACATCCCGCCGCCTCCAGACTTGTTCGTAGCCCTTCGTGAAAAAACCCGCATCGAGATCGGATAGCAAGGCATCCCCCAGTCGGTCACGACGGTGGAATGCTTTGCGGTTTGCGCCACTCTTGTTGGCCTCATTGGCCCTCCTGACGGATCGTGCGGCTGCGGCTGAACAGGTGGACCCTACGCCGCGGATCGCCATCATCTCAGCATACAGTCCCGAATGGCTCGCGCTCAAGAATGCCATGAGCGTGACCCGGACGGAGATCATAGCGGATGTGACTTACATCGTGGGTCAACTCGAGGGCAAAGACGTGGTTCTTTTCCTCAGCGGTGTGTCGATGGTCAACGCCGCCATGACCACGCAGGGCGCAATTGATCATTTCAAGATCAGGCGCATCGTTTTCTCCGGCATCGCCGGCGGCATCAACCCCAGCCTTTCAGCAGGGGATGTCGTCGTGGCCGATCGATGGTCGGAATATCTCGAATCCGTCTTTGCCCGGAAAACCGGGGCAGGCTGGTCGGTGCCGAAATGGCTCGGCGCGACGCTGCCGAACTACGGCATGATCTTTCCCTATGCGGTGGAAATAGCTCATCCGGGTCAGGACAAGCCGGAAAAGCGCTTCTGGTTTGACGTCGATCCGAACATGCTGGAGGCCGCACGTTCGATCGCAACGAAAGTCGAGTTGAAAACCTGCCTGAAACGGGATGTCTGCGGTGTCGCGGATCCCCGTGTGGTCATCGGAGGTCCCGGCGTCTCCGGTCCGGCCTTCATCGACAATGCCGAATTCCGCAAGTGGATCTATGATACCTTCAAGGCCAACCTAGTTGACAACGAAAGTGCGTCCGTCGCCCACGTGGCCTATTCGAACCATATCCCCTTCATAGCCTTCCGCGGCTTGTCAGATCTGGCCGGCGGCGGCGCCGGCGAAAACACGGAGAATGAGCTCGAACATCTGGCCTCAGATAACGCCGCCACGGTGGTCAAAGCATTTCTCCGCGCTCTCCCAGAGTCTTCTGAAAACCGCCCCGACGAAGCGAGGAAATAACACAGAACGTGCAGCGGCGCGGCAAGCGTAATTCGATATCGCATGCTTGCCGATCGTTGCGCGCCTTTACATCTGCCGTCAGAACGGCGTTACCACGCGTGGCAAGGCGCGGCATTTTCAGAGGAGGTCCACAATGAGCAACGGTCCCGACAATGCAGAATGGCTGCAAACGCGGCCGGGAGAGCGCTGCCTGATCCGTACGTCGGCCGCGGATACCAACGGCGCTTTTTCGGTTGTCGAAATCATTTCGCAGCCGGGTGACGGCACTCCCGTGCACATTCATCGCAACGAGGATGAGCATTTTATCATCCTGGAAGGCACGGCGCGCTTCCTCTACGGCGACAAGACTTTCGACGTTGCCGCTGGCTCTTCGGTTTCCGCGAGCAAGGATATCCCCCACGCGTGGTGTAACCCGTTTGGTTCACCATTCCGAATGCTGGCGATCGCTTCGCCCGGGGGCTGCGAAGAGGCGCTCCGCGTGATCGCAGAGGGCGGCGATACGGACTTGCTGGCCCTTGCAAAGAGTTTGCAGATCGAGGTTGTCGGCCCGCCGATGCTCGCCGGCCGGTAACGGAGAAGCGGGGGCGCGTCACCCCCGCGAAACTTGTCTCGTCCTCGCAACCGCGCAACGCTCTGGGCGTGACCGGCTGCTCGCGGGCTGCTCCCGTCTTCTTGAACGACCCCTGCCAGTCTGCTGAAGGCTAAACGCGCAGGTGCGGCTCTCGCCAAGCGCACGCGGACGTACCCGCCGTCTCATCTCATTTTTCTCTCATGACTGCATCATGACTTCGGCATCGCCGACCTTTACGCGGAGGTCAGGCCAGCCGTTCCACCGCGCGACGTTGTAACGGCGAGGCCTGCAGGCAGACTGAAGAAAGGAACCGCCGATGCACGTTCAAATCATTACCTACAATCTCGAGAATACAACCGAGCAGGACTATCTCGCGCTTTGTCGCGATTTGGCGCCCACATTCGCCAAAATGCCGGGTCTCGCGACCAAGTACTGGATCGCCGATCCAGCGACTAACACCTATGGCGGCGTTTATATCTGGACCGATCGCGCCGCCATGGAGGCGTACATGGCCGGAGAGGTAGCCGCCGCTGTAATCGCGCATCCGAACTTGACGAACATTACGTCCAAGGATTTCGACATCCTCGATGCGCCCACGCGAGTGACGCGCGGGCTTCCGTGAAGCCATGCCGCACAGCGGGTTTCCAGGAATGGCGACCCTCGTTTTCTGCGCGAGCACGGCAAAGGCAGCTAATCGAGCCGTTCAGATTCCAAGAAGGCTGAACGGCATCCAATCTTCCGAAGCAAATTGAAGCTCGAATGTTCGACAAAGTCGCTCGCATTCGCAAAGAGACCCTGGATCGACGCATAGATGGCCGAAGCCAGCGTCAGTTGAAAAACATGGTCCGGTATGACAAATACGCTGCGATTGATGAGCAAGCAGTGCCACTGACGGTCATAGAGCGGAATGTCCGTTCGTCAGGGCTCATGTTCTCTGCTTGCGGCGCTGCAGTAAATTCCACGGGCTTCGTCTTAGATCGTTTCGTCACTCTCCGAGATCGGAGACTTTGATGGGACAAGAGCACTCCCTGGCGAGGGTCGTGGTGGATGAGCGATTTTCTTCTAACGTCTTCGACGCTTCTCGCGGCGTTCGTGGCATGACCGCAAACTCAATCAAAAAAGATCACATTATCGTTGTCGATGATGACGAAGGGATTCGGTCAATGGTGACCGATTATCTCGTGGAACGAGATCTCTCTGCGAGTGCTGCGTCCAATCGCCGTGAGTTCAATCATCTGTTTGCAAGAACGTACCCCAGCTTGATCCTGCTTGACCTGCGGTTGGGGAACGACGATGGGCTCGATCTCCTGAGGGAGATCCGCTCGTATTCGGACGTTCCGATCATCATCATGACCGGTCATCGGCTCGACGAAATCGATCGCGTTCTGGGCCTCGAGTTCGGCGCGGACGACTATATCGCGAAGCCCTTCAGCCTCAGGGAATTGCTCGCCCGAGTCCATGCGGTGCTGCGGCGCCAGGAGATCGGGCGGACGTCGCGCGCCCGCGATTTCGAGCGTGGCGGATACCGATTCGGCGGTTGTCAGCTTGAACGCCGCAGGCGACGGCTGATCGACCCAAGTGGGAAGCAGGTCTCGCTGAGCAAAGGCGAGTATGCGCTTTTGCTGGCTTTTCTCAAAGCGTCGCAGCGCCCGCTGACACGCGAGCATTTGCTGCAAGCGACCCGCGTTCACGAGGACATCTTCGATCGCAGTATCGATGTCCAGGTCTTGCGGCTGCGCCGAAAATTGAAGGTCGATCCAAACGCGCCGGACATGATCCGGACGGAACGAGGTGTCGGCTACGTCTTTGTGCTGCCGGTGGAACGATATTGAAGCTCCGCGTCGCCGCGGCGCCGGTACCATTCCCTGCACCTAAGCTGACTTTTGCCTGAATCGGTAGCCAACGCCGCTGACAGACTCGATGCACGATGCGCGGTCGCCCAGCTTTTTGCGCAGCAGCCGAACGACGGCATCCACGACATTGCTGCCGCCTTCGTAGTCCCGTCCCCAGATCGTATCGAGGAGCGCATCGCGGTCGATCGCCGTTCCGGGACGCTCGGTCAGCATTTGCATGACGGCGAATTCTCGCCGGGTCAGCGGTACACGGCTCTCGCCCAACACCAGCTCGCGCGCATCGGCATCGAGGAGTTGCTCGTCTTCAATGCCAAGCTCTGTCGCCACCAGACCGGCGAGCCAACCGTCCACCGATTGCGGCCCGAAGTCGAGCATCGCCGTGTGATACGTCTTGCCATCAAGGCTGGTGCCCGCGTCCTCGAGCACACGAAACCCAAGCCCGGCTGCAATCGGCCCATACGTCGCGATGTCGTTGACCGGCAAATAGATGCGACGCAGATGCGGCCGCATCTCCATATACGACCGTTTCATGTCGAGCCAAATGGCGCCTTGTTCCGGCGACGGCGCCTCACCGTTGGCGGCACCCAGCCAGCGAAGGCAGAACAGGACGCGCGCATCGGCCGGAACCGGGTTGCGCCGAAGGTCCGCTTGCCATCCTCGAAGGACCGGATCAGCCTCGGTGCTCGCAACATCGAGATCGCTCGACGCCTCGAATAGCACATAGAAGCCGGCGAGCGCCCCGTGTTGATCGCGCACGACGCGAAAGGCCTGCGGCGCACGCCGCCACCATCCGAGCAGCCAGGCTGCGGCCTCATCGCCCTCGTGGCGAGCCACGATGGCTTCGATGGCGGGGCAGTCAGCCGGACTGGCTGTTTCCACCGCGAGAAGGTTCGCATTTGGCGGGAAGAACGCGTTACGCGTCACAGGATTTTCGATGATGTAGAGCATGTCGGCGGTATACCGCCACATCTCCGATGCCCCGGCGTTGCGAAACTCGGTACGCAACTGCCGGAAGGCCGCACGACGATGCTCTCGGTACGTGGTCGGGTCCGCCGCTTTCAGGGCGGCAGCAATCGTCTGCTGCATGGTGTCGTGCACATGCAGCCCCTCGCGGCTGATCGTTACGAAAGGAAGAGCGCGCAGCCGCTCATACGCATCTTGCGGCGAGGCGTCCGGCAGCATTGCGCTCAGCAAGGACAGCGTTGTGCGCCGCACGACCGATGCTGCATTGAGCACCCGCCGCGTGAACGCGTCGCCGATCTCCGCGACGTAGAGCCGCGTCAGCTCCTCCACGACGCGCGGCAACACCGCCGACTCAAGGTCGACCGTGCGGCGTCCTCCGGCGACTGCCAGCTTCAGAGCCAACGGATGGCCGCGCGTCAAGCGCATGATTTGCTGCGCATCGGCGGCGGAAGCCTGAGACCGCTCGAGCAGATCGAGGGCGGCGCGATCACCTAACGTGTCGAGCGCAAGCGTGAGAATAAGGTCGTGCCAACCCGGCGCAGTCAACCAGCCGGTCATCATGGGATCGCGTCCGCAGAGCACGATTCGTACGTTGGCGCTCAAGGAGGGAACGAACAGCTGTCGCAACCAGGAGTCCATCAACCGGAAACGTTCGTAGGTATCGAGCATGAGAACGACACGCCGTGCAAATCGCCCGAGGGCATGCGCGGCGTCATCCGGGCTTCGAAGATCAGCGCCGACCGCGGCGCTCAGCTCGCTCAGGAAGCCCCGCTCAGTCGGCTCAATCGCACGGCAATCGAGGCTGATGACTGTCGCGCCAAGCTGCTCTGCGCGCGCCGCGAAGGCCGAAAGCAATGTTGACTTACCGATGCCCCCAATCCCGTGGACTCGGGCAATCACGGGTCCGCCATCGGCCAGGAGACGCTCCAGCAGCTTCAGTTCGTTCTCGCGACCGATACAATCGGTCGAGACGTTTGTCGCAACGATGTCACCGATTCGGAGGTTCATAAAAGCCAAGTCCGCCGTTGGGCGCGCCGAGCCGGCGAGCACTCAGTCGATCCTCATCTGTGTTGCTCTTAAGCGAAAGGTTCGGGCGAAGCACACTTTGCGGCCGCGGCACCAAAACATTGGCAGCGATGGCTGCTCGCCGACAACACAATATAAGGTTGATTCCTGTCGGTTCAATATGGCGGTTTTTCGCCGCGCCTCCAACACCCGCAGCCGAATGCGTTGCACTTGTAGCCGAACGGCCCGGGTCCGTAGTCAAGATGTAGCGTCTCGCCGTCCAACCTCCTCGCCCAGGATTCGCATCCGAACGAGGAGCAGCATGCCCGGTCCAAAGAAGGCGTGGAGGAAGCCGGTGATCGACACAGTCGCCACGCTAAATGATTACTTCTCCGGCGAAATCATATGCCCGGCGGCACCAAGTACGACGCGGCGCCACCGGCCCGGGATGCAACCATCGACGGCTATCCCGGTCCGATCGCACACTGTAACAGCTCTGCTACGGGTAAGGTCAGGACGTCGCCACGCTCGGCCCGAATGACAAGGGGCGTGCTGGCATCGGCCTCGAGCTCGCGCCGCAGCACTTGAACGTCAATGCTGCGGTCGAGGATATCTTCATGCATGTGGTCATGATGACTCTGCCGCGGTCCGCTGCAGCAGCAGGGCCGTCAGCTCGTTTGGCATGTCGAGCATCACATCATGTCCGCACGCAAGCTCCGCCTTCCACCAGCGGCGCTCTCCTGCCCGGGCGTAAAACTGCCTGAACGGATGATAGTCAAAGTCACCCGCCAGAATGTATCCGATGTTTGGGACGCCATCGCAGGCGCCGCTGATCCGCGCCGGCGCTTCAAAGGTGGACAACGGATGCATCGTGCACTTTCGGTCCACCCAGGTGGTATCTGCCGCGTTGACCGCGAAGAACGATGCCGGGGGCGCTGGAACCTTCCAGCCTTCGCCGCTCGCCGCAGCGAGTTCCCGAAAGCCCTGGCCGTTGTCGGGCAGGTAGTCGAAAAGAGCCTTGCCGTTCTCAGGCACGAAGGCATCGAGATAGACGAGCGAGCGAATCCGTTCCGGTATCCGGTCGGCGACGTGGCCCGCGACGACTCCGCCGTAGGAGTGTCCGACCAGGACGATTTCGCGCAGGTCTTCCCAAGTGATGAGGTTGACGACGTCAGCGATGTGGGTGTCGAGGCTGACATCGCGGCTCAAGAGATGCGAGCGTTCTCCGATGCCCGTCAGCGTCGGCGTGAACACCCGGTGCCCTTCGGAGGCTAGCAGGTCGCGTACGCGGGTCCAGCACCAACTGCCATGCCAGGCTCCGTGGATCAGGACGAAAGTTGTCATTGTGGTGCACTCCTTGCGATGTCGGCGCCGCGACACGAGGCGGCTTGCAGGTGAAAGAAACTCCGCAAATAGCGGTGACGTGCTGACATGTGGAGAAGGCGCCTGGTTCCACCAGTCTGTTTTTCGTACTTGCCGTTAGACCCGCCGGTCACTACATCGCGAGCATGTCAGCCGATTATGGTCAGTTCTGTCCGGTCGCGAAGGCATCGGAGATTTTCGCCGCCCGCTGGACTCCGCTCATCGTGCGCGAACTGATGGCTGGCCCGCTCTCCTTCAACGACATCCATCGCGGCGTGCCGTTGATTTCCCGGGCCGTCCTCGTCGCCCGGCTGCGTGAGCTGGAGGACCACGGTGTCATCGAGCGCCGGCCGCGCGCCGACGCGGTGGGTCATGAGTACGGACTGACGCCCGCCGGCGAGGACCTGCGTCCGGTGGTGGAAGCGCTGGGGCAGTGGGGAATGACTCACACCCGTGACCGGATCAAACGTTCCGATCTTGATCCTGCCCTGCTGATATGGGGATTGCGCCGGCGTGTTGATCTGAGCGCGTTGCCGGATCGCCGCGTTGTCCTGCGTTTCGAATTCTCTGGCGTGCCGGCGAGCCGTACGAAATTCCGGATCATGTGGCTGATCCTCGGACGATCGGGTGTCGATGTCTGCATGAAGGACCCGGGATTTGCCGTCGATCTTACGCTTCGCGGCAATATCCGCGATTACGTCGAGGTCTATCTTGGTCATAGGAAGTGGTGCGACGCCGCCGGCACGGCACTGCACGTCGATGGCGATCGGCGGATTGCAAGAGCGCTGCCCGTCTGGCTTCGATTTGAAACGGTCAGCGGTCGAAATGCTCCACCGTCCAAGCCCCGCTTAATGCGCGCCGGACTCGGAAAAAATTCGTCAAACGATAGGGCGCACGCCGCGTCGAGGGCGTAGCGCAGCGTTCGTCGAGGCCGGCATAAGGTTGCGGTCGGATGAGCCGGCTTGGCGATTTTGAGACAGCCAGGGGGCGAGAAACCGACCTTTGGATCTGCTGAGGGCGTGATCCCTCGTATCTTCGCTTGCGGAGCTACTTGAGGTTTGGGCCTCGTTCGGCCTACAGTCAGCACTCAAGACAGCTTTCGGTCCAATCCACCATGGGTTGGACCTCGCGTCTGTTGCAGGAATACGTTTCGGAGTCTGTGCTTGGATGGCGATGGGGCAAGGATCGCCTGGTGCTTCAGAACCCGCGAACAAAGGCCCGGCATGAGGGGTCGACCGGTCTCGATCTGACGCGGTGGGTGCACGCGATCGCGCTCACTATCGCGATCGGCGTCGTCTATTTCGTAGCGGCGCGGCTGAGCCTTGCACTGCTGACCAAACCCGAGGGCGTAGCTGTTTTCTGGCCCGCCGCAGGCGTGTCGGCCGGGGCCCTCATCGCTCTCGGTTTCCAGGCGCGATGGCCGGTCATTTTCGGCACGATGGCCGCCACCATTCTGGCGAATCTGCTTGGCGATCGAAATGTCCCGGGCGCCTTTCTGTTCGGCCTGTGCAATGCCGGCGAGGCGGCGCTCACGGCATGGCTCATCGAGCGTTGCTTTGGTCCCGACTTCACCTTGAGCAAGGTGCGCAACATGGCGGGACTGGTCGCGGCAGCCATGATAGGGACAGCCGTGTCCGGCGTTGGCGGCGCGATCGTATTCAGATTTTTCCACAGCTCGACGACGCCGATATGGACGACCTGGCAGCACTGGTTTGCGTCCGATGGACTGGGGATCATGGCGGTTACGCCGTTGGTGATCGAGCTCGCTTCGGCGGCCCGCGACCGGCCGCCGCTCGGCGAACTGATCGAGGGCGCCTTGACGGTTGCGGCGCTTGCACTCGTGAGCGCACTCGCCATTTTCCTGCGGTCGGACCTGCTGGCGAATGTTGGGCCGGTTGCCGTCTTGTTCGCCCCGATGTTGTGGCTTGCGGCGCGGTGCCGGCCGGTTTTTGCCGCCGCGGCGGCCTTCATTGTCAGTCTTTCGATTGTTTGGACGACCACCTTTGGCATCGGCTATTTTGGCAATCCTGCGCTTTCGTTGGACGAGCGTGTTCTGGCAGCGCAGGTCAGCATTCTGCTTGTGACCGTCGGCGCGTCATTTCTGGCTGCGTTATTTGCCGAAATCCGGGAGAAGAGGAAGATCGCCGAAGCCGCGCTGCACGCAAGCGAAGCTGAGCGTTATCTCATTGAGACTGAAAGACTTGCCGCACTCGGGCGCCTCGTTGCGGGCGTCGCTCACGAACTCAACGGTCCCATCGGCATCAGCCTGACCATTGCTTCTACTCTGGCGCAACGTTGCGCCAGGTTCGGACATCAAATCCTCTCAGGCCCCGTGCGCCGGTCCCTGCTTGCGGATTTCGCCGACACCAACCGCGACGCCGCCAATCAGTTGGTGTCGAATCTCGAACGCGCCGGGGAGCTGATTCAAGCGTTCAAACAGGTTGCCGTCGATCGCAGCCAAGCCGATCGCCGCAAGTTTGATCTGAGAGTTGCGACCGAGCAGATCGTCGCCAGCGTGGTGCCGGGCCTGCCCAAGCCGCGCAGGTCCTTGGCGATCGACATCCCCTCCGACATCATCCTGGACAGCTACCCCGGCGCTTACGGACAGGTGCTGACCAACCTGATCTTCAATGCCGTTAACCACGGCTTTGCCGACGGGCCCGGGGGAAATATGCTGATCGAGGCAACGCGCCTCGCCGTCGGTCAGGTTGAGATCGTTTTCTCCGACGACGGATGCGGCATTCCGGAGGAAATTCAGCGTCATGTGTTCGATCCGTTCTTCACCACGCGACGGGCGAACGGCGGCACCGGGCTCGGCCTCTATATCGTCCACAATCTCGTGACCGAGCAGCTCGGCGGACGGATCACGCTCATCTCCGCTCCCGGAAAAGGCACTTCCGTCTGCATGACATTTCCCCTGGTCGCGCCTAGCCATGCTGCCGGGCCGACCAGCGTTGTCCAACGCGTCCAGACATGATCGATCGTGCTGATCACCCAAGGTTTTGCGGCGCACGGAGATTGAAGAGCGGCTACTGCCTGCGATTTACCTAAGGTTTGCCGCTTCCGCGCTCCGTTGCCTGGTTCTTCCTGCCCGCCATGTGCTTCAGATACGCCACGATCAGCTCGATTTCCTCATCGCTCAGGTCTTCTTTGGAAAGGCTCGGCATCCGCTGCTCCGGCCAAACCCGAACTGAGCGCGTATCTCGGATCAGCGCGCGCAGGCCGGCGTCGGTGAAGTACTCCGTCGGGTTCATCGGCAAATTCAGATCGGGGCCGGCCGTCGCTGGTCCCGCATTGTTCAACGTATGGCATGTGAGGCATTTGTTCACGAAAACGATCTGGCCCTCTCGCACCGGATCGAGCGCGGGGAGCGTGGGATCGACCGCGAGTGAGGGCCATCGCCTGGCCGGTGCGTCCTGCACCGACAAACTTACGACCTGGTAGGGCCAATTCATGATTGGGACGGATGGCGCTTCATGGCCGACCCACACGATATAGAAGGGGCCCGCGCTCTTCGCCTTACCTGGAATTGGCGGCCACGGTTGGTCGGCGGCTTCGATTGCCAGGTACCCGACGATGCCGTCGCCAGCATAGATCAGATCGCGAGGGAGTTGGGTCACGAAGCCGTCCTGCGCTGCCGCTTCCACCACGGCGCCGGCTGGAACGGCGGCTCCTTCGAATAACTTCGCGAGCGCCACGGCGCGATACGTCCGAGGGTTACGATATGCGACGTCACGCGACGTGGTGATCTCGACGACATCTGGACGCGCAAGCAGGGCGTCCCGATCGAAGACCTGAACGTTGCCACCGGCCGACACCGTCAACGTCGGACCGGCCGCCCAGGCCGAGGTTGGCCCTATGAAGGCGACCAGCGAGAAAGCCGTCACGAAAGCAAGCCTGATTATCGTTGTCGGCATATCCGAAGCATCCCTAGAGCGTTTTGGAGCGGAGTGGACACCGGTTCGCGTGAAGAAAACGCGTCAAAACAAGAATCTAGAGCTTCGGTTCTGATTCAATCAGAACCGAAAACGCTCCAGAACGCGGCGATGGTAGGCGCACAAAGCGACTATCCCAGATTACCGCCTATCTCAACGTGGCAACGGCTCAATCGCTGCTCGGTTCAGCGCCAATTCGAGACCTGAGCATAGCCGCTTTGACGAGCAGGACCTCAGCTTGCAAGTACGCGCGTCATCGTGCCTACCGCGGCCTCCGCAGTCTCCAGCGCGCCCTCCACCCATCCCTGCTTGGTCGACCAGCTCTCGCCGACGATGTGCAGTGCCGTTCCGGGCACCGGCGCCGCGATCTTCTCCATGACCTCCCAGCTCTTCACGCCCTGATTCCAGGTGTGCCAGGCGCCACCGTAGGGATCGTCTTCCCAGTTCATGAAGCCGACCGACAGCGGTGCTGGCATCGGCTGGTCGAGCCCGTGCACGACACCGATCTGGCGACGGGCTTCTGTCGCCACGGGGCCATCAGGATCGAGCATGGTGAATCCGTTGCCGCCTGGCTGTTCCAGGCGCCGCAGGCCAGCCCAGTAATCGAGCTGCGGACGATCGAAATAGCCCATGGTCAGGTGGCCTGTCGCGCCTGCCGGCCGGTCGGGCTCGGTGCCGAAATAATAGATCTGCCGGATCGGCAGGTCGGTCGTCGCGCGTCCGCTGGTCAGACCAAGCGGACGCCACCAGGGCTGCTCATGGGCGAGGAACAGCTTGCCGAGCGGCCGCGGCGTCACAGTCGCGAGCAGAGCCGTGATGCGTGGTTCTTTCAACGCAGCGCAGTCGTCGATGATCTCGATTGCCCGGCGCGGCAGCGCAAGCACGACACGGCGCGCACGAACGGCGCGCGGTCCGTCAGGCG
Source organism: Bradyrhizobium sp. Ai1a-2 (assembly GCF_000426245.1). Classification (GTDB taxonomy): domain Bacteria; phylum Pseudomonadota; class Alphaproteobacteria; order Rhizobiales; family Xanthobacteraceae; genus Bradyrhizobium. Next base: position 90,538 of record NZ_AUEZ01000013.1, on the reverse strand, counting down.
TCATGAAGACGAGTTCGTGCAGGCCATCGCCTGTCTGGGCCGGACCGCGCAGCGATACCAGCCTGTGCTGATGATGAATGGCGCTGCCTTCGCGTGCGACGGCGGCCGCAAGCGCGTTCGGCAAGGCCTGCATGCCGTCCACCAGGGTTTTCTCGGTCGGGCTGCTGGTATACTCGGCCACCAGCGACAATGCGTCGGCGGCATTCCAGTTGCTCACGACTGCACTGTAGCCAATCCCCATCTCGATGAATTGCAGCGCCTCATCCGACAGGAAACGGCCAAGCAGATTGCAGAAGCCCCAGTCGATCAATGGAAAGCCGTCGAGCATGAGCGACTCTTTCATCTTCACCCACTCATCGGGCGACAGGTGCTTCATGGAAGGCATCACCCGTTGGACGGCTTTGACGATCAATTCGAACGGATCGAGATAGAGCTCGTCCGGCCGCAGCCCGTAGGGGAGGGGGTGCTTCTTTGCGATGTCGCCGGCACGCCACTGCTTGGCCCGGGAATAGAAAATGCTCTCCGAGTTGCCCGTGGTGAACTCGCGAATCCCGAGACCGAACTTTGCCGCGAGCGAGGTGATGAGCGCGTGACTGGAAAGAAAGCGCATCCCGCCGAATTCTGCGGCGATGCCGGTGGTCCCCGGCATGGTCACGCTGAGCAGGCGGCCGCCGACGTGCGCGGACGCCTCGAACACCGCAATGCTGCCGGGAGGCTGGCCGCAACCGAGCAGACGCCACGCGGTGTAGAGGCCGCCAACGCCGGCGCCCACGATCGCTGTGTGCAAGATGTCACCGGTGGATCGATATCGATCGTTGCCGCTCATTGGGATCATTCCTGTCAAATCGAACGAATACGACGCTGCGCGCGGCTCCGATCAAGGAGCGGGGGAGCGATCAAGCTCGCCCCAACTGTTCCTATGCCACTACGATAATATTTCCACGCATCCGAATTCAGCTACTGACGAAACACCGCATTGTCATATGTTGTGACCAGGCCACAACATGCGGCCGACCAGGTTCGGGGAAGACAGTCTGGTCCCGCGTGAGCCCCAGACCGGACCTGACAAGGCAGATTTTCGTTGGTACCTCCTGGGGTAAAAAGCGGCGATCAAGGCAAGCGCCGGGTCATGTCGGGCTTACCTCCAACAGCCGATATGGGATATGGTGAGAGCTGAAGCGCGGGTCAGCTCATGCCAGACTTGGAAGTGCCTTTGGTGAAGCGGGGAAATGACAACCGTAGCCCGTTCACCCAACGCTGACATAATATTGTAGCTGGAGAGCGGCCATTTCGGCCGTAGACGTTTGCAATTCGCGATCGCGAACACCAGGAAAAGCGACGTCAGGTGAATTCTTTGCGTTTGTTCAATATTGCCTGGCGCGGACAATTTTGGTTGACACGAAGGAGAGCGCCATGACGGCAGATCAATCTGTTGCCGCTGCTGCGGCCAAGCTAGGCAAAACCTTCACGGGGCAACTCCTCAAGCCCGCAGATGCTGGCTACGAGGAGGCAAGGAGGGTGCACAACGGGCTGGTGGACAAACGTCCGGCGTTGATCGCGCAATGCCATAATCCGACAGACGTGATCGAGGCGGTCAAGCTTACGCAAGAGCTGGGTCTCGAAGTGGCGGTTCGCGGAGGCGGCCACAATGTGGCAGGACGCGCGACGACCGATGGCGGCGTTATGATCGACTTGGCGCCGATGAAAGCGGTTGAGGTCGATCTCAAGAACCGAACGGTCCGCGCGCAGGGCGGAGCTACCTGGGCCGAGCTCAATCGGGAGACGCAAAAGCACGGCCTCGCAGTGACGGGCGGCGTTGTCTCGAGCACGGGGGTCGCCGGGCTCACCCTCGGGGGTGGTTTGGGCTGGTTGATGGGCAAGTATGGGCTCGCCCTCGACAATCTTCGCTCCGTCGAACTCGTCGACGCCGAGGGCAAAGCCATGCGGACGAGCGGGGACGAAGAACCCGACCTGTTTTGGGCCGTGCGCGGAGGAGGCGGCAATTTCGGCGTGGCAACATCATTGGAATATCAGCTGTATCCGATAGGCCCGACTGTCACGGGCGGCTTGCTCGCGCACCCGTATGACCGCGCCCGCGATGTGCTGAGATTTTTCCGCGAGAGCACTGCGTCGCTGCCTGATGAACAGACATTATTCGCCGCCCTCGCTCATGCGCCCGATGGCTCCGGCGTCAAGCTGGGGGCGATGGTGACGAGTCACTGTGGTTCACTCGCCGCCGGCGAAAAGGCGGTATCGCCGCTCAAGCAGTTCGGATCTCCAATACTGGATGCGGTTGGTCAGATGACCTACTGCGACCTCAACGGCATGCTCGATGGCGGCTTTCCAAAGGGGGCATTCAATTACTGGAAATCGACCTTCCTGAAACAGTTGAGCGATGATGCAATCGACACCATGATCGAGTGTTTCGCGCGCTGTCCGAGTCCGATGGGGCAGCTTCTGCTCGAACATATCCACGGTGCCGTTGCGCGGGTTGGCGTCCAGGATACGGCCTTCCCGCATCGAGCGATCGGCTACAACTTCATCGTATTGTCCCAATGGATGGAGCCGGCAATCACCGATCAGTGCATTGCGTGGGCGCGTGAGACATATACGGCGATGGAGCCCTTTGCGGCCGCTGGCCGATATGTGAATTACCTCGGCGACGATGAACCCGGCGATGCGGTTTCAGCTGCCTATGGGCCAAACTACCGGCGTCTTCAGGAACTGAAGACAAAGTACGATCCGAAAAACTTCTTCCGGATGAACCAGAACATTCGGCCGTTGGGCTGAAGCCTGGCCCTGAAGCGACGAAGCGCCACGTTTGCAAATGCGCCTGGCCCGAAGGGCCGGGCGGACTGGCGGACCGGTTCAATACGTCCAATACGACAACGGATGTTTCAGTCGTAACCGAATTCCGACGCGTCGTAACACTTTGGTAGTTGCGGACAGGAAGAGCTGGGGCGACCTTAATCCCCTGCCTGACAGACGTGCTGGAACGATCAACGATGAACATCCAAACTCCGGCCAACATCGACAAGGCCGAACGGCTGCTGCGCGCCCGCGAGCAGGCCTATTCGACGCCGCTGAAAGATTTTCACCCCGGTGCGCCGCGGCTGTTCCAGGACGACACGTGGCAGCCATGGTTCGAGCGGCTGCGCGAGGAAGAGCCGGTGCACTACTGCACCAACGCGCCGATCGAGCCCTATTGGTCGGTGGTGAAATACAACGACATCATGCATGTCGAGACCAATCACGGCATCTTCTCCTCAGACGCCGCGCTCGGGGGCGTCTCGATCCGCGACGCGGCCCCCGGCTATGACTGGCCGAGCTTCATCACGATGGACCAGCCGAAGCACGCCGACCAGCGCAGGACGGTGGCGCCGATGTTCACGCCGACGCACCTGAACGAACTGGCGAACTTGATCCGCGAGCGCTCGGCGAAAGTGCTGGACAATCTGCCGCGCAATGAGACCTTCAATTTCGTCGAACGCGTCTCAATCGAATTGACCACTCAGATGCTGGCGACGCTGTTCGACTTCCCCTGGGAGGAGCGGCGCAAGCTGGCACGCTGGTCGGATGTCGTGACCGCGCTGGCCAAGAGCGGCGTCGTCGAATCGCCGGAGCAGCGGCGCAGGGAGATGGACGAATGCTATGCCTACATGTCCAGGCTCTGGAACGAGCGCGTCAATGCCGAGCCGCGCAACGATCTGTTGTCGATGATGGCGCATAGCGATGCCACGCGCTACATGGATCCCGACAATCTGATGGGCAACATCATGCTGCTCATCGTCGGCGGCAACGACACCACCCGCAACACCATGACCGGTTCGGTGCTGGCGCTGAACGAGAACCCGGAGCAGTACAAGAAGCTCAGGGAAAACCCTGAATTGATCGAATCCATGGTGCCGGAAGTGATCCGCTGGCAGACGCCGGTCGCCCATATGCGGCGCACCGCATTGGTCGATACCGAGCTCGGCGGCAAGACGTTCAGAAAGGGCGACCGCGTCGTGATGTGGTACGTCTCCGGCAACCGCGACGAGGACGTGATCGACCGTCCCAACGAGTTCATCATCGACCGGCCGCGGCCGCGCACGCATTTGTCGTTCGGCTTCGGTATCCACCGTTGCGTCGGCATGCGGCTCGCCGAGCTGCAATTGAAGATCATCTGGGAGGAGATGCTGAAGCGCTTCGAGCGTATCGAGGTGGTTGGCGAGCCCAAGCGGACCTATTCGAGCTTCATCAAGGGCTACGTGTCGCTGCCCGTGCGGATCGCGGCGTAGCGCCGCCTCTCCCCAGTTCTTCCAGCAGCGCCTTGCCGTTCCTCACGTCGGACGTGTCGAAGCCCTCGCTGAACCAGCCATAGACCGGCGCGAGGAGACCGCATGCTGCTTCGCGCTTGCCCTGGTCGCGCCAGAGCCGGGCGAGGCTGACGGCAGAGCGAAGTTCCCAGAGTTTCGCCTCCTGCTGACGCGCGATCGCGATAGCGTGGCGAAACTCGGACTCGGCTTCGGCCTCGGCGCCCGACCGCGCCGTCAGCAGCAGCTCGCCTCGGCGCCGATGCAGTTCGGCCTCGAACCACCGCACCCCCGATTTCTCGGTCAGAGCCAAGGCGTCGGATAGCTGGCTGAGCCCGTTTTCGAACCGCGCTGTTTTGGCGTATGCTGTCGCGAGCTGGGCGAGATAGAACGGAAGAATCCATGCTGCGCCGGATGCCTGGAATCCCTCGATGCCACGCCGCAACAAGTCCATCCCCGCCTCGATGTCGTCAGCCTCGACCAGCGTCCAGCCGCGATATGTCGTGCCCATCGCGAGAAAGAAGGCAAAGCGCTGCTCGGTGGTAAGCGCGATGAGTTCCTCCGCCCGCCGGCCAACCGTCAGCGGATCCTCAAGCACGAAGTGCAACCGGCAGGCGACGCTCAGCGCGAATGCGAGGCTGATCGGGTGCGACAACTCGCGCGCCTCCGCCAGGGCGTTATCGCTCTGCACACGCGCCTGATCGGCGAAGCCGAGAAGCCCGAGCGTCAGCGACAGGAAGGACAGCATCGCTACGCGACCGTTTTCTGCGAACAGTGCCGTCAGAGAGCGCTGCTGCGCTGGATCGTACAGGGCGAGCCCGCGCTCGAGATGGGCGCGCGCCAGCGCCAATTGCCCGCGGTGAAGCCAGCTGTCGCCGACCGCCCGATGACCTGCGACCAGAATGGCCGCATCGCTCTGTCGTCCGGCCAGGCCGAGCAGTTCCTCGGCGATGGGGTGCGATCGGTCGGGTTCACCACGCACGTGATAATGCACGAACTCGCCCCAGAGGGCCTTAAGCAAGTTTGGCGAGTCGTTTTGCAATTCGCTGAGATGCCGCGCCCGCGCGTACGCCTTTCCGGTCTCTTCGTCCGCATGGCCCTTTGCGGCGATCAGTGCGCCGCCGAGCGCGAGTTGAAGTTCAATTTCGGTGCGCTGGCGCCCTGGCGTATCCGGCAGATGGGATAGCATATCGAGCGCCTTCCGCATCTGCCTGATTGCTTCTGTCATCGCCGAGCGAGCCTTCGACCGCTCACCAGCCTGCTGCCAATAGTAAACTGCTTTCTCGATCAGACCCGCATGCCCGCAATGGTGGGCGAGGATCTCCGGTTGCTCCTGGCCGCCCGTAGCGAGCCTCTCTTCGAGCAGGAGAGCGATCCGCGCGTGCAGCTCGCGGCGCTGGCTACGCAACAGTGTTCCGTACGCCGCGTCCTGCACCAACGCGTGTTTGAACAAGAAACTGGCATCGGTGACTTCACCACGCCCAAACACCAGCCCTGCGCTGATCAGCCGGTCGAGCGCCACACGCAGCTCGCTGTCGGACCGCCGCGCGACGGCGGCGAGCAGATCGTAGGAGAACTCGCGACCGATGGCAGCGCCGACTTGCGCCACTTCCTTGGCCATCGGCCCGATTCGATCGAGCCGCGCCATCAATGAAGCGTGCAATGTGGCCGGCACTGCAAGTCCGGCAGTGGCGCAGCGGAAACGGCTTGTGCGATTCCCTCAGGGCTCGCTTCGAGCACGGCCTTGGTCAACTCCTCAACGAACAGCGGCACGCCGTCGGTTCGTTCGACAATCTCATCGACGATTTCGGTCGACAGCATCCGCGCGCCAGCCACGCTCCGGATCAGCGCGGCGCCCGCGCTCTGGTCGAGGCGGTTCAGCATCATGAATGTGACGTGGGTCTTGCCGGTCCAGACCGACTGGAACTCGGGGCGGTAGGTGACGAGCACCAGGACTGGCAGGCTTTCTACGCGATCGACCGTCCGGTCGAGCAACTCGCGCGAGCTCGGATCAATCCATTGCACGTCCTCGAAGATGACGATGATGGGATGTCTTCGCGCCAAACCTTCAAGCTGTCGAACCAGGGTGTCGAAGCTTCTCTCCTTCTTTTGCTGCGGCGAAAGGGTAATCGGCGGGCAGTGATCGTCCGTCGGGATCGACAGGAACTCGGCCAGGATTGCCACGTCCTCGTCGGAGGGGGATGCCGGTGATAGCAGCGCTCGGAGCTTGTCGAGCTTGGCCCGCGGTGTGTCGTCACGCTCGAAACCGGCGGCTCGTTGGAGCTGTGCGGTGAAGGGATAGAGGGCACTTTCCTGATGATGCGGCGAGCAGAAATAGCGCAAGCAGGTGTGCGGCTCGCCTTCGATGCACTCCTGGAGAGCCGCGACGAGGCGCGACTTGCCGATCCCGGCCTCGCCGCCGAGCAACACGACTTGACCGGCACCTGTTCGCGCGCGCCTCCAGCCCCGCTCCAGCCGCGCCAGTTCCTCCTCGCGTCCGACGAGCGGGGTGAGGACCGCAGGGTGCAGCGCCTCGAAGCGGCTTGCTGCAGTACCCTCACACAGCACCCGCCAAGCGCGCACCGGTGCGGCAAAACCCTTCAACGTTACCGCGCCGAGATCCTCGTAGTCGAAAAGCCCGCCGATGAGTCGCCGCGTGTCCTCAGCGATCACCACCCCATCAGGCTCGGCGAGCGCTTGCAATCGGGCGGCCAGGTTCGGCGTCTCGCCAAGCACCGCCAGAGGCTCCGCGGCCTCGCTGCCGATAAGGTCGCCTACGACGACGAGACCAGTCGCGAGCCCAAGGCGCACCCGCTGCTCGACCTTCCGCGGGGCGCCCGGCGCGTGGTTCGTGGCGGCAATCTCAAGCGCCGCGCGCACCGCGCTTTCGGCATCATCCTCATGCGCCGACGGATGGCCGAACAAAATCAGCATGCCATCGCCGATGTAGCGGCTAACGGCGCCACCGTATTTGCGGACGATCGCCGCCACGCTGTCGCGGTACTCCGCGATTATCTCCCGTAGATCTTCCGGATCGAGCATGGTCGCCAGCGCCGTCGAGCCGACGAGATCGCAGAACATCACTGTCAGCTGGCGGCGCTCGGCGGAAGAAGCTGGTGCGGGTGACAAGGTCGAGCGCTTCGGAACGCGTGCCACGGTGTGCGTCGATGCGCCAGCGGCTGGCGTCGTTCGCACCGCTCCCGTCGTCGTGAGTGCGGCACCGCAATCGCCGCAGAAATTCTTGCCCGACGGATTGTCGGCGCCGCACGCGGGGCAGCGGAAGGATAGCGGCGCGCCGCAAGCGCCGCAGACCCTCTTACTCTCTGAATTGACGCTGCCGCAGCTCGGACAATCCATGCCGCTCCCCCTTCTAGGGGCTAGTATTCAGAAGCATGTTCTTTGAAGGTGTCTGCCGATATGGCAATCTTGGTGACATTCATAGCGCCGCTCCCTTTGGTAGTCCGCACCAGGCAAATGTGGCTACGGCAATCGGAAACGTAAGGCGCGCAAGAAGCCCGCTCTCGCTGAGTAAGCGTATGTCCTGACTGGATCGAAGAGGTTCAATCGAGAGAGCGATTGGTGCCGCGCGTCATCGGCAACCCAAGGGACGGAAGTCGCCTTCGGAAAACCTCGACGGGAAATTCATCGCCTTTTTTTGAGGCCTGCTTCCTCCTCTGTAATCCACCTCACACTTGCAGCGAAGCGCGGTCCGATATGATCTATTGCGGGGCACCGAAACGGGAGGCCGAGATGGCAACGCCATTTCACCCTTTGCGGTGGTCGACCGAGATGCTGCCGGAGCGCGCGCGGTTCTCCACCTTCCGTGAGGAGTTTGCGCGGCTGAACCTCGCCCTCGACGTGATAGACCACAGCGGCGGCCGCCCGCGTATCGACGTCGCCTACTTGCCGCTCGGCGCGGTTGGCGTTTGTGGTGTTGTCGCCACGCCGGTGGAGTTCATCCGTGACAAACACCACCTCAAGGACAGCCGTGACCAATTCGGACTGAACATCGTCGAGACCGGACCGGTCCAATTTTCAAATGCAGGCCATGAGCATGTCTATGATGCCGGCTCGGCTTGCTTGATTGACCGGGGGAGACCGCTGCGAGTATTTGGGCCGCATGGCGCCAGAGTCAGATACGTGATCGTGGAGGCTGCCGCCCTCAGGTCTCTGGTTGCGCGGCCGGAAGATCTGTCAGGTCGACCGGTGCATCCCGGACCGGCGCTTAGACTCCTTAACCGCTACCTGCGGTCGCTCGCATCCCTCAAAGAGGCTCCGTCATCAGAACTGGCCTCCACCATCGGCGCACACCTCCTCGATCTCGTGGCGGCGACGCTCGGGCCGACCGCCGAAGCTGCAAACATCGTTACAGACCGTGGTGTGAAGGCAGCCAGGCTGCGAGCGATCCTGGCGGAGGTCGCGCGACACTTCAGCGATCCTAATTTCGATCTCGACAACGTCGCCGTGGCGCTCGGTCTGTCGCGGCGATACGTGCAAAAACTCCTCGAGGGAACCGGAAAGTCGTTCACCGAGCACCTTGCTGGACGTCGGCTTGAGCATGCCTTCGCGATGTTGACCGACCCGCGCCATCTGCATCTGGCGATCATCGATATTGCGTTTGCGGTTGGCTTTGGTGACGTTTCTCATTTCAACCGCATGTTCCGCCGGTACTTCGGCGAGACGCCGTCAGGCGTGCGCGCCGCATCGACCATGCGGGTGCGGGAGTGATCCTGCGACTCCTTACGACGCGGGCCGCCGCTGAAACGCGACCATTTGTCTGAGCTGGAACTCTCAATCCCCGGCCAAGTTCTCGAGGATGGCCTTTGAGAAGATCCGGGCATGGCTGACGCAGTTGGGCGTGCTAACCGCGCGCCCTGCGGCATTCGCCCTGTTCGCCGTGTACGGCATCGCCTGGATTGTCCTGGGCAACGGTTTGGAATGGCACTCCCTTGCCACGCTCGCGACGTGGGGCATGACGTTGGTCATTCAGCGCGCCGAGCACCGAGACACCCAGGCCATTCACGCCAAATTGGACGAGCTTCTCAAGGCAAGCCGCCGGGCGGACAATGAGCTGATGGACATCGACGACAAGGACGCGGAGGAGGTCGAGCGGGAACGCGAGGAGGTTCGTGCTCAGTCCATGCGAGAATAATTCGGCTCGCTGCTTCGCCGCCGAAGGAATGCCTGCCGCAACAGCCGCGTCTTCCCGCTATCGTCACTGTGTCTTCTGGCGCGGATCGTCCTTTGGATTGAGGTAGTTGATGCCCCACGGACCGGTGCTGTTGAGCTGAATAACGGTGTCTTCGTCGGCGAAGAAAAAGTGCGCCGAACCGGGGGACAGTGCAAAGAAGCTCCCCGCGGGGAGGACTTGAGCCTTGTCGTGATCAGCCGTCGTTCCCATCCCCAAACGCGCTGTTCCCGAGACCACGGTGACGATCTCGGGCTTGGGATGGGTGTGCGGGGGAACGTGATAGCCCTTCGGCACTTTCAGCCGAAAGGCGAACAGGCCTTCCTTGCCTGGGTCGCCGTAAAGCACCGCCGCCTGCGCACTAGCCGGGAGGGAGGGTGGCGCCGGTCCCCACTTGATGTCCTGCGGCGAGACCACGTTGTGCTCGTCCGTCTCCTGACCACCAACGGCGCTGCCAGCCAGCGCTCCGAGTCCGATCGCTGTTGTCGCTGCAATTTTGAGAAGGATATGCCGGCTCATTGTGATTCCTCCATTTGGCTTGATCACTTCCGCGCGCAAACGCGTGCGGCATGGATGGTGGAAAATCAGCGGCAAGATGGTTTGCTGGGATTGCGGTGCGCGCTTACGGCAGTGTCCCTGCCCATTCGCCCAAGCAGAATTTCGGCGCGGCCCGTCTCCAGCGCAGCCGCGTACAATCTACCTGATCTTGCGACTATGAGAGAGAGAATTTGTTGACGCAGGCCAATCGAACGACAGTGTCGGGTTCGGCTCAAAGTGCGAAGAACTCAGCGTGGCCAGATTTGGTCCGCTATGCCTCACTGAACAGACCTCAATAAGAGCTGTCGCCACTGCGCTGATCGGCCATCAGCGCCGCTGTCGGCGAGCGGATGCACACGCGCATTCCTGCCGGATGCACGAGCCTCACGTTCGCAAGAAGCCATTTACGGCTTTCGGCCCGGTTGGGCTGAATCCTGATGCAGCTGGCGCGCGAAATGCAGCATGCTCATCTGACGATTGAATTCGTTTCACTTCCGCAGGTCGGCGGAATTGTCCACATTGCTGGCTGTCCGAATGCTCTTCTGACCTCAGGCGAGGATATTTGCCAGGCGCAAGTCACCCCGAAGGGGATGATTTGCGATGAGGCGTTTGCGACGAGTGCGCGCGAGCAGCTCAATGGTTCACCGACCAGCAACATGTGGTGATTAGCAATGGCGAAAGTTCAGTTGACTGGCAAGCGTGCGCTGGTGAACGGCGTGACGCTGCACTACGTGACGGTTGGCTCCGGACCCATGGTGTTATGCCTTCATGGCTGGCCACAGAACCATCGCGAGTTTCTGCCGATCTTTGAGGCCTTTGCCGATCGATATCGGTTCATCGCGCCGGACCTGCGCGGCTACGCCGACAGCGACAAGCCCTATGCCGACTATATGCCGGCGACGATCGCCAAGGACGTGCTCGAACTCGCCGATGTCGAAAAAGTGGATCGGTTCAACATTCTCAGCCATGATCTTGGAGGGCCGCCGTCGGTCGCTCTCGCTTACCTTTCGGGCAAGCGTGCATTGTCTCTCGCGACGATCGAGACACCCTTCTTTGGGCTCGACTATCCCGGTTATGTGGATCCGCGTGTCCCGTATTGGCATTTCTCCATGCATGCGAACATGGATGTCGCGCAGTTTCTGATTGAAGGCAGGGAAGAGCAGTATCTTCGTCATTTCTTCCGGGACTTCGCCTACAATCCCAATGCGTTCAGCGAAGACGAGGTGCAGCGCTATGTCACGCAGATGAGGCAGCCCGGAAATCTGCGGGCCAGCCTCAACTATTATGCCTTCATTCCAGAGAAAGCGGCGCAGCTTGCGGAGTTTGCGAGGAAGAAGCTTCCGATCCCGGTCATGGGCTGGGGAGGGCGCCGTTCGTTCGGATCGCACTGCTACGACAGTGCCAGGGCCCTGTCCGATCGCGCGGAGGGCGGCGTGATCGAGGAATGCGGGCACTGGGTGTTCGAGGAGAAAGCCGGCTTCATCTGCGAGCAACTCGGCCAATTCTGGGACAAGAGCGCCAAAGCGTGATTGTCATGATCGAAGCAAGCCCTTCATTTCGCATCAAGAGCGCGGATCACACAGGCATCACGGTTTCCTCGCTCGACGAGGCGCTTTCATTCTGGGTCGGTGCGATGGGCTTCGAGCACATGTACACCTGGGACTTCGAGGAAAGCTCGTTCTTTGAGGAGTTGGTCGGCGTGAAGCCGGCTGCGGCGCGCGTCGCCATGGTCAGGGTGCCCGGACATCTGATCGAGCTTCTGGAATACCGCGCACCGAAGGACCGGCAGGTCATGAAGCCACGCTCCTGCGATGTCGGTTCGGTACACGTGGCCTTCCAGGTCGAGAACGTCGATGCGTTGCTGGCGCGGATAGGCGCTGTGGGATGGGGCGCGTTGAGCAAGGTGCAACGGATCGAATCCGGCGAGCGTGCCGGACTTCGCCTGGTCTACGTGCGCGGACCGGACGGTGTCACTCTCGAGTTTCTTGAGCAATCACGGAATCTGCTCGCGGCAATGTCGTGAGCTTCGATCCACCGATTTTTACACAGGAAGGACTAGCCATGACCCGTAACCAGACAGTTTTCGCTCTCGTCATGATGATGCTTGCTGCTCCCGCAGCCGCAGGTGCGGCCGCGCAACTTCCGAACTACTCGAAGACGCCTGCCGAATTGGCTGCCATCGCGCCGACCGGTGGTGCAGGCGGATCGGGCAACGCCAAAGTCCAGGTCGTTACGATCCTGGGCGATCCGTCCAAGCCGGGACCGTATAGCCAACTTCTGAAGGTCGGGCCGCATGCGGCGATTGCCGCGCATCATCACGCGGGTGATCGGATCGGCACGGTGTTGCAGGGCACCTGGATGTTCGGTTACGGCCCGAGCTTCAGCAAGGAGGCGCTCCGAACGCTTCCGGTCGGGTCGGTCTACACGGAGCCGGCTGACGCTCCGCACTTCGCGATGACCGGTGATGAAGCAGTGACCGTCCTGATCACCGGCACTGGTCCGACGGACACCGTCTATGAGAACCCTGCCGACGATCCGACGAAGAAGTAGTGGGAAGCCCGGTCCGGATTCGGTCCCCTCGCGCCATGCCCCTTGCTCTCTATGCTCTCGCCGCGGCGACCTTCGCGATCGGTACGACCGAGTTCGTTGTCGTGGGCCTTATCCCGGGCATCGCGGCCGATCTGAACGTAACGATTTCAACTGCAGGCCTGCTCGTCAGCGTCTACGCGCTGTCGATCACGCTTGGTACGCCGATTGTCTCCGCGCTCACCAGCGGGCTTCCTCGTCGAGAATTGGCGATCGCGCTCATGGTCGTGTTTACGGCCTGCAACCTGTCCGCTGCTGTCGCGCCCAACTACAGCACGCTGCTCCTCTCGCGCATCGTGATGGCGGTCGCTCATGGGGTCTTCTTCGGTGTCGGGGCGGCGTGTGCCAGTTCCCTGGTTGGCAAGTCAAAGGCCGGCAGTGCAATTGCGTTGATGATGGGAGGGCTCACGGTCGCCATGGTGGTCGGCGTACCGCTCGGCTCGTGGATTGGCCAATTATTCAACTGGCGGACTCCCTTTCTCATCGTCACCGGTATGGGGACGGTGGCGGTGCTCGGTCTGATCTGGCTTCTGCCGCGTGAAGTCTCTCATCAGGCGCCCGCCTCGTTCGTTGCGCAATTGAGTTTGCTTGGCAATCGACGTCTGGCAACCATGTACCTGCTGACGGTAGCTGGGTTCGGCGGGACCTTTGTCGTTTTCACCTTCCTGTCCCCGTTGCTCACTGACATCACCGGCGTGCCAAAGGAGGCCGTCAGCGTCGCATTGTTGCTGTTTGGTGTGGCGACGTTCGCCGGGAATCTGGCCGGCGGGCAGCTGAGCGACGCCGTCGGTACGCGCAGGGCGATGATGATCCTGTTGTGCGGACTTATCGTCTGCTTCGTTTCCATTCGGCTGGCGATTCACAACGAGATCGCGATTTTCGCGGTAATCGTGGTCTGGGGGATGTTTGCCTTCGCGATCCCGCCCGTCATGCAGGCCGGGGTCGTGGCCACGGCCGAGCAAGTGGCTCCCGATGCACTTGGGACGGCGTCCGGTTTCAACATCGCCGCCTTCAATCTCGGGATCTCGAGCGGGTCCTTCATCGGAGGCCAGCTTCTAAAAGGGCCCGGACTGCTGGCGACGCCCTATGCGTCAATTGCGATGGCGACCATCGCCCTTCTGATCGCCACAATCGCACTCCGCCCGCGTCGTTCAGTCGTCGATCCGAATGTTGCGTAAGCGAGTAATCGACCTGGGACGCGCGCTTGCGCCAACGCCTTCGTTAAGACGGACCTTGTCGTTGCGCCGCGTGCAACTCGGAGCGCGATCATTTCTCGGGCCAGCCGAGCAGAAATATCCGTACAATTCGGCGAAGATCGTTCCTCGTCGCTCCGGCGTTCGCCTGGACCGCCATACCTTGAATTGTCAAACCGACCAGCTGCGCCGCATCTTCGGCCGTCATGCCAGCAGGCAGCGGCCCGGCATCCTTCACAGCTTCGAGCCTCTGGCGCAGCAGACGGTTGAACCGTGCGCGGTTTTGGATCAGCTCCTTGCGAATAGCTTCGTTTTCCGGTGAACACGCAAGCGCAGCACCTGTCTCAAGACAGCCCGGCGGAGTGTTCGGTCCGGCGTGGAGATCGACCATACCGTACAGGAGGCGTTCGACGATCCGCCGAGGTGTGGGTTCGTCCAGTGCCTGCTGACGAAATGCGAGGTGCTCGGCGTAATAGTACTCCACGACCCGGCGGAACAAATCCGCCTTGCAGCCGAACGCCATGTACAGGCTCGATTTCGTCAGCCCCGTGGCATCGAGCAGATCGGTCAACGAGGTGCCTTCGTAGCCCTGGCGCCAAAACACCTGCAGTGCCTTGTCGAGGACCTCGGTCTCATCAAACTGTCGGGGGCGCGCCATATCACACATTTCCCTCCGTCACTTAGTTGTGAACTGATCGGTCCATTATGTCAAGCGGTGGTCAGTTGATTTAGGACCGATCGGTCCTTATTCAATAGCAATGCTTGTTGTGCATTCACGGGATTTTCGCAAACCAGCAAGAAGTTTGCGGCAACGAACCCCTCGTTGTGTTGTGCATCCGAAAGTCATCAACTTCGCGATTGTCCCATGACGGTATCGTTTAACAGGCTCGATCTGAATCTCTTGCGTGTTTTCGACGCGGTCATGGAGGAGCGGAGCGTGTTGCGGGCCGGTCAGCGGCTATGCCTCAGCCAGTCCGCCGTGAGTCACGCCCTTGCGCGGCTGAGAGTCATACTTGATGACGAGTTGTTTATCCGCAGCGCGACCGGAATGCAGCCGACGGCTCGCGCGCTTGCAATGGCGCCGCTGATACGAGAGGCGTGGAAGTCACTGGAGGCAGCCGTCGGCCTGCCGAAATTCGAGCCTCGCAGTTCGACCAGGCGGTTCACGATAGCGGTGAGCGACTTCGTAACCACGGTTATGCTGCCCAACCTCCTGGGCTTGCTGGAACGGCAGGCGCCGCTTGTTGATCTCGTCATCCGGCCTGACTGCAGGATCGGCTTGACTGAACAGATCGATCTCGGGCAGATCGATGCCGCGATCGGTACGTTCGTTGACGTGCCTGCGCGCTTCCGGTCGAGTTCGCTGTTCGCGTATGACGATGTACTGATCGCGAGCTCCACACGCGCGCTCGGAGATCTGACGCTCGAGAAACTTTCCGGCCTTTCCATCGCGGTCGTCTCGCTGCATAGCGAGCATGATGGCGTGGTCGACGGCTTCGTATTCGAGCGCGGATTGGCTCGGCGATCGGAAATGTATGATCGCGCTGCGCTCGAGCAGGCCTTTGCCGGATCGAAGCGTGCCCCACGCATAGCGGTCTCGCTGCCGCATTTCCTGGCCCTTCCCTCGCTGCTTGAGGACACGGACCTTGCAGCTATCGTACCGCGACCTCTCGCCAGGTCGCTCGCACGCACGCATCGATTGTCGACACACGAACTGCCATACAGAACGGCCCTGGTGGATGTCAGCGTTCTCTGGCATGAACGCAACGCGGGTGATGCACCGCGGGAGTGGTTGTGCGAGCTGTTGAGCCAGGCCGGTGAATCGCTGTGTGGACACCTGGTCGAACGTGAGCGGGCGGCTCGATTTACGTCAACCGACTCTCTCCCGCGCATCGTAATCAGGCCGCGCCTGCTGGGGAATGGCGTGAGCTGACAAATTCGCTCGATGCCGTCGCCGTGCACAAAATGCACTGCTACGTCATCCCGCTCCATCTTGATGCTGGTGCAGGAAAGCAGGTACCCACTTTTCCGGGATCACGACTCCAGAGCATAATGCGTTTTGGTTGAATCGGCCCGTCCACGCGTTTCACCTCTCCCGCTTGCGGCAGAGGCGTAGGCCGCCTATGGCGGCCGTTCTTAAGAACGCCGAAGCGAAGCTTCGGCTATGGCGTAAGCGCCGAGTGAGGGCTCTCTCCACACGGTCGGACAGCGTACTCCGCAGCCAGCCAAAGCATCCTCACATTACTATCGTCGTGTGATTCGTCCGCGCTGAAATCACGCTGTAACCTGTTTGTCCCCCCATAGGCGGCGGCCGCAATAGAACTATGCCTCTTACCAGCCCCGAAGCAATGTAAGAGTGGGAGCGAGAAGCGATGAACCAGTCCAGATCGGTGCATTTGGTCGGAAGCATCCCGCTTCAGGATGCTGCCGAGGTATTCAGCACTGTCATGAAGCACTTGCATTCTTGTGTACGTCGTATCCCCGATGGAGAAACCGGCATTCGCTCCAACTGGATCATGTGGCAAAGACAAACCTACGAGAACTCCCCGGATTTCGAGCCATGCGTCCGCCAATCGGAAATGAGTGGACTTCACCGGCCATACTTCCGGTTGCGTGAGGGAAAAGATCCCAGCGTCCTCAAACTACCGCCGCTCGGCTACGCGCGTGAAGCCGTTAAATCCTATGCTGACTTCAGCAGGTTGCAGGGCGAGGGTACTATTCCTCCTGATGTTCGGTTTCAAGTTTCCCTGCCGACGGCCGTGCCACTCGTGACCACGTTCGTCGCTGCCGAACAAAGAGCAGAAGTGGAGCCTGCCATCGAAGCAGCCCTCAAGCACGAGGTAGACGAAATCGTCCGGGAAATTCCGCGGGAGAAGCTGGCGATCCAGTGGGACGTGGCCATCGAGATCGTCGGTGCCGACGGTGGATTTCCCCTGTACTATTCGCCGGCGATCGACGGCAGTGCTGAACGCCTCCACCGTCTCATCGAATGGGTGCCCTCAGACGTCGAAGTTGGCGTGCATCTGTGCTACGGCGATCCAGGTCATAAACACGTCATCGAGCCAAAAGACCTCGGCACCTGCATTACGCTCGCTAACAAGGTCATCGATGGCTCCGCTCGCCCGTTGAACTGGATCCACATGCCCGTGCCTCGCGATCGGAGTGATGACGCATATTTTCATCCGCTCACGGCATTTGCCGTGCCGCGGGCCATGGAGGTCTATCTCGGACTTGTACACTATACAGACGGCGTCCCTGGCTCTCGGCGCCGGCGAGCTGCCGCCCGGAAGTACCTTCGCGAGTTTGGTGTTGCAACGGAGTGCGGATTTGGTCGCCGCGATCCAGCGACCGTGCCTACATTGTTGGACATTCATCGCACAATCGCTATGGAACCGTGATGTCTGCCGCACTTCAGCTCGGTCACCGTCGCTGAGAAATGGCGATCTGCGTTTGTGAATGGCTGAAGCCCGGGACGAAAGCCGGTGCCCATTTTTCCGGAATTATGCTCTAGTACCCCCGCCTTCGGTCGACCACGTTCTCCAGCGCGCCGCCGGCCTCGAAGCGCTCGATCTGCTGCGCGACATATTTCGAGATCTCGTCCGGATCGGTGTCGGCCGCATTGTGCGGCGTCAGCACCACCTTCGGATGGTTCCAGAACGGGCTCACCTGTGGCAGCGGCTCGGTCTCGAAGACGTCGAGCGAGGCGGCACCGAGCGTGCCGTCATCAAGCGCGCGCAGGATGTCGGCCTCATCCTGCAATCCGCCACGGCCGGCATTGATCAGGACCGGCGCACCCATCGGACTGTTGCGGTTCAGTCCGGCAAAGACGTCGCGGTTGAGGATGTGCCGCGTGTCCGGCGTCAGCGGCAGCAGGCAGACCAGGATGTTGGTCTCTCGCAGGAAGGCGCCGAGTTGTTCTTTCCCGGCAAAGCATTCGACGCCGTCGACCTGCTTCGCGCTGCGGCTCCAGCCGACCACGCGAAACCCGATCCGCGCGAGCACCTCCGCCGCGTTGGCCCCCAGCGTGCCCATTCCCATGATGCCGACCGTGATCGCACCCGCGGCCCATTGATAGCGTGGCGCCCAGCGCTTCTCGCGCTGCGACTCGCGCAGATACAGTTCCTGGCGGTGATGCATCAGCACATGCAGTGTCACATATTCCGTCATCCGGCCGGTGAGATCGGAAACCGCGACGCGGACCAGCGGCACGTTGGGCAACGAGGCATCCGCCATCAGCGCGTCGACGCCGGCGCCGAGATTGAAGATCACGCGCAAATTCGGAAACGCCGCAAGCTCGCCCGGCCGCGGCTTCCAGACCGCGGCGTAGTGCACCTCGGCGGGATCGACGGTTGCATCGGGCAGCAGCACGCGCCTGTCCCGGCAGACCTCGTCAAACCGGGCCTTCCACCGCGCGGAGGACCAGTTTTCGGTGCCGCCATGCACCAGCAGCGCCAGCGCGCCTATCGTCATTCCTGAACCCTCACCATCAGAGCATTTTCGAGCGAAGCATGCCTCCTTGATCCCCGGGGACACCGTTCGCGCGAAGAAACGCGTCAAGACAACATCTACGTGTTTAGCCCCAAAAGGTTGTTCCCGGTCAGACCGAATCTGCCGATCGGTGGCTTTGAGCCGATACTGCCATGAGGGCGATGCCAATTGTAGAGGTGCAGATGAATTGAATAGCAGTCGATCACCAGGTCAACGGATGCTGGAGACCAGGGCGATGATCAGTCCGGCGAGGTGTCATCATGCATGGCATGGCTCCGTGGCTCGAGGGAGCACTCGCCGCCGCTTTGCGTCGGCCCGGTCGATGAGCTTTTTACGCCCTGCGTTCAGCCACAGCATCCGTTCTTCGACGGATCGTTGTATCTCGGAGTGTCGTCGTAGTGGACCGGCGGCCGAGGCGTGGCACCCCACGAGCGAATGACACCGTCGGCATGACCGTGATAGTGCACTGGATGACGTGCGGCAGCCGGTTGTAGAGTCAAGACAACGCCCATCACCGCAAGTGCAACTCGCATCCTCACCAGTTGAAAAGGCATCTCCAACCTCATTGTAGTCAGTGAAGCCGATGCGTGGTTGGCAGCAATCTTTGGCTTGTCGCGCTTGAAGCGATCTTGCCGGAACGGCAATACCGTAGCCATCCAGCCGCGCGATGAGACGCTTCCCCTTGTCTGCTTTGTCTCGGCGATCAAGTTGCGCGAGATCATATCTCAAGCTCCAACGTGAAAACAACTATAAATTGAATAAACGAAAAATGCATTCAATGGTCTCTGCCTATTCTGCAGGTGCGGTCCGGAACTCACGCCTCCTCAAAATTTCTTCTAAGCGGTGTCGGCTGCAGGCATAATCGTTCGTCTTGAACACAACGGAGATGCCTAACGCATGCTGTATGCCATCCTTTGCTATCACGACGAGGACATGGTCGGTTCCTGGACCAAGGAACAGGACGCCGCCGTCATGAAGAAACTTTCTGTCGTGCAGGAGAAGCTCGCCCAGCAGGGCCGGCTTGGGCCGGTAGCGCGGCTGTTGCCGACCACGGCGGCGACCACGCTGCGGAAGGACGATCCGCCGCTGGTGCTGGACGGTCCCTTTGCCGAGACCAAGGAGCAATTGCTCGGCTTCTACGTTGTCGACTGCAAGAACCTCGACGAGGCGCTCGACGTCGCGCGCGACCTCGGCGCGGCCAATCCGGGCGGTGCCTATGAGATCCGCCCCGTGGGGGTTTTCAACCCGGGGAGTGTTCAGACATGACCGATACCGCCTGGATCGATGCCGCGCTGACCTCGGCGCGACCCCAGGCGGTCGGCGCGCTGCTCCGCTATTTCCGCGATCTCGATCGGGCGGAGGAGGCGTATCAGAACGCCTGCCTGCGCGCGCTGAAGAGCTGGCCGCAGAACGGCCCGCCGCGCGATCCCGCGGCGTGGCTGATCATGGTCGGCCGCAATGTCGGGATCGACGAGGTCAGGCGCAGCCGCAAGCAGGAAGCGCTGCCGGACGACGACCAGGCGATCTCCGACCTTGACGACGCCGAGGACGCGCTCGCCGAACGGCTGGACGGCTCGCACTACCGCGACGACATCCTGCGGCTGCTGTTCATCTGCTGCCATCCCGATCTGCCGCCGACGCAGCAGATCGCGCTGGCGCTGCGCATCGTCTCCGGCCTTTCGGTGAAGCAGATCGCACGCGCGTTCCTGGTCGGCGAAGCCGCGATGGAGCAGCGCATCACCCGCGCGAAGGCGCGCGTGGCCGAGGCGAACGTGCCGTTCGAGGCGCCGGGCGCGGCCGAACGCAGCGAGCGCCTCGCCTCCGTCGCGGCGATGATCTATTTGATCTTCAACGAGGGCTATTCGGCGAGCGGCGACACCGCCGAGATCCGCAGCCCCCTGTGCGAAGAAGCGATCCGGCTGGCGCGGCTGCTGCTCCGGCTGTTCCAGGGCGAGCCGGAGATCATGGGGCTCACCGCGCTGTTGTTGTTGCAGCACGCCCGTGCCGCGGCGCGGTTCGATGCCGATGGCGCCGTGATCCTGCTCGAGGACCAGGACCGCCGCTTGTGGAACCAGACCTTGATCGCCGAGGGGCTGGCGCTGATCGACAAGGCGATGCGCCATCGCCGCAGCGGGCCCTACCAGGTGCAGGCCGCGATCTCGGCGCTGCATGCGCGCGCGGAAAAGCCCGAAGAGACCGATTGGAGACAGATCGACCTGCTCTATGGCGCGCTCGAGATCATGCAGCCCTCGCCGGTGGTAACCTTGAACCGTGCGGTTGCGGTCTCCAAGGTGCGCGGGCCGGAAGCTGCGCTCGAGATGATCGAGCCGCTCGCCCAGCGGCTACAGAATTATTTCCACTTCTATGGCGTTCGCGGCGCCTTCCTGATGCAACTCGGCCGGAACGACGAGGCCCGCGTCGCCTTCGACCGCGCCATCGCGCTCGCCAATACCACCGCGGAAGCCGCCCACATCCGCATGCATCTCGACCGCCTGATCCGCGACAGCCAGCCGTGCGGCGTCAAGTCGTCGAAGAAATAATTCTGCGATCTTTGTCGGATAGGGGCTTCTCCGTTCGTCCAGGGAGCATGATCCGGCCATGCTTGGACAACAAGATCGTCGACGGCGACAGTGGCATCAACCCAAGGAGCAAGCGATGCAAGTCAATCCCTATCTGTTCTACAACGGCAATTGCGAAGCGGCGCTGAAATACTACGAGAAGGTGCTTGGTGCGAAGATCGAGGCGATGCTCACCCATGAGCAGGCGCCGGAATCGATGCCGGTTGCGCCGGACTGGAAGAAGAAGATCATGCACGCCAGGGTCACGATCGACGGCGAGATCCTCATGGCCTCGGATTCGCCGCCGGAATATTTCCACAAGCCGCAGGGTTTCGCGGTCTCTCTGACAGTGCAAGACCCCGCCGACGGCGAACGCAAGTTCAAGGCGCTCGCGGAAGGCGGCACCGTGACCATGGCCTTCACGCCAACCTTCTGGGCCAAGGGTTTTGGCATGTGCGTCGATCAGTTCGGCATCCCCTGGATGGTGAACTGCCCCGCCGAAGGGATGTAAGCGACGCTGTGGCCGTAGGGCCGTAGGGTGGGCAAGGGCGCGCAAGCGCCGTGCCCATTCCCGTTCACCGGCACCGCGGATAGATCGCCGAGAGCTCGCGCCCGCGTAGCAACAGAAGCCGCGACGTCAATCCGCCGTGGCTGACGATCCAGCCGCGCACCCGCGTCGGATAGGCCTCGAGCACCGCCTCGGAAGCCTCCGGCTCGGCATAGAAGCGTCCGCTCTTGTCGACCGAACGCGCGGCATGGAAGCCGAGCACTGCGCGCCGCGTCACGCAGATGCGATCGTTCGGAACCATGGAGAGCACCAGCGTGCAGGCCGACAGGCAGGGTCCGTCGATCACCACGCGCTCGCCGGAGGCGCGCACGCGCTCGAACAATTCGATGAAAGGCTCGACCTGTCCGCCCGGGCTTGCCAGGATGCGGACCTCGGCACGCGCGAGCGAACCCGCTGCGAGCAGCGCCGCTGCGATCAATGCCGCCTTGATCACCGCCCTTGACGTCGCTCTTGGCATCCGCGGGGCTCCCTGATCGTTCCCTTTGCATATTTAACGACGGCGCATGCGGCAAGATTTTGTCATGCGCGCGCGCCCGAGCCGCGCATCCGCGGATCGTTATCGCCCTCGGGCAAGTCGCGACAGCAGGCGCAGATGTCGTCTAGAGTGGCCCGTGCATGCGATTCCCTTGCATGATGCTGCTCGCCGCGCCGCCGGCCCAGGCTTTCCAGATGAACATCGAAACCAATCTGTGGCTGATACGGCACGCCCCGGTCGACGGGCCGAAAGGGGTCATTCATGGCCCGGACGCGCCAGCCGACCTCGGCGACGAAGCGGCCCTTGCCGCGCTGAAGGCGAGGCTGCCGCAAGGCGCGTTCGCGATCTGCAGCCCGGCGCGCCGCACGCGCCAGACTGCGGCCGCGCTTGGGCTCACCGCGGCCGAGAATGCGGCCTTTCGCGAACAGGATTTCGGCGCCTGGACCGGGCGGCGCCACAACGATCTCGCGGCCGAACTCGGCGATGCCTATCAGGCGTTCTGGCGATCGCCGGCGAACAATCGGCCGCCCGGCGGCGAAAGCTTCGTCGACCAGATCGCGCGCGCGAAGCAGGGGCTTGCGACGCTGCCGGCGGGCGATGCGGTGCTGGTCGTGCATTCCGGCACGATCCGCGCGGTGCTCGCGATCGCGCTCGACCTTCAGCCCGGAAACGCCTTGCGGTTCGTGATCGATCCGCTCTCGCTCACCCGGATCGACCGCCTGGCCGATGGCTGGCGCGTCGTGGCGGTGAACCAAAAACCCTAGCCGTTTCGCCCTTGTCCGCGCAGCGTCGGCAATCCGATGCCGGCAGCATCGAAGCCGCCGTCGACGGCGAGGATCTGCCCGGTGATGTAGCTTGCGCGCTCACTGCTCAAGAAGAAGATCGCCTCCGCCAGTTCCTCCTCGAGGCCGTAGCGGTTGAGCGGAATCGCGTCGTGATAGTCGGCGCGGATCGCCGCCGTGTGCACGGCTTTTGCCATGGCCGTGTCGACCGGGCCCGGCGCCACCGCGTTGACGCGGATGCCGAGCGAGGCGAGCTCGACCGCGAGCTGCTTGGTCAGATGCGCGAGACCGGCCTTGCTGGTGCCGTAGGCCGAGCGCAGCGTCGAGGCACGCACCGCCGAGATCGAGGTGATGTTGACGATGGCGCCGCCGCCATGCTCGCGCATCAGCGGCGCGGCCGCCTTGGCGCAGAGGAATGGCCCGGTGAGATTCACCGCCAGGATCCGGCTCCAGTCCGCATCCGAGGTCTCGAGCAGCGGCGCGAATACCGCAACCCCGGCATTGTTGACGAGCGCATCGAGCCGGCCGAAGCGCTTTTCCACGGCGTCGAATGCCGCAGCGACGCCGGCGGCATCGGCGACGTCGCAAGGCAGCGCCAGCGTGCTCTCGGCCTGCTTGAGGCCAGTGACCGCCTCGTTCAGCAATTCGCGCTCGATATCCAATAGCGCCACGCGCCAGCCCTCGGCGAGGAATCGCCTGGCGGTGGCAAGCCCGATGCCGCGTGCGGCCCCGGTGACGAGCGCGACCTTCTCCGAAGATGAAGTCATGGATGTTCCAATGTTTTCCGATATTGGTTCCTGTTGCGCCGTCTACCCGACGAAAGCAAGGTCTGCGGCCGCGAAATAAATCCGGCGGCGATGTCGGGCGCTCTGGCCCTGCTTCGTCTTCCCTGTGGCGGCACGTTCGACCGCCGGCAACAGGAGTTTCCATGTCGCTCACGCTGCATTATCACCCGCTGGCGTCGTTCTGCTGGAAGGTGCTCATCGCCCTCTATGAGAACGACATCCCATTCGCGCCCAATCTGGTCGACCTCACCAATCCTGCCGAGCGCGCGGCGCTGTTGAAACTGTCGCCGATCGGGCGCTTCCCGGTGCTGCAGGACCATGCGCGGAACCAGGTCGTGCCGGAATCCAGCGTCATCATCGACTATCTCGACCGCCACTATCCCGGCCGCACCAAGTTCATTCCGGCTGAGGCCGACCTCTCCTGGCAGACCAGGCTGCGTGACCGCTTCTACGATCTCTATGTGCACCTCCCGATGCAGAGGATCGTCGGCGACCGGCTGCGGCCTGCGGAGAGCAAGGACCCGTTTGGCGTCGAGGAGGCGAGGGCGCAGTTGCTCGCCTCCTACCGCATCATCGACGAGCAGTTGACGCCCGGCGGCTGGGCGGCGGGCGAGGCGTTCACGCTTGCCGATTGCGCCGCCGCGCCGTCCTTGTTCTACGGCAACATGATGGTGCCGTTCGGGGACCAGCACGAGAATCTACACGCCTATTTCGAGCGCCTGAAGGCGCGCCCTTCCTTCGCGCGGGTGATGAAGGAGGCGGAACCCTATTTCAAGCTGGTACCGAAGGAGAGCTGAGTGTCATCCACGGATAAAGCCGAAATCATCCGCGCGATCTTCGCCGCCTACCTGGCGAACGACCGCCACCGCGTCGAGGCGGCCTTCACCGACGACTTCCATTTCACCAGCCCCTATGACGACGATCTGGACAAGCCGACCTATTTCGCCCGCTGCTGGCGCGATAGCGGCTGGATCGCGAGCCACGAGCTGGAACGGATCTTTGTCGAAGGCGACGAGGCATTCGTGACCTATCGCTGCGCGGCGAGGGACGGAAACAGCTTCCGCAATACCGAGTTCTTTGCGTTCGACGGCGACAGGGTAAAGCGCATCGACGTCTATTTTGGCGCGACCTATAAGGATGGCAAATTCGTCAAGATGAACGCGCCGGCTGCGTAGGGTGGGCAAAGCGTTAGCGTGCCCACCACCACGGGTGGAATGCTTGATGGTGGGCACGGCGCTGGCGCGCCTTTGCCCACCCTACGACATCCGCCCGCGCCCAATTGCCGCAATTACCTCCAGAATAATTTTGCAAAACCTGTCGGTGCGGCAAGACCCCGATCGTCTTATCTGGGAATGCCCTACGCAATCCTGGTGCAATCGACCCAGTCTACCAATGACCAATACAAATGACCCCCTAACGGAGCGCGAGACGATGCGATTCATGGTGATAGTGAAGGCCAGCCCGGACACCGAAGCCGGCGTGATGCCCTCGACGGAACTTTTGGCCGCCATGGGCAAGTTCAACGAGGAGATGGTCAAGGCCGGCGTCATGCAGGCCGGCGAGGGCCTGCATCCGAGTGCGAAGGGCGCGCGGCTGAGCTATGGCGGCGCTCAGCCCCGCGTCAGCCACGGGCCGTTCAGCCTAAGCAACGATCTCGTCGCCGGCTTCTGGCTGATCGAAACCAATTCGCTCGATGAAGCGATCGACTGGATGAAGCGCGCCCCGTTCGAGGACGGCGAGATCGAGATCCGGCAGGTTTTCTCCGCCGAGGATTTCGGCGAGGCATTGACCCCCGAACTGCGCGAGCAGGAAGAGCGCCTGCGCGCGCAGGTCGCCACACGATAACCCCCGCCGTCATTCTGGGGCGCGCGAAGCGCGAGCTACGATGTGCAATTGCACATCGGAGAATCCTTCAGGCCGCTGACCTCTACCCACCCAAAGGAACCATCCATGCGATTCATGATGCTGATGATCCCGCTCGGCTACGAGACCGCGCCGCCGAAGATCGACCTCGACCCGGAACGCGTCGCGGCGATGATGAAATACAACCAGGCGCTGAAGGACGCCGGCGTCCTGATCGCGCTGGATGGCCTGCATCCGCCGTCGGCGGGCGCCCGCGTCTCCTTCGCCACCGGCAAGCCTGTGGTCACCGATGGACCGTTCACCGAATCGAAGGAAGTGCTCGGCGGCTACTGGATGATCAACGTGGCATCGCGTGCTGAGGCGATCGAGTGGGCCAAGCAATGCCCGGCCAGCGAGAACGAGATCATCGAGATCCGCCAGGTGCAGGAAATGAGCGATTTCTCGGAGGAAGTGCAGAAGGCAGCCGCCGGCTTCGAGGAACTGCAGCGCGAGTCGGCACACCGTTGAGCCGCGAACCAACCGTCAATTCAACCCAAGGGAGAAGCACAATGAGCAGCAACGATACATTCCTCGCCGTCTATCTCGGCAGCATGAACGGCGCGCGAATGGCGGCCTGGCACGCGTTGCCGGAGGCCGAGCGGCGCGCCAAGGAGCAGCAGGGGATGGCGGCGTGGGGCGCCTGGGTCGAAAAGCACCAGAGCGTGATCGTCGAGATGGGTGGCCCGCTTGGCAAGACCAAGAAAGTCGACGCGAACGGCATCGCCGACATCACCAACCAGCTGACAGGGTTCACCGTGGTGCGTGCCGCCTCGCAGGAGGCCGCCGCCAAACTGTTCGAGAACCACCCGCATTTCGCGATCTTCCCCGGCGACTCCGTGGAGATCATGCCGGTGCTTCCGATCCCGGGCCGTTGATCTTGCCGCCAGCCCCGTAGCCCGGGTGAAGCGCCAGCGTAACCCGGGGCCGCTCGCAAAGGCAGACACAGCGGTCCCCGGGTTGCGCTTCGCTCCACCCGGGCTACGAACTCGGCCGAGGGCGCCGTTAATCTTGATGAACGCGACGCCCCGGCGCTAGTGACCTTTGCATCCAGCTCATGTAAGACCTTTTCACATGAGCTGGCGCAAGGATCAGCGCCGCGGCGAGCGCGGCTATCATCACGGCAATCTCAAAGAGGCGTTGCTGCAGGCGGCGCTCGATTTGATTTCGCAGAAGGGACCGGCGGGCTTCACCTTCGCCGATGCCGCGCGCATGGCCGGCGTCAGTCCCGCCGCACCCTATCGGCATTTCCGCGACCGCGACGAACTGCTGTCGAGCATCGCCCAGCGCGGTTTCGAGCAGTTCGAACAACTCCTGACACAGGCGTGGGACGACGGCCGTCCGGATACGATCACCGCGTTCGAGCGCGTGGGGAAAGCCTATCTCGCCTTTGCGCGCGAGGAGCCTGCGTTCTACTCGGCGATGTTCGAATCCGGCGTTCCTGTCGAGACAACGCCTGCATTGATGGCAGCAAGCGAGCGCGCCTTTGCAGTCATTCGCGCCGCCGCCGAGCGGCTTGCGGCTTTGGCGCCGCCCGGTGTGCCGCGTCCGCCGGCGATGATGATGGCGCTGCACATCTGGGCGATGTCGCACGGAGTCGCTTCGCTGTTCGGCCGCGGCGACGCCGCGCGTCGCAAATTGCCGATGACGCCGGAAGAATTGTTAGAGGCCGAAGTGCTGATCTATCTGCGCGGTCTCGGCTTCCCCACCGAGCGCAACCCCGAGCCGGTGGACGAAAAGCCCGCTGGCCCTTGGGGCAAACCGAAATAAAATTGCCGAAATAAAATTGCCGAAATAATTTTGTCGCACCCCCAGCGGGTCCGCTTGACTTTCGGATTGGATCGGCCAAGTATGTAAATGTTATTTACATTCACAACGGCGTGATGCCGTGATGGAGACGGAAATGGCCTACACCGCAGATGTCAATCGATGGCGCGGCCCCGTGGAAGAATCCTACCGCCCACGCATGTCTGAGAGCCCATGGCACCCCGGCTGGATCGCGGTGACCATTCTCGGCTTCATCATCTGGTGGCCGATCGGACTTGCCCTTCTCTTTTACACACTCGGGAGCAGAAAAATGGGTTGCTGGAGTCACCACGATCAGGATCGCTGGCAGAACAAGATGGAGCGGATGCAGTACAAGATGGATCGCATGCGCGACCGCATGGAGCGCCGTGGCTTCGGCTTTGGTTTCGGCCCGCCCTCGAGCGGCAACCGCGCCTTCGATGAATATCGCGCCGAGACGCTGCAGCGCCTCGAGGAGGAGCAGAAGGAGTTCAAGGAATTCCTCAGCCGCCTGCGTCACGCCAAGGACAAGGAAGAGTTCGACGCCTTCATGAACCAGCATCGGACCCGTCCGACTCCGCCGAACGAGCCGCCGCAGCAACCGCCGCAAGGCTAAGTCGCCGAACAGATTGAGTTAGCCCTCAGGCGATATGCCCCCAAGAAACCTGATGGCCCTGAGCCGCCCGTTTGCGAAAGCAGACGGGCGGTTTGGTTTTTTGAAGCAGTGGCATTTGAGACTTCCGTGGCCGCAATGATGCCGTCGTCCCGGCCTTGAGCCGGGACCCATAACCACAGGCATTGATGATGTGCGAAGCTGTAACCGCTTGCTCGTGCCACAACGCATTTCGGTGGTTATGGGTCCTGGCTTTCGCCAGGACGACACCGTCCCTCTTGCCAACAACGGCGCGCGATGCCAATCAAGTCTCATGGACGATTGCTTGACCTTCACTGCGTCGCGCTGGTGGCGCTCCGTTTAAGGAGCGGCACGTCGTCTTGTCTCATCAGCAAAACATGAACGAGTGCCGCCGCAGTCCGGCGGGCGCATGTTCTTATCTCAACAGGTCTCTCCGTGCTGCGGCTCCATTAAAGCGTTTTCGAGCGAAGTGGACGCCGGTTCGCATAGCAATCAAGTTTACGCAGATTGCGTAGACTTATCTGCGCAGAAAACGCGTCAAACAAAGGACCGAGAGCTTCGGTTCTGATGCAATCAGAACCGAATGGGCTCGAGGACAACGCCAATGCCTGTTGCCTTGACTGCTACCATCACCGCCATCGTCCGGCCGCTCGCATGGCTCGCCCGTCAGGGCACACGCGCCGTCGCCGCGCTCGTATTCATCGGCATCGCGATCCCGCCGCTCGGCGAAGCCTTGCGGCCCTTCGTCACCGAAGCCGTCTTTCTCCTGCTTTGCATTTCCTTCATGCGCGTGGACCTCTCCGCGCTGCGCCTCTATTTGCGCCGGCCCGCGATCGTCGTAGCCGCGACGGGATGGACGCTGCTGGCGGTCCCGGCGATGACGGGCGGCTTCTGGCTCGCGACAGGCTTGCGCACGGCTTCGCCTGATCTCTTCTTAGGCCTGATGCTGCAGGCGGTGGCTTCGCCGATGATGGCTTCGCCCTCGCTCGCGGCGCTGATGGGACTGGACGCCACGCTGGTGCTGATCACGCTCGTGACCGGCACCGCGCTGGTGCCGCTCACCGCGCCGCTGTTCGCCTATCTCTTCTTCGGCTCTGCCTTGACACTGTCGCCGGTTGCCCTCGGCGCAAAACTGTTCCTGATCTTGGCCGGCGCGCTCGCGGTCGCCGCGATCATCCGTTTGTTGTTCGGGCTTGCCGCCATCGAGCGCCACAAGGCGCCGATCGACGGGCTGAACATCCTGATCCTCCTGGTGTTCGTCTGCGCGGTCATGGGCCCGGTCGCGCCGAGTTTCTGGCATGAACCGCTCCTGGCGCTCGGGCTGACGCTGCTCGCCTTTGCGGTGTTCTTCGCGCTGCTCGCCGGCACCATGCTGGTGTTTCGCCGCTTCGGCATGGAGCGCGCGCTGGCCCTGGCCTTGATGGTGTCGCAGCGGAATATGGGGTTGATGGTCGCCGCCACCGATGGCGTGCTGCCGGGCCTGACCTGGCTCTACTTCGCGCTATCGCAATTCCCGATCTATCTCGCGCCGCAACTGCTCAAGCCGATCGTGGGACGGCTGACGAAGCCGCGGTAGAACTGTGCCGCCTGTTTCTGAAGCTGCACGCGCCGCACACCGAACTTCACCTCTCCCATAGGGAGAGGTCGGCGCGTAGCGCCGGGTGAGGGGTCACGCTCTCTCGATAGACCCTAACCCCTCACCCGGATTTCCCGCTGGCGCGCGAAATCCGACCTCTCCCATAGGGAGAGGTGGAAGCACTCGGTGCTGCAATTCACCGTCCCTCACACATTCGTCCCGTGAATCGCGTCGATCACGGCGTCCGTCACCTCTTTCGTCGTCGCTTTGCCACCCACATCTGGCGTCAGCACGCCTGCGGCGCAGACGCGCTCGACCGCCGCCATCAGCCGCGTCGCTGCGTCCTTCTCGCCGAGATGCTCCAGCATCTGCGCGCCGGTCCAGAAGGTCGCGACCGGGTTGGCGATGCCCTTGCCGGTGATGTCAAAGGCCGAGCCGTGGATCGGTTCGAACATCGAGGGGAAGCGCCGTTCTGGGTCGATATTGCCGGTCGGCGCGACGCCGAGGCTGCCGGCGAGCGCGCCGGCGAGATCGGACAGGATATCGGCGTGCAGGTTGGTCGCGACGATGGTGTCGAGGCTTTTCGGATTCAGCGTCATGCGCACCGTCATGGCGTCGACCAGCATCTTGTCCCACGTGACATCGGGGAATTGTTGCGCCACCTCGGCCGCGATCTCGTCCCATATCACCATGCCGTGGCGCTGCGCGTTCGATTTCGTCACCACGGTGAGCAATTTGCGCGGACGCGACTGCGCGAGCTGGAACGCATAGCGCATGATGCGCGTGACGCCGACGCGGGTGAAGATCGCAACTTCGGTGCCGACCTCTTCGGGCAGGCCCCTATGCGCGCGTCCGCCGGCGCCGGCATATTCGCCTTCTGAATTCTCACGCACGATCATCCAGTCGAGATCGCCGACGCCGACATTGCGCAACGGCGAGGCGACGCCGGGCAGGATCTTGGTCGGCCGCACATTGGCGTATTGGTCAAAACCCTGGCAGATCGGCAGCCGCAGCCCCCACAGCGTGATGTGGTCGGGCACATCAGGCGCGCCGACCGCGCCGAAATAGATCGCATCGAATGTCTTCAGCTCATTGAGCCCGTCCGCCGGCATCATGACGCCGTGCTTCTTGTAGTAGTCCGAGCCCCAGTCGAACGTCTTGAACTGGAAGGCGACGTCGCCCGAGCGTTGCGCCAGCGCCTCCAGCACGCGAATGCCCGACGAGATCACCTCGGGGCCGATACCGTCGGCAGGAATGGCGGCGATGGAATGAGTGCGCATGAGGAGTCTCCCGGGCATGATTTTGTCGGATGCGTAACCCACCATTTCACCTGCGCCAAGCCTCCCCCGTCATTCCGGAATGACGAGTGTCATTGGCGCGAATTTCCTCAACCCAATCAACGTGATTTGCCCCGTCCAGTCGGCTTGCGAAAAACATTCCGCTTCCGTCGTCGGGCAAATCAGCACTATGAATCCGCGCGTCTCATCCGAATGAGGGGCGGCTCGCGATCGTCACGAACGTTGCGGTGAGATGCGGTGGACGCAGTTGTTGCGAAAGACGAACGCAACATCAGCGGACGGAGAAGCCGTGTGGTCCTGGCGCCCCGACGCTGGCGCTAAGTTTTGCTCATCGAGCAGGGCGATGGTGGCAAAAAAGCCCGGTCACCAGGGAGAGCGCGGAGGAAACCGTAACACCATCGCGCAGGGAAAGCCGGAATGCTCCGGTTGACCTGTGGTCCTACCCCCGTGCTTTTTGTTGCACGGGACCCACGGGTGCAACCAGCACCCGGCTTTCCCTGCGCCCTCTGATATCGAGGAGGGTGGAAAGTGAAGCAAAGCTCGGGCACATGATGCCGCGGGAATGCGGACTCACATCCGCTGTTTGAATCCACGTAGGATGGGTAGAGCGAAGCGAAACCCATCATTCGAGCCGCTTGCTCCATCGCGATGGGTTTCGCTTCGCTCTACCCATCCTACGGGGCGCCGGCGCCCCGGGAACCCCGTAACCGGCCGGATTTCCTGCATTTCCACCCGCCAAAGCGGACTTTGGTAACCTCGCATTAACCACGGCTAGCGTCTGGTTGGGGCGGAAATGACGCGCGAACAGCCCTTGTTTTGACATGTTGGCGGGGGAAGCAGGGCGCGGCCTTGGACGGCCCTCCCATGCGACAGATGAAAGCTTTTCGCGCTGGCGCTTACGGCCGCGTCCGGCGCGCGGCCGCTAGGAGCATTTCAAGCGAGGTGGAGACCGGTTGGCGTGAGAAAAACGCGTCGAAACGAAAATCCGGGACCGGCAGCCATTTGCGCCGGGAAGGACAGAGGATCTTTGCGTTGAAAGGATATTGCCGATGAATCCCGCCGACGTGGCGCAGGCAGCGCTGCCCATGGCCTCGAGCGATGTGTCGCTGATCGCGCTGTTCCTGCAGGCCCACTGGGTCGTGAAGGCGGTCATGCTCGGGCTGCTCGCCTGCTCGGTCTGGGTCTGGGCCATCGCGATCGACAAGATCTTCCTGTATTCCCGCACCAGGCGTGCGATGGACCGGTTTGAGCAGGCCTTCTGGTCGGGGCAGTCGATCGAGGAACTCTATCGCACCCTGTCGGCCAAGCCGACCCAGTCGATGGCGGCCTGTTTCGTGGCGGCGATGCGCGAATGGAAACGCTCGTTCGAGAGCCATTCGCGCTCCTTTGGCGGCCTTCAGATGCGGATCGAGAAGGTCATGAACGTGTCGATCGCGCGCGAGGTCGAGCGATTGGAACGCCGGCTCCTGGTGCTTGCGACCGTCGGCTCGGCCGGGCCGTTCGTGGGCCTGTTCGGCACCGTCTGGGGCATCATGTCGAGCTTCCAGTCGATCGCGGCATCAAAAAATACCTCACTGGCGGTGGTGGCGCCCGGCATCGCGGAGGCGCTGTTTGCCACCGCAATCGGCCTGATCGCCGCAATTCCGGCGACTATTTTCTACAATAAGTTCATTTCCGAGGTGAACCGGCAGGCCCAGCGCCTGGAAGGCTTTGCCGACGAGTTCTCTGCGATCCTGTCGCGCCAGATCGACGAGCGGGCCTGATGAGGCACGAAGTGATGAACGCAAGCGGTAGGTTTAGATCATGGCGATGAGCATGGCCGGTTCGTCGGGCGGCGGTGGCCGCCGTGGCCGGCGCCGCGCCGCCGTGATGGCGGAAATCAACGTCACGCCGATGGTCGACGTGATGCTGGTGCTGTTGATCATCTTCATGGTCGCGGCGCCGCTGATGACGTCGAATATCGACATCGACCTGCCGATCGCGAGCGGCGGCAAGTCGATTGCCCAGAACACCCCGCCCTTGACGCTGTCGGTCAAGCGCACCGGCGGGAGTTGCAATTCGAGCGTGGAACTCTATCTCGGGGACGCCCAGATTGCCGCTGCCGACCTCTTGCCCAAAATCAAGGCTATCCGGGAGACGCGATCGGACGCGGACGCCGTAGTATACCTGCGCGGGGACAAGGACGTCTGTTACACCGACATGATGAAACTGCTGGGGCAGATTCGCACCGCAGGCTACAAGGCCAACATTGTGATCATCCCGGAGGGGGGATCTTAAGAGCATGATCCGGAAAAGTGGAAACCGGTTTTCCTTCGCGACAAACGCGAAGCGTTTGCGCGGAGATCATGCTCAAACGAAAGAGATGAGATCATAGTCCGGAAAAGTGGGCAGAGCAGGGTAAGTTGAAGAACGTCAAGGTCGACAAGACACTGGTGGCATCGATCGCCCTGCACGTCCTCGTGCTGGGATGGGGCCTCGTGTCGTTTTCGACCAAGGCCTACGTCCTGCCGGACGAGGAGACTGTCGCTGTCGACGTCATTTCTTCCGACCAGCTTGCCCATGTGATGGCCGGCCAGAGAACCGGCAAGAAGGAAAATCCGAAGCCGCTCGTCGAAAAGGTCGCCGAGGCCAAGCCGATCGACGACGCCGTCGGCAAGATCGAGGAAAAGAAGCCGCCGGTTGTCACCGACACCGCGCCGCCGCCGACTCCGAAGGTGGAAGAAA
Organism: Bradyrhizobium sp. Ai1a-2; assembly: GCF_000426245.1. Lineage (GTDB taxonomy): Bacteria > Pseudomonadota > Alphaproteobacteria > Rhizobiales > Xanthobacteraceae > Bradyrhizobium. The sequence continues at coordinate 57,167 of NZ_AUEZ01000013.1, read as the reverse complement.
AGCCGGTCGAGAAGAAGCCCGATCCGCCGAAGCCGGTCACCGAGACCAAGCCCAAGGACGAGCCGAAGAAAGAAGAGCCGAAGAAGGAAGAAGCGAAGCAAGAGCCGAAGCCGGTTGAGAAGAAGCCGGACCCGGTCAAGCCTGATGCGATCGCCGAGGCGATCAAGAAGGAAGAGAAGAAGCCGCCGCCGAAACCGCAACAGCAGGCAGCGAAGCCGCCGCCGGAGCAGAAGCCGAAGGAGCGCGTGTTCGACCAGTCGAAGATCGCAGCTCTCCTCGACAAGCGCGATCCGACGCGTCAGGCGGCGGCCGGCGACACGCTCAATTCGAATGCGGCTCTCGGCCTTGCCCATGGCAAGGCCGCCGACAATTCGGCGACCTGGGGCGCGATGTTCAAGCAACAGGTCGAGCGCTGCTGGAAGAAGCCCTACGGTGGCATCGAGGCGCAGCAGACCGAGGCGGCCTTCGTGATACGCCTGAAGCGCGACGGCACGCTGGAGGGCATGCCGGTACCGGAAGGCTCGGCGGCGACGCCTTATCTGCGCGTCTATCAGGAGAGCGCGCTGCGCGCGATCATCGAATGCCAGCCGTACAATCTGCCGGCGGCCTTCTTCGACGAATGGAAGTATTTTTCGCCTGTGTTCACCGAACGAAAGACCTGAGCGCGGTGTGCGCTTGAGGTCCCATGAGCAAAGTTCGCCAACGATGACCGATCAGAACAAATCGTTTGAGACGTTTTTCCGCCCGAGCCGCCGCCAGATCATTTCCGGCATGGCCGCACTCGGCACCATCGCCGCCGCGCCGCGCGCCGCGTTTGCGCAGGGTCCGAAGCGCGTGCCGATTCCCGATGGCGAGTTCGCGCCGCTGCCGATCGCGATCCCGAATTTCACGGCCGGTACCCCCGGGGATACTGAAGTCGGCGCCGGCGTCACCCAGGTCATCACCAACAATCTCAAGCGTTCGGGCCTGTTCGCGCCGATCGATCAGGCCGCCTATCTCGAGAAGAACATCAACATCGACGCCGCGCCGAACTTCCAGAACTGGAAGTCGGTCAACGCCCAGGCGCTGGTCACGGGACGCATGACCCGGCAGAACAACGGGCGCGTGAAGGCGGAATTCCGCCTCTGGGACGTCAACACTGGCCAGCAACTCGCCGGCCAGCAATATGACACCTCGGCCGAATATTGGCGGCGCATCGCGCACATCATCTCCGACCAGATCTATGAGCGTCTGACCGGCGAGAAGGGTTATTTCGACACCCGCATCGTCTTCGTCGACGAGACCGGATCGAAGGAGCGCCGCGTCAAGCGGCTCGCGCTGATGGACCAGGACGGCGCCAATGTGCGCTATCTAACCCGCGGCTCGGACCTGGTGCTGACCCCGCGCTTTTCGCCGTCGACCCAGGAAATCACCTACATGGAGTTCGGCCAGGGCGATCCGCGGGTCTATCTGCTCAACATCGAAACCGGCCAGCGCGAGATCGTCGGCAATTTCCCGGGCATGTCGTTCTCGCCTCGGTTCTCGCCGGATGGCCAGCGCATCATCATGAGCCTGCAGCAGGGCGGCAACTCCAATTTGTTCGTGATGGACCTGCGCTCGAAATCGATGACGCGGCTGACCGACACGCCGGCGATCGACACCTCGCCATCTTTTGCTCCGGACGGAACGCGTATCTGCTTCGAGTCCGATCGTGGCGGCAAGCCGCAGATCTATGTGATGGCGGCGACCGGCGGGCAGGCGCAGCGCATCTCCTTTGGCGACGGCAGCTACTCGACGCCGGTGTGGTCGCCGCGCGGCGACTATATCGCCTTCACCAAGCAGGGCGGCGGCCAGTTCGCGATCGGCATCATGAAGCCCGATGGCTCGGGCGAGCGGATCCTGACCTCGGGCTACCACAATGAGGGACCGACCTTCGCGCCGAACGGGCGCGTCGTGATGTTCTTCCGCGATCCCGGCCAGGGACCGTCGCTCTTCACCGTCGACGTGTCCGGCCGCAACGAGCTGCGCGTGCCGACGCCGGGCTTCGCGTCCGATCCGGCGTGGTCGCCGTTATTGTCGTAAATTGCCGGGCTTTGCGGGTAACCATTCTCGTTAACCGGCAAATTTTTCCTAGTTCATTGAAACAGAAAGAGAATTTCGGTTCCATAAAACTCGAAACAAGGTCTTGGTAACGATATTCCCTCAGAAAGGCTTCATCAGCGCTGGGTAAAACTGCACGTTACAACAGGACGTGTGCCCTGCCGATGCAGTTGGTCGACCCAAAGAAGCGCAGCAGCCAGGAAGAGTTGGAGCCCGTCCTGTGGGCGGCCCTGATCGATTCCATGCGCCAGAATTTCTGGCCGATGTTTTTCGGTTCGGTCTGCGCCGCCGTCGCGGCCGTGATGACCGCGCTCAAGACCGGCAATGTGCTGCTGTGGCCGTGCGCCGTGCTGATCATCGGCATCGGCACCGCGCGCGCCTTCCAGATGCGCAAATACGAAGGGCGTGATGGGCTGTCCTACGAGGAGGCCAAGGCCTATGCGCCGCGCTATTCGATCGGCGCGGTGATCTATGCCAGCGTGCTTGGCGCCTGGTGCTTCATCACCATTCTCGGCAGCGACGACGCGGTCGCCCATATGCTCTGCGTCGCCGTAACGATCGGCTATACCGCCGGCGGCGCCGCCCGCAACTACGGCCACCCCAAGCTGCTTCAACTCCACATCGTCTGCGCCTGCGGACCGATGTCGGTGGCTTTGGCGCTACATGGTGACTTCTACTACGTCGGGCTTGCGATCCTGCTGGTGCTGTTCTTCGTCGGCCTCAAGGGCATCAATCTCAGCCTGCATGCCATTTTCGTCAAAGCCTTCAAATCCTCCTTCCGGGAAGCGGCGCTCGCGCATCAGTTCGATACCGCGCTGAACAACATGCCGCACGGCCTGTGCATGTTTCGCGCCGGTGGCCGGCTCGCCGTGATGAACCACCGCTTCAGCCAGATGATGTATCTGGCCGACGATTTCGTGGAACGTGGTGCGAATGCCTCCGACATCCTGTCGGCCTGCGTTGCATCGGGATCGATCTCGGCGGCGAGCTCTGATCAGATCCTCCGGGAGATCGAGGGGTCGCGGGCGAGCGGTATCACCACCAGCGATCCCGATCCGAACAAGAACCGCTCGCTGTCCTGGACCCTGCAGCCGATGGTCGGCGGTGGCACTGTGGTGCTGGTGGAAGACATCACCGAGCGCAAGAAGGCGGAAGCCAAGATCAGCCATCTCGCGCGCTACGACGAGCTGACGCAGCTTCCGAATCGTCTCAACTTCCGCAACGAGATCGGCCGCCTGCTGGTCAGCCAGCGGGGTATGCAACTGTCGGCCCTGCTGTTCATCGACCTCGACCAGTTCAAGCAGGTCAACGACACGCTCGGCCATCCCTGCGGCGACCAGCTTCTTTGCGCGGTAGCCGGCCGCCTCCGGGAAATGCTGCGGCCGGAAGATTTCGTGGCGCGCTTTGGCGGCGACGAGTTCGTGGTGTTCCAGCAGGACATCAAGTCACCTGAGGATGCGGCCAGCCTTGCACGTCGCATCGTCGATCGCCTGAGCGAGCGCTACAAGATCAGCAACCACCTGGTCGAGATCGGTGCCAGCGTCGGTATCGCCATGACCTCGCCGGACGTCAGCGCCGACACGTTGTTGAAGAACGCCGACATGGCGCTCTATCGAGCCAAGGCCGATGGCCGCGGCACCTTCTGCTTCTTCCGCGACGAGATGGCCCAGATCGTCGAAGCGCGCCGCATCCTCGAGCTCGACCTGCGCAAGGCGCTGGCGAACGAGGAGTTCGAGCTTTATTACCAGCCGCTGGTCAACCTCAAGACCGGCAGGATCACGACCTGCGAGGCGCTGTTGCGCTGGAACCATCCGGTTCGTGGCACGATCTCCCCGATCGACATCATTCCGGTCGCCGAGGACATGGGCCTTATTGTCGATCTCGGGCGCTGGATTCTGCGCAAGGCCTGCATGGAGTGCATGACGTGGCCCGAATCGGTCAGCGTCGCGGTCAATCTCTCGCCGCAGCAGTTCCACCAGCGCGACGTGCTGAGCGAGGTGCGCTATGCGCTGGAGGTCTCGGGCCTGCCGGCGCGACGTCTTGAGATCGAGATCACTGAGTCCTCGCTGTTGCGCAATACGCAACTTACCCACGACGTGCTGGCGCAATTGCATTCGCTGGGCGTGCGGATCTCGCTGGACGATTTCGGCACAGGTTATTCAAGCCTGAGCTACCTGCACAACTTCCCACTGCAGAAGGTCAAGATCGACCGCTCATTCCTCGAAGGTATCGACACCGACCGTCCGCTAACGCTGCTGCGCGGCGTGGCGCGGCTCTCGGCCGATCTCGGCATGTCGGTGGTGGTCGAGGGCATCGAGACCAACGAGCAACTCGAATTGGTTAGCGCCGATGGCGCGGTCACCGAGGCGCAGGGCTATCTGTTCAGCCGCCCCGTTCCTGCAGTGCGCATCCGCCAATTGCTGAAAGCTTCCCACAGTCGCCGCTGGCCGGAAGACCATACCGTCATCTCCCGTTCGATAGCTTGAGCGTGAAGGTCTCGCGCTGCGCTTGATCCGTACTTTCACGGGGCACATTAACCCTAACGGATTCAATGCTTTGCAATTTCATTAATGCGCTGTTAACATTTTTCATCGCTCGCGCAAGTTGCTTGGAAGTCTGGAGTAGTACATGAGGTCCCCGGTCGAAGCGTCTCCTCTGGCTTTCGCGCGGGGACTGGAGCAGCTCGACCACGTCGACTATCGCCTCGCACAAACGCAGGCCGAAAAGGAGCAGATCTACAATCTGCGCTACCGCGCTTATCTGCGGGAAGGGGCAGTTGCGGAATCCGCTGAGCAGCGCGTTACTGATCAATACGACGATCTGCCGAATTCCTGGACATTCGGCATCCATATCGGCGGAGAACTCTGCAGTTCTGTACGGATCAGCCTGCTGAATTCAGAATGGCGCCAGTCGTGTTCCGCCGAAGCGTTTGGCGAAATCCTCTATCCGAGGCTTGATCGTGGCGAGGTGATTGTTGACCCTGCTCGCTTCGTCGCCGATCCCGACCGGGCGAGGCGGACGCCGGAACTTCCCTATGTGACCCTGCGCCTGGCCTACGTGGCCTGCGAATATTTCAAGGCCGATCTAGGCTTGGCGATCGTGCGTCCCGAGCATCAGGCCTTCTATCGGCGCGTGTTCTTCCACAAGACCATTGCCGAGCCTCGGATGTTCCCGGGCCTGCTGAAGCCGGTCGGGTTGATGGCGGCCGACTTCCAGACGCTCAAGGAAAAAGTTTTCGTGCGATATCCGATGATGCGCTCGTCTGCGTTCGAGCGGAGGATGCTGTTCGAGCGGGAGCATCATTCGCCGCAAGCTGCGGTGGTGGCGCCGTTTGAGCCTTCGATTGTTCCAAGCACTTGAGCGGTTTTTGACGAAAACGCGTCGCTGCCGGTAAATCCCCGGTTCTCGCTCACGCGACGGCTGGGAAACCGGCGATTTCGGCTGCGTCCCCGCTTGCCTTCACCCTCGCGCCACATTTACAACCCATTAACCATCGGGGGCGCTTTTCGCCGTTTGTCCGCATTTGATCGGGTCTGGCAAGGTCTCATCAAGGTTGACGGAACGTTCGCTTAACCATCGCCCTGTAGACCGGATGAGAATTCGAAAACGTGAGCGTGGAGGCTCCGGAATGAAATATCAGATGCGAATCCTCCAGGGATTGAAGCTCGCTGCGGTGCTCGCGGTGGCGCTGTCGATGGGCGCTTGTGCCAACAAGAACATCGGCGCCGATGGCGCGATGGCGAGCGCAGCGACCCCGGGCAGCCAGCAGGATTTCGTTGTGAACGTCGGTGACCGCGTTTTCTTCGAGAGCGACCAGACCGATCTGACTCCGCAGGCGACCGCAACCCTGGACAAGCAGGCGCAGTGGCTGCAGACCTATAACCGCTACAGCTTTACCATTGAAGGCCATGCCGACGAGCGCGGCACCCGCGAGTACAACATCGCGCTCGGTGCACGTCGCGCCCAGGCGGTTCGCTCCTATCTCGCCTCTCGCGGCATCGATCCGAGCCGGATGCGCACCATCTCTTATGGCAAGGAACGTCCGGTCGCGGTCTGCAATGACATCTCCTGCTGGTCGCAGAATCGCCGTGCCGTCACAGTGCTGAACGCCAGCTCGTAAGCTTTCGAAAATTGCGCGATTTGCTGCCGGCGCCGAGAGGCGCCGGTTTTGTTTGAACGTTGATTTGCTTCAGTCACAATTCCGGCGTACTCCCTGCATCACTGTGGTTCCGCGCCGATTTTCGTCGTCAGGGCAAGATGTCATCCAGGTTTCTTAGAGTTACGCGCGCCGCGGCGATTGCCGCGGGACTGGCTGTTTCCGCACCGGCCTTCGCACAATCCGACGATGCCGACCTCGAAATGCGGGTCCAGCACCTGGAGAACCAGCTTCGACAGCTGACTGGCCAGAACGAGGAACTGCAATATCGTAACCGCCAGTTGGAGGAGCGCCTGCGTCAGCTCGGCGCCGCGCCGTCCGGTCCCGGCGGTCAGCCTCAAGCCGCCCAGCCTGGCGTCGCCGCTATGCCTCCGGCCGCACAGCCTGCGCCGTCCTATCCGCCGCAAGGCGGCCAGCCATCCTATGGGCAGCCTCAGCAGGGTTATGGACAACCGCAGCCGGGTTACCGGCAATCGCAAGGCGGGTACGACCAGACCCAGATCGCAGCTCCCGCTCCGATCGTGCAGGAGCCCGCCGCGCCAGCGGCAGCAGGGCGCCGCGGCCGTGGCGACGCCTTCGATCCCAATCAGAACCCGAGCGCCCCGGGCGCGCCGCGCGCCCTTGGTGGTGGCCAGATGCCTGTCTCGCCCGATGCTACGATCGGTGCGCCGGGCGGACGCAACGTGGGCGAACCGCTCGACCTCGGCAACACCAGCCCGCGCAATGCCGGCGCGCCGGTTGGGGGCGGGACCACCGCCGGGCTGACGACCCTGCCGCCGTCGGCGACATCGAAGGACGAGTTCGACCTCGGCATCGGCTACATGCAGCGCAGGGACTATGCGCTTGCCGAGGAAACCATGCGCAATTTCTCCCAGAAATACCCGAGTGATCCCCTGATCCCGGACGCGCAATATTGGCTCGGCGAGAGCTATTTTCAGCGTCAGCAATATCGTGATGCCGCCGAAGCTTTCCTCGGCGTGACCACGAAGTTCGACAAGTCGGCCAAGGCGCCGGACGCGCTGTTGCGGCTTGGCCAGTCACTGGCGGCGCTAAAGGAGAGGGAAGCCGCCTGTGCGGCGCTCGGCGAAGTGACGCGGAAATATCCGCGGGCTTCCACGGGCGTCAAATCCGCCGTCGACCGTGAGCAAAAGCGGATCAAGTGCTAAACCGGTGCCGCAGGAGCCTGTCGGCTCCGCGATCGATGGCACCGTCATGTCCGATGACAACAGCGCGATTTCCGCCACCGAAGCCAAACGTCTGTTAGACGACTGGAGGCGCGCGCCAGCGATCGTTCTGGCCGTGTCCGGCGGTCCGGACTCGGTGGCGTTGATGTGGCTCGCCGCCCGCTGGCGCCGGACACTCAAGCAGGGGCCGCGGCTGATCGCAGTCACCGTCGACCACGGCCTGCGCCCGGAGGCCGCGCGCGAGGCGCGTGAGGTCAAGCGCCTTGCAGGCACGCTCGATCTGCCTCATCGGACGTTGCGTTGGACCGGGGCCAAGCCGAACAGCGGCCTGCCGGAGGCAGCGCGCGAGGCGCGCTATCGCCTGCTGGCGCAAGCTGCCCGCGCGAGCGGGGCGACGCATGTCCTCACGGCGCACACCCGCGATGACCAGGCCGAGACGCTTCTGATGCGACTGCTGCGCGGCAGTGGCATCGCCGGCCTCGCCGCGATGGCACGTGAAACCGAGCGCGAAGGCGTGAGACTGGCGCGGCCGCTGCTTGCTGTTCCCAAGGCGCGGCTGGTCGCAACCCTCGAGAAAGCCAGGATCGGTTACGCCGTCGATCCGACCAATCATGATACTGCGTTCACGCGTCCGCGGCTGCGTGCGCTGATGCCGGCGCTGGCTGCAGAGGGCGGCGACGCCCGGAACCTGGTGCGGCTTGCGGCGCGTCTCGCCCGGGCCAACGCCGCGGTGGAAGTGCTGGCTGATGGTGCGGAGCGCTACCTTGCGCTGCGCGATGGCAATGCGGCGCGCCCCGGATTCGACGCCGAGGCCTTTGTGGCCCTTCCTGAAGAGATCCGGCTGCGCCTGCTCAAACGCGCGATCGACCGCGTGGGCCATGAAGGATCGGCCGAACTGGGCAAGGTCGAGGCCCTGCTCGCCGCACTCGATCAGGCGGTGATCGAAGGGACGGGCAAACTGAAGCAGACGCTCGCCGGTGCGGTCATTGGGCTCGCCAATGGCCGGATCCGCGTCGAGCCGGCGCCGCCGCGCCGGGGCCGGGCCCGCTAATATTCAGGCGAATAGGAAAATTCTCATCATATCCGCTTAACTACCCCCCAAAAACCCGGACTTTTGCGCCATTATTTGACCGGGAATCGGGCTAGGATGCGCTAAATAGTCCTGTGCAGTTCCCTTGGCAGATACTCCCGTGGCACCTAAATTGTATGCAGTCGCTGAAGGGGGGATTCCCAGGGATTTCCTGAAGTGCCTGCCCCAGGCCGCCCGAGGATAGTTTTGAGGCCGCGATCCGCGCGACCACGAAGGAAGATCAATGAACGCCAATCTGCGGAATTTCGCCCTCTGGGTCATTATCGTCTTGCTGCTGTTGGCGTTGTTTACGCTCTTCCAGAATCCGGGTCAGCGCGCGTCCTCGCAGGACATCTCGTTCTCGCAGCTCTTGAGCGAAGTCGATCAGGGCCATGTCCGCGACGTCGTGATCCAGGGCCCGGAAATCCATGGCACCTTCACCAACGGCTCCAGCTTCCAGACCTATGCGCCGAACGACCCGACGCTGGTGAAGCGCCTCTATGACGGCAAGGTTCAGATCACCGCGAAGCCGCCGGGCGACAACGTGCCGTGGTTCGTCTCGCTGCTGGTCTCCTGGCTGCCGTTCATCGCGCTGATCGGCGTGTGGATATTCCTGTCGCGGCAGATGCAGGGTGGCGCCGGCAAGGCGATGGGCTTCGGCAAGTCGCGCGCCAAGATGCTGACCGAGGCGCATGGCCGGGTGACGTTCGAGGATGTCGCCGGCGTCGACGAAGCCAAGCAGGACCTGCAGGAGATCGTCGAATTCCTGCGCGACCCCGGCAAATTCCAGCGCCTGGGCGGACGCATTCCGCGCGGCGTGTTGCTGGTCGGCCCTCCCGGCACCGGTAAGACGCTGATCGCGCGCGCGGTCGCGGGCGAAGCCAACGTGCCGTTCTTCACCATTTCCGGTTCTGACTTCGTCGAGATGTTCGTCGGCGTCGGTGCATCGCGCGTGCGCGACATGTTCGAGCAGGCGAAGAAGAATGCGCCTTGCATTATCTTCATCGACGAAATCGACGCGGTCGGCCGTCATCGTGGTGCCGGCCTTGGCGGTGGCAATGACGAGCGCGAGCAGACGCTCAACCAGTTGCTGGTCGAGATGGACGGCTTCGAGGCCAATGAGGGCGTGATCCTGATCGCCGCGACCAACCGGCCCGACGTGCTCGATCCCGCGCTGCTGCGGCCCGGCCGCTTCGACCGTCAGGTCGTGGTGCCGAACCCGGATGTCGTCGGTCGCGAGCAGATCCTGAAGGTTCACGTCCGCAAGGTGCCGCTGGCCCCCGATATCAACCTGAAGACCATCGCACGCGGCACCCCGGGTTTTTCGGGCGCCGACCTGATGAATCTCGTCAACGAGGCCGCACTGACCGCCGCCCGCCGCAACAAGCGGATGGTGACGCAGGCCGAGTTCGAAGAGGCCAAGGACAAGGTGATGATGGGTGCCGAGCGCAAGTCGCTCGTCATGACCGAGGAAGAGAAGCTCCTGACCGCCTATCACGAAGGCGGCCATGCCATCGTCGGCCTCAACGTCGTTGCCACCGACCCGATCCACAAGGCGACCATCATTCCGCGCGGTCGTGCGCTCGGCATGGTCATGCAGTTGCCGGAGCGCGACAAGCTGTCGATGTCGCTGGAGCAGATGACCTCGCGTCTCGCCATCATGATGGGCGGCCGCGTCGCGGAAGAACTGGTGTTCGGCCGCGAGAAGGTCACCTCGGGTGCGGCTTCCGATATCGAGCAGGCCACCCGGCTTGCGCGCATGATGGTCACGCGCTGGGGCCTGTCCGAAGAACTCGGCACCGTCTCCTATGGCGAGAACCAGGACGAGGTATTCCTGGGCATGTCGGTGTCGCGCACCCAGAACGCCTCGGAGGCGACGGTCCAGAAGATCGACTCCGAGATCAAGCGCCTGGTCGAGGAAGGTTACAATGAGGCGACCAAGATCCTCACCGAGAAGCGCGCCGATCTCGAAGCTCTGGCGAAGGGCCTGCTCGAGTTCGAGACGCTGACGGGTGATGAGATCGTCGATCTCTTGAAGGGCAAGAAGCCGAACCGCGAGTCCGTGCTCGAGCCGACCACGCCGCGCGCCTCCGCCGTGCCGCCCGCCGGCAAGTCGCGCCCGCGTCCGGATCCGGACCCCGGCCTGGAGCCGCAGCCTCAGGCGTAAGCACTTCCCACGAGAAATTCTGCAAAGCCCGGCCCTCGAGCCGGGCTTTGTTTTTTTGATTGCTCGGTGAGCGATCGGTCTCGTTGCACATCGACCGATGTGAATATGATTGGCGTCTGTTAGACGCCATGGCATCCTTCCACCAGCCGGATACGGCAAGGCCGCGCCTCTAGAAGCGCGGCGAAAAATACAATGGGGAGGGTAGCCAATGCATTTGGCGAAGGCGTTCGGCGCGCTTGGCGCCGTTTCTTTCCTGCTATTGCCCGCCACTTCGACGTCCGCCGAGATGCGTGGCGTTACCGCAGCAGAAATCCGGATCGGTCAGACCATGCCCTACAGCGGTCCCGTGTCGGCATTCGGGGCGCTCGGCAAGGGCGAGGTCGGCTATTTCAAGATGCTGAATGAGCGCGGCGGCATCAACGGACGCAAGGTCAACCTGATTTCGCTGGATGACAGCTATCAGCCGCCGAAGACGGTGGAGCAGACGCGGCGGCTGGTCGAGAGCGACGAGGTCGTGCTGATCTTCTCCTCGATCGGCACCGCACACAACACCGCGATCGCAAAATACCTGCAGAGCAAGAACATCCCGCAGCTCTTCCTGGCATCGGGCGCCTCGAAATTCGCTGACATCGCGCAATATCCGCAGGCGACGATGGGCGTGCAGGCGCCGTTCCGCTACGAGGCGCGTCTTTACGCGCGCTATGCGCTTGCGAAGAATCCAAGCGCAAAGTTTGCCGTGATCTCGCAGAACGACGATTTCGGCCGCGACTATCTTGCGGGGCTCAAGGACGTGCTTGGCGAGAAATACGATGCCGTCGTAACCGCTGCGACCTACGAGATCGCCGATCCGACGATCGACTCGCAGATCGTCAAACTGAAGGCCTCCGGCGCAGACGTGTTCGTGATCGCGGCCACGCCAAAATTCGCGGCGCAGGCGATCCGCAAATCATATGAGATTGGCTGGCGGCCGATGACCTTCCTGTCGAACGTGGCGGTGTGGATCTCGACCGTGATGGAGCCTGCGGGCGTCGAGGCAGGCACCGGCATCCTCTCGACCGCATATGTGAAAGACCCTGATGATCCCGCCTGGAAGGACGATGCCGGCGTGAAGGGCTGGCGCGAGTTCATGAGCAAATATATTCCGGAGGCCGATCAGCACGACACCAACTACGTCAACGCCTACAACAGCGCGATGGCGCTCGAAGCGGTGCTGAAAGCCTGCGGCGACGACCTCTCGACCGAGAACATTCTGCGGCAAGCGTTTTCAATCAAGGACCTGCAATTGCCAATGCTGCTGCCGGGCATCAAGATCAACACTTCGCCGACCGATCACGTTCCGGTCGACCAGATGCAGTTCATGCGCTTTAACGGCAAAAGCTGGGAGCGGTTCGGCGAATTGCAGACCGGGAATTGACTTGGGTCCTGCCAGGCAATGTTTCCCTGGATGTCGGAGGCGATGGACTTGAAGAAAGAGAAGAATTTCTTCGAGACCCGCGTGATCGAATACCAGAACGGCGGCGCGTTGAGCTGGGATAACCAAGGGCTCCCGGCGCTACGGCTAACCCCTTCTTTTTGTGCATTCCAGCCGTCGCAAATCCGTCTTGCCAGACGCCCTGAATAGGTGTTCAGCTTTTGCAGCGATCTGCGCTCGATCGCCCAAAACAGTGAAGTCTCGTTCGGCTGATCCCGAGCCGGCGAGGCCCTGGGGACGGAACCGTGCCATGGTTTATCGGCGAACCCATCAAGTGGTAAAGCGGCTGGCCGCCCGGCGTAGCGCCATTCTGGCAGCGGCGCGCGAGGCGGCGGCGGATGGCGGCATGGCCGCGGTGCAGATCGCCCCGGTCGCGGTCCGCGCCCATGTCGCGGCCGGGACCGTCTACCGCTATTTCCCGTCCAAGGCCGACCTGATCTCCGAACTGATTGCCGAGGTTTCGCGCGACGAACTCGCCGCGATTCGCCGGGCGGCCGATGCCGCGCCCGGACCGTCTTCGGCGCTGGCCGCCGCGGTCACCACGGTTGCCGTCCATGTGCTGTCGCAGCGCAAGCTCGCCTGGGGCATCCTGGCCGAGCCTGTCGATGTCGACGTCACCGCCTCGCGGCTTGCCAGCCGGCGCGAGATCGCCGGCGAACTTGCCGCCCGAATCGATGCCGCGGTACGCGCCGGCCATCTGCCGGCGCAGGACACTGCGCTCGCCGCCACCGCGCTGCTCGGTGCATTGCATGAATCGCTGGTAGGCCCGCTCGCGCCCGACAATCTCGACGATCCCGCCAGGCTGCGCGATGCCGTGCAAACGGTGACGCTGCTCGCATTGCGCGCCGTCGGCGTCATGGACGCCCGCGCCCGCGGTCTCGTGGTGCAGGCCACCACGCCGGCGAAGGCGCTGGTGGGGGCGTAGGCGACACCTCCCGCTGTATCGTCCCGCTCCGCTGTCGTCCCCGGTCAAGCCCGGGACGACGGCGAAGGTTCGGTTGGCCGCCTACTTCTCCGTGCTGCCTTGGGGCGCGACGGAGGCGATGCGGACCATGTTGGTGGTGCCGGGGATGCCGAGCGGGACGCCGGCGACGATGATCACGCGCTGGCCGGCGCGGGCAAAGCCGTCCCTGAATGCGATGGAGTTCGCGCGGTCGACCATGTCGTCCTGGTCGCGCGCATCCTCGGCGACGACGCAGTGCACGCCCCACACCACGGAGAGCTTGCGGCCGGTCGCAAGGTTCGGCGTGATCGCAACGACCGGCACTTTCGGCCGTTCGCGCGCGACGCGGATCGCGGTCGAGCCTGATGAGGTCCAGCAGATGATCGCCGACAGGTCGAGCGTCTCGGCGATCTGGCGCGCGGCATCCGCGATCGCATCGCCCACCGTCTGCTCCGGCTCGGCGCGCTGCGCGTTGAGCACGCCGCGATAGGTCGGGTCGCGCTCGACCTCCTCGCCGATGCGGTTCATGGTGGTGACCGCTTCCACCGGATATTTGCCGGCCGCGGATTCAGCCGAGAGCATGATCGCGTCCGCGCCTTCATAGACGGCGGTGGCGACGTCGGAGACCTCGGCGCGGGTCGGCACCGGCGCCTGGATCATCGATTCCAGCATCTGGGTTGCGACCACCACCGGCTTGCCGGCGCGGCGCGCCATCCGCGTCATCTGCTTCTGCAGGCTCGGCACGCGCTCCAGCGGCAGCTCGACGCCGAGATCGCCGCGCGCGACCATCAGCGCATCGGATGCCTCGATGATGTCGGCAAGCCGGTCAATCGCCTGCGGCTTCTCGATCTTGGCAATCACGGCGGCGCGGCCGCGGATCATCTTCTTGGCCTCGTGGACGTCCTCGGCGCGCTGTACGAAGGATAATGCGATCCAGTCGATGCCCGTCGTCAGCGCGGCCTCGAGATCGACGCGGTCCTTCGGCGTCATCGCCGAGACCGGCAAGTCGGTATCGGGCAGGCTGACGCCCTTGCGGTCCGACATCTTGCCGCCGATCACGACGCGAGTCACCGCGCGGTCGGGCGAGGTCTCTTCCGCAATCAGCCGCACCTTGCCGTCGTCAAGGAGCAGTGCGTGGCCCGGCCGCAGCGCTGCCAGGATTTCCGGATGCGGGAGGTTGACGCGGGTGTTGTCGCCCGGCGTCTTGTCGGAATCGAGCACGAAGCTCTGGCCGTTGTTGAGCTGCACCGCGCCTTCGGCGAAGGCGCCGAGCCGAAGCTTGGGGCCCTGCAGGTCGACCAGGATGCCGATCGGCCGGCCGTAGCTGGACTCGACATTGCGGATGGTCTTGACGAGCTCCCGCATCTTGTCATGCGGGGTGTGGCTCATGTTGATGCGAAAGAGGTCGGCGCCGGCCTCGAACAGCTTGCGGATCATTGCGCTGTCGGAGGAGGCGGGACCCAAGGTCGCGAGGATCTTGATCCGACGCAGTCTTCTCATTGCTTGCTTCCGGGTGGTGCGGCTGGGGGTAGACCTGACGCGCCCGGAGGCGTTCCGCCCGGTGGATTGGGGAGGCCTGGCACCGCGGGTGTCCCCGGTGCGACTCCGCCCGGCATTCCCGGCACCTTCTGTGCCGGCTGTTCGTTGGCTTCCGTCAGTTGCACGGTCCACGCCCGTTGCTCCCCGGTGTCGACCTCGAAGAAGCCGGTGCGGTCATAGCCGCGCGCCAGGCAATTCTCGGTGCCTCGGATGGTGAATTCCTTGTCGCGCGAGCACATGAAGGCCTGGCCCGACCATTCGCCGCCGCGGTCATAATCGAGGGCATAGATGTAATAATAGCGCGCGACCAGATTGCCCCGCAGCAGCGTCTCGCAGGAGCGCGAGGAGATGTTCCACCAGCCCTCGGTGGTCCAGCCCTCGGCGTCCTTGTAGCCGAGCGCGATGCCGACCCGGCTGGCGGTATTGTTGCAGAGCCGGAAATCGGCCGCCGCAGGACTGGTCCACAGGCACGCCGCCGCAAGCGCCAGCACGGGCAGAAGACCGGCAAGCAGACGAGGGGGGAGGGGAAGGGAATCCAGCACGATCATGAGGCCAAGCTACACCGAATCATTGACGATTTCGCGTGGCCCGGCGGCGCCTGTCAACGGAAGGCAGGCGGACTTCTGCCATCGAAAACCGCCGGTCCCACCCGATTTCATGCTGTTTTGCGCAGCTATATGGCAAAATCTGTGACGAATCCCACTTGATATCAATATGCTGGGAACGACAAACCGGGATGACGGCCATGACCATCGACGACAAGACCAAAACCGAGCTGGAAGCCGCCGTTTTCCGGCGCCTGGTGCAGCATCTGCAGGATCGCACCGACGTCCAGAACATCGACCTGATGAACCTTGCCGGATTCTGCCGGAATTGCCTCTCCAACTGGATGAAGGAAGAGGCCGATGCCCAGGGCGTCGCGATCAGCAAGGATGAGAGCCGCGAGGCGGTCTACGGCATGCCGTATGAGGAGTGGAAGGCCAAGTACCAGGGCAAAGCCACGCCGGAGCAACTGGCCGCGATGAAGAAGGCGCATCCGGGGCATTGACGCATATGCATTCCGTCATTCCGGGTTCAATGCTGCGCATCGCCCCGGAATGACGGTGGTTGCGGGTAACGCCAGCATCTCCTGTGGGCGCGCTGTGGATGAGCGCGACGTTTCCTTGACGGGAGGCGTCCCAAACTTGAGGGTCATTTTCGAAACGCGATGCGTGAGCAGCGCATACGCCGAAACACCTCAACAAGACACTCATCACCAGTTTCATTTCAGGAGTACCCGATGGCCACCTCTGCCGCCGTCAAAGAAGAGCCCGCGACCCGATTCGCAAAGGACCAGCTGAAGTCCATCATCGAGCGCATCGAGCGGCTGGAAGAAGAGAAAAAAGCCATCTCGGACGACATCCGCGACGTCTATGCCGAGAGCAAGGGCAACGGATACGACGTCAAAGCCCTGCGCACGATCGTGCGCCTGCGCAAGCAGGACCCGAACGAGCGTCAGGAGCAAGAGACGATCATCGAGACCTACATGCAAGCGCTGGGGATGATCTGAGGCGCTGATCCGGCCGGAACGCTCTTGCCGTCCCGGGCAAGCGAAGCGCGACCCGGGACCCATAACCACCGATCTCTATGTTCGGTAAAGCTGGGGCCACAGCGGGCTCCAACAACGCGCACTCGTGGCTACGGGTCCCCGCGTTCGCGGGGAATGACATCGGATATGTGGAGGCAAGTTTAGCGCAGCGCGGCGGTGCGGACGACGAACGAGGTCGTCGGCAGCGTCGCGGTGGCGGAGCCGCTGAAGGTGTCGCAGCTCATGCCCATCATCGGATCATTCGAGAAGGTCATGTTGATCGCGGCCGGCGGCTTGACGAAATGAGCGCGCATCAGGGTCATGTCGGTATCGCCGAGCACGGTGGTCAGCATGGCGCTGCTGGCGCTCGGCGCGAGCATCACCACGCGCATCCAGAGATCATTGCCCTTGGCGGCGGAGATGCGTGTCGAGGTCGAGATCATGCTGCCCTGACCTTGCGCGCCCTTGGCGACCACCGTGTTGATCTCGCTCGCGACGGCGCCTGCATTCCGTGTCGGACGGACGGTGCGCGGGACCGGGGCGGAGGCGGCGATGATGTTGGCGCGGTCAACCGACGAGCTCGTCGCCGGGGCATAGGCGAGCGCCTTGTTGAAATTCTCCGACACGCTGGCAGTGGCCTGCGGATCGGCGGCGCCGACCGCCTCGCGCGCCTTGAGCGCGGCGATCTGCGCGGCTGTTGCCTGTTTCGCTGCCGGAAGATCGTCGCCCCAGAAGCCGCGGGCATTGATGATGTCGGCAGGCGTCTCAGGCTTCGGCTCGGACTTCCCGGCAGCTGCCGGTTCGGCCGCCTTGGCCTTTGCCGCCGGGATGATCTGGGCGTCGGCGGCCGCGAGCTGTATGGCCGAGGCGAATTGCGGCTTTGCGCGCGGCATCGGCACGGGGTCGGCCGACCTGGAATCTACAGACTTGGCGGAAGCCATGACGGTCGCGGGCTTCTCGGCGGCAGCGGGCGCTGCGCCCTCATCGTCCTCGTCACTGCCGGCAGCCGGCTTGCCCGTGAACAGCGCGGTCAGGAAGCCGCCGATCTTGTTGCCACCGGACGAGGAACCATCGCCATTGCCGCGCCGCTCGATATCGGCGCGGGCAAGCTCATATCCCCTCAACGGGTTGCCGTCCGAGGGGACATGGACGGTGCGGCCGTCCGGGAACACCCTCGCCAACTGGTCGTGCGTCATGCGCGGCCAGTGGCGAATCGACCCGGTGTCGAGGTGGACAAAAGGCGAGCCGGAGGTCGGATAGAAACCGACACCGCCACGCTGTAGGCGCAGGCCTGCATAGCGGATCTGCTCGAGCGGCACGCCGGGAATGTAGAAATCCATCGCATGCCCCAGCATGTGCTGGCTGAAGCGCGCCACCCCGGAGGAGCGGCGGCGGAGCATGGCATTAGTCGCGGGAGAGCGGTAGGAGGAGACGATGTTGATCGGCTGCCTGCCGTCGACGTCGCGGTAGACTTCCCAGAGGATGTCGAAGAGCCGACGATCCATGGTGGTCTCGTCCTGGGTGCGCCAGTCGCGGAGGAAATGATTGAGCTTCTTCAGCGCGTCTTCGTCGTAGCGGCCGTCGCGCTTGAAGGTGATGGTGAGGTCTTCGTTGGAATGGGTGTGGTGGAAGGAGAGGGTGCGGGTCTCGTTCAGCGCCGCGGCGTCGTGGACCGAGCCGGCGCCAGCCAGCAGCAATAGCGACGTCAGCCCGACCTGACATCCGGCTTTCGGGAGCGACAGCAGTTTATAGTGGCGTGCGCGGACAGCCAGCACGGATGAGCCCACCCAGTCGTCGAGCGTTCGACCTTTCTTTCGCAGACCCCGGCGAAAGGCGTGAACGCATTCTTTAAAGCGGGACGGTTAACCGAGATTTACCATCCCGTTTCCCAAGTTGGGTTTAACCTAAACCGTTGACTGTGGCGAAAAAGAGCCGCCATCCGCGCTAGATGAAGAATGGTTAATGTAATCGATCCCGCCGGGTGGGCGGGATCGTTGATTTTGCTATAAAATTTAGCGCGTTTCGGGAGCGGTGGATTACCAGGTGAACACCCGGCGCGACTGGGGTTGTCCGCGCCCAATCGGAGCGGGCGGCACAGGCGGGCCGCCGCCGAACAGGCGTTCGAAGAAGTTCATGCCGGAATTGGTGTTCTCGCTGGCGATGCTGACGCCGGGCGGCAGGTTGTTGCGGCTCGGGCGCGAATAGTTCGGCTGCGCATGCGCCACCACTGATTCGAGATCCTTGCCGCGGTTGTTCTTCAACAGCGTCAGCATGGCGCCATCGCGGCCATAGACGTCCTTCCGGAATTGCAACTTGCCGGCATCGTCCACGAACGCGGTCTGGTAGGTGATGTTGACCGGGATCGGGGTCGGGAATTTCAGGTCGACCTCGCTCGAGCCATACATGCTGCGCACACGCTCCGGCGTCCAATGCTCGTCCGTCATCGTGATGTTGAGCAGCACGGAAGCGTACTGGTCCGGGTTCTGCACGCGCATGCAGCCATGGCTGAAGGCGCGATCCTCCTTGCCGAACAGGTTCTTGTCCGGCGTGTCGTGCTGATAGACCAGGAACTTGTTCGGGAAGTTGAAACGGATGCGTCCGAGCGCGTTCGCTTCACCCGGCGGCTGCGAGATGTGAATCGAGCCGTCGCGGCCGTATTCGAGTCGCAGGCCCATCCGCTGCAGCACGGTGGGATCCTGCTGCAGCGCCGGCAGATACTCGTTGTAGATGATCGACGGCGGTACGTTCCAGGTCGGATTGACCGTGATGTACTTCATCGTCTCGGTCAGAAGCGGCGTGGCGTGCTGCCCCGGCTTGCCGGTCACGACGCGCGTGGTCCAGACCGGCGCACCGTTCTGCATCACCCTCAGCGTGTAGTCGGGGATGTTGAGGATGACATAGGCGTTGCCGAGAGAAGCCGCGCCAAGCTGACGCGGCAGCCAGCGCCACCGCTCCATGTTGACGATGATGGTGTCGATCTGCCTGTCGCGCTTCGGGCTGTTGATCGCCTTCACGGTACGATCGTCGAGCACGCCGGTGGGCTTCAGCTCGGCGCCCTGCTGGAATTTGCGCACGGCCTCGGCGACCTTGGCGTCGTAGCGCGTGTCGTCCGGATTCTCGCTGACGCCGAGCTTCGCGCGGAGCTGCGGCACGCGCGGATCGTCCGGCGCCACTCCCGGCTGCTTCTTGGTGCCGGGCTTGTAGACCAGCGTCGGCCCTTCCTCGATCTGGATCACCGGGCCATTGCCCTGGCCGCGCAGCTCGGCGAGCTTGGCCTTGAGCTCGTGGTAAAGCTTGTGCGGCGGGTTGTAGCTGTCGAGCGCGGCGGAAGCGTCCTTTGCGCCGGTCACGTTGGCGAGGACTTCCGACGGATCGATCGGGTGCTCGGGATAAAGGACGTCGGCCGAGACCTGCGACCAGTGCATCCGGCCGCTCTGCGCCTGGCGCGCGTAATCCAGCATGCTGGCGGTGAGCTTCAGCTCGGCATCCGCCAGCGCCTCGGGCGAGGAAGAGGCCGATGCAAACTCCGGCACCGGATAGTCTTCCGGATTGAGGCCATCGGAGGCGGCGTCCTTGAGCCGGGCGACCACGCCCTTGGCGGTTGCCGTCGGCCTGCCGCCTTGGGTGAACACCGGCGCGTAGTCGCGCGCGGAGTAGAACTTCTCGATCGCGGCGCGCTCGTTCTTGCGCTCGAAGATGCGCAGCGTCTTGCTGGCCAGCATCTCGCGAAGCTTGTCGGCAACAGGCTGATCTTCCGCCGGCACGTTGCTCGCAGCCTTGACCGGCTCCTTGGCGGGCTCGGCAGCAGGCGCTGCGGCGGGAGCCGGAGCAGTGGCGGTCACAGGAGCAGGCGCGGCGGGCGGCGTCACCGTGGCGGTGTCGTTCTTGACCGGCTCCCTCGGTGTGTCATTCGCGTCTTTCGCCACATCGCCCGGCTTCGGCTCGGCGGCGGGCGCAGTGACGACATCGGCCGGCTTGGGCTCAATCCTGGGCTCCGCGGTCTTGGTGGCGGATTCACTCGGCGTGACGGCGTTCTTGGCCGCATCCGGCACAGAGGCGGTGGTGTCCGGCTTGATGTCGGCCGCGGTCGGCGGCGGCACGTTGGCAGGCTCGGGGCGCGGGATCGCGGCATCGATCGCGAGTTCTGCAGCACTGGGGCGCGGTGCGTCCGACTGGGCCAGTGCTGAGGTCGCGGAGACCGTCAGGAATGTCGCGGCGACGGCCATCAGCACGCGGTCGAATCCGGTACGGCCTTTCGAACAGTCACGCATCGTCACTCCCCCCTGGGGCGAACTGCCCCGGCATTGGGACAGTTCTCACATCATGGTCCTGGAGCATGATGACACTTCGTCGCCGTCATCAGGCTCGATTCATTCGGGCATGATCTTCCCGGATCATGTCCTAAGCTTGCGCGGAAGCGCCGGCCTCACTCGATCGAAACGCCGTACGCCTGCACGCAACAAATCAACGCAGACGTTACATACGCCCCCTTCATGCAGCCAGCGCCATGCGGGGCAACTCACGACAAACTGACCTTGATCAACCACTTGCACTCGATCTTGCGCGATTCTTGCCACGCGGCACCCCGTTTGTCTGTCACCGCCAAGCCACGGTTCAATAGGTTCCGGACCGAGCCTGCCAACCCACCACCAGAGCTACGACCGAAGATCCGCTCCTTGGCATAAACGCCGATCGGCTCAATTGGTGCCGCCGGCGCCGTCGGCAGCGTCATCGGCCGCGGCCTCGTCGATCTTGCGGTAGAGCGTCGAGCGGCCGATCTTCAGGCGGCGCGCGACTTCCGACATCTGCCCGCGATAATGCGAGAGCGCGAAGCGGATGATCTCGTTTTCCATCTCTTCCAGTGGCCGCACGTCGCCGCTGCTCGTCAGCATCGAGAGATTGCCGGCGGCAGGCAGTGGCGCGATTGGTATGTCATTACCCGACACCATTGCAGGCGCCGTGGACGGGGCGACGATCAGCGGCTCGCCATGGGCCGGGGTCGGGTCGGCAAGCGGATGCGCCGCGACCTGCGGGAAATCGGCGAGACCAAGCTGGTCGCCATCGCTCATGACCACCGCGCGATACACCGTGTTCTCGAGCTGGCGGATATTGCCGGGCCAGTCGAGCTGCGAAAGATGCGCCATTGCCTCGCCGCTGATGCCGCTGATGTTGCGGTTTTCCTCGGCGTTGAAGCGCGCGAGGAAGTGCCGCAGCAGATGCGGAATGTCTTCGCGCCGCTGCCGCAGCGGCGGAATCGTCAGCGGCAAGACGTGCAGGCGGTAGAACAGATCCTCGCGGAATTGGCCGGCCTTCACCAGCTCGAGCAATTTGCGGTTGGTGGCGGAGATGATGCGGACGTCGACCTTCACCGGCTTGCGGCCGCCGACGGCTTCCACCGTGCCCTCCTGCAGCGCGCGCAACAGCTTCACCTGCGCGGTCAGCGGCAGTTCGCCGACCTCGTCGAGGAAGAGCGTGCCGCCATGGGCTTCGACGAACTTGCCCATGTGGCGTTCGGTGGCGCCAGTGAAGGCGCCCTTCTCATGGCCGAACAGGATCGATTCCACGAGATTATCGGGGATCGCGCCGCAGTTCACCGCGACGAACGGCTTCGACTTGCGCTCGCTGCTGCCGTGGATGGCGCGGGCGAACAATTCCTTGCCGACGCCGGATTCGCCTTCGATCAACACCGGTATGGCTGATGAGGCGGCCTTTTGCGCGGTGCGCAGCACGCTTGTCATGGCTTCGCTGCGGGTGATGACGTCGGAGAAAGTGAGCCGTCCCTCGCGGCTGTGGCGGATGCGCTGCAATTCACCCTTGAGTGCAGAAGTGTTGAGCGCGTTGCGCAGGGATACCTGCAGCCGCTCGAAACCGACCGGCTTGACGACGAAATCCTGGGCGCCGGCGCGCATCGCCGAGACCACGTTGTCGATGCCGCCATGCGCGGTCTGCACGATGACGGGGACGTTCAAACCAGCGTCACGAATCTTTGCGAGCACGCCCAAGCCGTCGAGGCCAGGCATCACGAGGTCGAGCACGACCGCATCGATGGTCTGGTTTTCCTGGGCAGTGAGTGCGGCGATGGCATCGTCGCCGCTATCGACAACGAGGGGCTGGTAGCCGCATTTTTGCACCATGTTTTCAACTAGACGGCGCTGTACTGCGTCATCATCGGCAATCAAAATGGTGGCGACCATGGTTTTCCCCGGGCGTTACGCTTATTTGTCTCGAATCGGGGCACTCTCGCCGAAGCCGATTAACGCCCTCTTAAACGTTGCCGACCCCCGCACATTTCGCCGCCTCATCTCCGATTGAACACAGGCTTTGACCAAGATGACCTCGCGCTCCTCCGCTCTCCGTAAACCAACGCAACGCAAGCCGGCCGCCGCCAAATCCGCTGCAAACAAGCCCGCCGCGAAGAAGGCCGCGGGTAAAACCGGCAAGTTGCCGGAATGGAATCTCGCCGATCTCTATTCCGGCATCGACGCGCCAGAGGTCGCGCGCGACCTTGCGAAGATGGATGCAGATTGCGTCGCGTTTGAGACCGACTACAAGGGCAAGCTCGCGGAACATACGGCGCGGGAAGATGGCGGAAAGTGGCTCGCGGACGCGGTGCGACGCTATGAAGCGATCGACGATCTCGCCGGCCGGCTGGGCTCCTTTGCCGGCCTCGTCCATGCCGGCGACAGCGTCGATCCCGCGATCACGAAATTTTACGGCGATGTTTCAGAGCGCCTGACGGCGGCCTCGACCCACCTTCTGTTCTTCGCGCTCGAGCTCAACCGCATTGACGATGATGTGATCGAGCGTGCGATGCAGGCGGAAGACCTCGCGTACTACCGGCCGTGGATCGAGGATCTGCGCAAGGAGAAGCCATATCAACTCGAGGATCGCATCGAGCAGCTTTTCCACGAGAAGTCGCAGAGCGGCTATGCTGCCTGGAACCGGCTGTTCGACCAGACCATCGCCGGTCTGCGTTTCAAGGTCGGCGGCAAGGAGCTCGCCATCGAGCCGACGCTCAACTTCCTACAGGACCGCGATGGCGTAAAGCGCAAGGCGGCGGCGGAGGCGCTGGCGAAAACCTTCAAGGCCAACGAGCGCACCTTCGCGCTGGTCACCAACACGCTCGCCAAGGACAAGGAGATTTCCGACCGCTGGCGCGGCTTCCAGGATGTCGCGGATTCCCGCCATCTCAACAACCGCGTCGAGCGCGAGGTGGTGGATGCGCTGGTCGCGTCCGTGCGTGCCGCCTATCCGAAACTGTCGTACCGCTACTACCGGCTCAAGGCGGGCTGGTTCAAAAAGAAGAAGCTGCCGCATTGGGACCGCAATGCGCCGCTGCCCTTTGCCGCGACCGGCACGATTGCCTGGCCGGAGGCGCGCAGCATGGTGCTGTCAGCCTATCGCGGCTTTTCCACCGACATGGCCGCGATCGCCGAGCGCTTCTTCACCGACCGCTGGATCGATGCGCCGGTCAGGCCGGGCAAGGCGCCGGGCGCCTTCTCGCATCCGACCACGCCGTCGGCACACCCTTACGTGCTGATGAATTACCAGGGCAAGCCACGCGACGTGATGACGCTCGCCCATGAGCTCGGCCACGGCGTGCATCAGGTGCTGGCGGCAAAGAACGGCCCCCTGATGGCGCCGACGCCCCTGACGCTTGCGGAGACCGCGAGCGTGTTCGGGGAGATGCTGACGTTCAAGCGCCTGCTCTCCGAGACCAAGAGCGTCAAGCAGCGCCAGGCGCTGCTCGCCGGCAAGGTCGAGGACATGATCAATACCGTGGTGCGGCAGATCGCGTTCTATTCGTTCGAGCGTGCGGTGCACACCGAGCGCAAGAACGGCGAACTGACCGCCGAGCGGATCGGCCAGATCTGGCTTTCCGTGCAGACCGAGAGCCTGGGGCCGGCGATCGAAATCAAGCCCGGCTACGAGAATTTCTGGATGTACATCCCGCATTTCATCCATTCGCCGTTCTACGTCTACGCCTATGCGTTCGGCGACTGCCTGGTGAACTCGCTCTACGCGGTCTACGAGCATGCCGCCGATGGCTTTGCGGAACGCTATCTCGACATGCTCGCAGCCGGCGGAACCAAGCACTATTCCGAGCTGCTCAGGCCGTTCGGCCTCGACGCCAAGGACCCGAAATTCTGGGACGGCGGCCTGTCGGTGATCTCGGGCATGATCGACGAGCTCGAGGTGATGGGCTGAAGGGTCAGGGTGTAAAACATTTGTTGAACGGCATGCGAAGACGTGTTATACAGTTCGTATAACGGAGCCGTAGCATGAACGACCAGTCGAAGATTGCGCCTGATCCCCGCGGCCAAGTGATCGCCACGGTGGAAATCAAGAAAATCGGCAATTCTTCCGGCATCATTCTGCCTAAGGATGTGATGGCGCGCATGCAGGTCAGCGTCGGCGACAAACTTTACGCGACCCTGACCCCCGACGGCGGGTTCCGGCTCACGCCACACGATCCGGATTTCGAGAAGGCGATGGAAATCGCGCGGCGCGGCATGAAGCGCTATCACAACGCGCTGGCGGAACTTGCCAAATGAGTGAGCCGTTCTGGCTCACCCGCCAAATGATCGAAGCGATCCACGACGAACAACTCGCGATCCATGGCGGGGCAGGCGGCCTGCGGGACGAAGGCATGCTGGAGTCTGCACTGGACCGGCGAAGAAACAAATGGTCGTACGAGCACGCCGAACTGGCCGACTTGGCGGCAGCCTATGCGTTCGGCATTGCGCATAACCATCCATTTGTTGACGGCAATACGCGTACCTCGCTGCTTGCGCTGTACACGTTCCTCGGCGTCAACGACATCGATTTCGATGTGCCGGAGGCCGAGGCCGCTGCCATGATCGTCGACCTCGCCTCAGGCGAGGTCGACGAAGATGGCCTCACCCGCTGGATCCGGGATAATTGGCCTTCCGAATGAGGCGATAGGCAAGGTGGCGTTGCCCTGTCATCCGGTTTGCGCTATGGCACGGCAGAATTAGACTTTATGACTGGGGACAAGGATGGCAGACCATAGCGAGGTGGCTTACACCACCGCCGACGGCAACGACTACATCGAGCATGAGCGGACCTATGAAGGCTTCATCATGCTGGTCAAATACGGCACGGCGGCTGTCGCCACCATCCTCATCCTGATGGCCTTCTTTCTGGTCTGATCCTCGCCGGCCGCGCCGCCAATCCCGGCGGCGCTCACAAAAAATGCATTCAAACCGGTCCCAAAACCGGTATCCAACGTTGCGGGAGTAACGCTAAGTTTGCTTGCGTGCGCTGTCCCGCGCCGCCGGAGGCCTTATGAAGATTGCCGTTGCCAAGGAAATCGACCCGTCCGAGCCGCGGGTCGCCGCGTCCCCCGACACCATCAAGAAATTCAAGGCGCTCGGCGTCGAGGTCGCGGTTGAGCCGGGCGCCGGCATCAAGTCGGGCTTGCCGGATTCGGAATTCACCGCTGTGGGCGCCACGGTCAGCGCGGATGCGGTGAAGGATGCCGACATCGTCATCAAGGTGAAGCGGCCGGAGGCGTCCGAGCTCTCCAAATACAAGCGCGGCGCGCTCGTCATCGCCATCATGGATCCCTACGGCAATGATGCTGCGCTGAAAACGATGGCGGATGCCGGCATTTCGGCCTTTGCGATGGAATTGATGCCGCGCATCACCCGCGCGCAGGTGATGGACGTCTTGTCCTCGCAGGCGAACCTCGCCGGCTATCGTGCGGTGATCGAGGGCGCCGAAGCCTTCGGCCGCGCCTTTCCGATGATGATGACCGCGGCCGGCACGGTTCCGGCCGCGAAAGTGTTCGTGATGGGCGTCGGCGTCGCCGGCCTGCAGGCGATCGCGACCGCGCGCCGGTTAGGGGCCATCGTCACCGCGACCGACGTGCGTCCGGCGACGAAAGAGCAGGTGGAGAGCCTTGGCGCCAAATTCCTCGCGGTCGAGGACGAGGAGTTCAAGAACGCGCAGACCGCGGGCGGCTACGCCAAGGAAATGTCCAAGGAGTACCAGGACAAGCAGGCCGCGCTCACCGCCGAGCACATCAAGAAGCAGGACGTCGTGATCACGACGGCGCTGATCCCCGGTCGCCCGGCGCCCAGGCTCGTCTCCTCGGACATGGTCAAGTCGATGCGGCCCGGTTCGGTGCTGGTCGATCTCGCCGTGGAACGCGGCGGCAATGTCGAGGGCGCGAAGGCGGGTGAGGTCGTCGACATCGATGGCATCAAGATCGTCGGCTACACCAATGTCGCCGGCCGTGTCGCGGCCTCCGCCTCGGGTCTCTATGCCCGAAACCTGCTCGCCTTCATCGAGACGCTGGTCGACAAGGCGAACAAGGCGCTTGCCGTCAATTGGGATGACGAACTGGTGAAAGCCACCGCGCTGACCAAGGATGGCGCAGTCATCCATCCGAACTTCCAGCCGAAAGCTTAAGGAGAGAAGCCATGGAGCATATCGCGCAGGCCGTCGATCCCTTCGTGTTCCGGCTTTCCATTTTCGTGCTTGCCGTGTTCGTCGGCTATTTCGTGGTGTGGTCGGTGACCCCCGCGCTGCATACGCCGCTGATGAGCGTCACCAACGCGATCTCCTCGGTGATCGTGGTCGGCGCGCTGCTCGCGGTCGGCGTCGGCATGATCTCGAGCGGTTCGGGCTGGGCGCGCGGCTTCGGCTTCATCGCGCTGATCTTCGCCTGCGTGAACATCTTCGGCGGCTTCCTTGTCACCCAGCGCATGCTGGCGATGTACAAGAAGAAAGCCAAGTAAGCGCCACCTCGGGGAAGAGGCAAACGGGGACCTGAGATGAACGCCAATCTCTCTGCATTGTTGTATCTCGTGGCAGGTGTGCTGTTCATCCTGTCGCTGAGGGGGCTGTCCAGCCCCGCCACCTCGCGCCAGGGCAACCTGTTCGGCATGATCGGCATGGCGATCGCGATCGCCACCACGCTCGCGAGTCATCCGCCGGCGGACGGCGTCGCCTGGCTGCTGGTCGTGCTCGGTGTCGCCATTGGCGGTTCCGTCGGCGCCGTCATCGCGCGGCGGGTGCCGATGACCTCGATGCCCGAACTGGTCGCCGCGTTCCACTCGCTGGTCGGCATGGCCGCAGTGCTGGTCGCCGCCGGCGCATTCTATGCGCCCGAGGCGTTCGACATCGGCACGCCCGGCAACATCCACACCCAGAGCCTGATCGAGATGTCGCTCGGCGTCGCCATCGGCGCGCTGACCTTCACCGGCTCGGTGATCGCGTTCCTGAAACTCTCGGCGCGGATGAGCGGGGCGCCGATCATCCTGCCGTTCCGCCACCTCATCAACATCGCGCTCGCCCTGGCGCTGGTGTTCTTCATCGTCGGCCTCGTGTTGTCGGGCAGCGCGGTCGACTTCTGGCTGATCACCATCATTGCGCTGGCGCTCGGCGTACTCATGATCATCCCGATCGGCGGCGCCGACATGCCGGTCGTGATCTCGATGCTGAACTCCTATTCCGGCTGGGCCGCGGCGGGCATCGGCTTCACGCTCGGCAATTCGGCGCTGATCATCACCGGCGCGCTGGTCGGCTCCTCCGGCGCGATCCTGTCCTACATCATGTGCCACGCGATGAACCGGTCCTTCATCTCGGTCATCCTCGGTGGCTTCGGCGGCGAGACGGCGGCGGCGGGCGGCGGAACCGGCGAGCAGAAGCCGGCCAAGCTCGGTTCTGCCGATGATGCCGCCTTCATCATGAAGAACGCCTCGAAGGTCATCATCGTGCCCGGCTACGGCATGGCGGTGGCGCAGGCCCAGCACGCGCTGCGCGAAATGGCCGACATCCTCAAGAAGGAAGGCGTCGAGGTGAAGTACGCGATCCACCCGGTCGCGGGCCGCATGCCCGGCCATATGAACGTGCTGCTGGCCGAAGCCAACGTGCCCTACGACGAGGTGTTCGAACTGGAGGACATCAACTCCGAATTCGCCCAGGCCGACGTTGCCTTCGTGATCGGCGCCAACGATGTCACCAACCCGGCCGCCGAAGAGGATAAGACCTCACCGATCTACGGCATGCCGGTGCTGCAGGTCTGGAAGGCCGGCACGGTGATGTTCATCAAGCGCTCGCTTGCCTCGGGCTATGCCGGCATCGACAATCCGCTGTTCTATCGCGACAACACCATGATGCTGCTCGGCGATGCCAAGAAGGTGACCGAGAGTATCGTCAAGGCGATGTGAGGCCGTTTGCGGGCAGCGATGCTCGTCCTGAAATGGCTCCTGATCCTCGCTGCCGTCGGCTATCTCGGAGCGCTCGCGCTGCTGTTCTTCAAGCAGCGCGCGATGCTGTTTCCGATTCCGACGCGGGAGCGAACTTCACCGCAAGCGGCCGGCTTTCCTGAAGCCGAAGAACATGTGCTCACTACCGGCGATGGCGAGAGGGTCATCGTCTGGCACGTGCCGGCAAAGCCCGGCCACCCCGTAATTCTGTTCTTTCCCGGCAATGGCGATTTTCTCGCCGGACGAGTCAGCCGTTTCCGCGCCATGACGTCTGACGGTACCGGCCTGGTTGCGCTCTCCTACCGCGCTTACGCCGGTTCGAGCGGATATCCGAGCGAGCGCGGCATCCTGCAGGACGCTGCGGCAGCTTACGCCTTCACCACGGCGCACTATGCCGCGGAACGAATCGTCGCCTGGGGATTTTCGCTCGGCACCGGCGTTGCGGTCGCGCTGGCCTCCGAACAACCGATCGGCAAGTTGATCCTGGAGGCGCCCTATACCTCGGCGGTCGACATTGCTGGTGCGGCGTTCCCGCTGGTGCCGGTGCGTTGGCTGATGCGCGATCAGTTTCGCTCCGACGAGCGCATTGCGCACGTCAAGGCTCCGCTGCTCGTCATGCACGGCACCGACGATCCCGTGATTCCGATCATCTTCGGCGAGCGGCTGTTCGCGCTGGCCCGCGAGCCGAAACAGCTTGTCCGTTTTCCCGGCGGCGGGCATGACAATCTGGACGACTATGGCGCGATCGAAGCGGCAAGGCAGTTCATTGGCGGCTCATAGGCACGGATCGAAAGTGTGGGGCCTCTTGGTCGCGGCATTGATGCTGGTCATCCTGCCGCAGCACGCGCACGCCGCGACCGGGCTTGACGGTGCGGCGATGCAATGGCCGTTTGCGCTGCCTTTCGCCGGCCTGTTGCTGTCGATTGCGCTCGGGCCGCTGCTGTTTCCAAAGTTCTGGCACCATCACTACGGCAAGATCGCCGCAGCGTGGTCGATACTTACCCTTGCTTCGCTGGCGTGGTTTGCCGGGAGCGGGCCCATGCTCACGAGCTTCGTGCATGCGATGCTCGGCGAATATCTCAGCTTCATGGTGTTCCTGTTCACGCTCTATACCGTGGCGGGCGGCATCGTGGTGAGCGGGGACTTGAAGGGCACGCTGTGGACCAACACCGCCATTCTTGCGCTCGGCACCGCGATGGCGAGCATCGTCGGTACCACGGGCGCCGCGATGATCCTGATCCGCCCGCTGATCCGCGCCAATCTGGCGCGGCCGCACCACGCCCATGTCATCGTCTTCTTCATCATTCTGGTCGCCAATGTCGGTGGAGCGCTCAGCCCGCTCGGCGACCCGCCGTTGCTCGTCGGCTTCCTGCACGGCGTCGACTTCTTCTGGCCGGCGCGGAATCTCTGGCTGCAGACCACAATCGTTGCGGGGCTGCTGCTCCTGATCTTTATCGCGCTGGACTTCTGGCGTTCTCGTCGCGAGCCCATGCCGAGAGCTTCCGAAGCTTCCGAGCCGATCAGGATCCGCGGCGTCCTGAACGTGCCGCTGATCGCCATCGCCATCGCCAGCATCTTGATGTCGGCGATCTGGCGGCCCGGCATCGTCTTTGATGTTCTGGGGACAAAACTCGAGCTGCAGAATCTGGTGCGGGACGCGCTCATGGTGGTAATCGCGGGGCTGTCGCTCTGGCTCACTCCGGACGAACATCGCGAGGCCAACGGCTTTAGCTGGGAGCCGATCCGGGAAGTTGCCAAGCTGTTCGCCGCTATTTTCACCGCGATCATTCCGGTGATTGCGATGCTCAATGCCGGACCCGAGGGCTCCTTCGCGTGGCTGTTGTCGGCCGTCACCGAGCCGAACGGCGCGCCGCGCGAGGTCCCGTATTTCTGGTTCACCGGCATGATGTCGGCGTTCCTCGACAATGCGCCGACCTACCTGCTGTTCTTCGAGCTTGCCGGCGGCGATCCGCA
Source organism: Bradyrhizobium sp. Ai1a-2 (assembly GCF_000426245.1). GTDB lineage: Bacteria > Pseudomonadota > Alphaproteobacteria > Rhizobiales > Xanthobacteraceae > Bradyrhizobium. Next base: position 26,779 of record NZ_AUEZ01000013.1, on the reverse strand, counting down.
GCGATTGATGGGTGAATTGTCGGGGACGCTGGCTGCGATCTCCATGGGGGCCGTCTACATGGGCGCGCTGACCTATATCGGAAACGCGCCGAATTTCATGGTTGCGGCGATTGCCCGCGAACGCGGCATCCAGATGCCGGGCTTCTTCGGCTATCTTGTGTGGGCCAGTGCAGTGTTGATACCACTGTTCCTGCTTCTCACCTTTCTACCGATCGCCCCTGTTCTCAGCGTTCACTGAGTACCGTATGTTGGAGCTCTTCCAGGAGCGTTTTCGAGCGAAGTGGACACCGGTTCGCGTCAAGAAAACGCGTCAAAACGAGAACCTGGAGCTTCGGTTCTGATTCAATCAGAGCCGAAGCTCGAGCAGCGGAAGGGGAGTTCATGAGCGCACACGGTCCGATGCCGCATACGGCATGGATTTTCCCCGCGCTGGCGATCGGGCTGTTCGCCGCGGCGACAGGCGTCGGTTGGGTGTTTACCCCATCTCTCAGCGGATGGCTGCTCGCCGCGATCCTGCTGGCCATCCTGTTCGGCACCGTGTTCGCCGCCGTTCATCACGCGGAGGTGATCGCCGAAGAAGTGGGAGAACCTTTCGGCACATTGGTGCTGACGCTTGCGGTGACGATCATTGAAGTGGCGCTGATCACCACGATCATGCTGGGTGACAAGCCGCAGCCGGCCCTGGCCCGTGACACCGTGTTCGCAGTCGTGATGATCGTTTGCAACGGCCTGGTCGGGCTGTGCATCTTCATTGGTGGATTGCATTACCGCGAGCAGGATTTCCAGGTTTCGGGTGCCAACCTTTATCTCAGCGTGTTGTTCGTGTTGGCGACGATAACGCTGATCATGCCAAATTATACGTTGGCGACTCCGGGACCGTCCTATTCGGCCACGCAACTGGGCTTTGTCGACGTGGTCACGCTCGCCCTCTACGGCGTCTTTCTCTACATCCAGACCATGCGGCACCGCGATTACTTCGTGGTCGAGTCCGCAGATGATGCTGAGGCGCCGAAGAAGTCGTCGGGCGCAGTGCTGGCGCTCAGCATTCCCTTGCTCCTGGTTTCCCTTCTCGCCGTCGTGCTGCTGTCAAAGAAATTCTCGCTCGTCATCGATGCCACCGCGGCGATGATCGGTGCGCCGCCGGCCTTCGCAGGCCTCGTGGTTGCGCTTCTCATCCTCATGCCGGAGGGCGTTGCCGCGGCTGCGGCCGCCCGCAACAATGATTTGCAGAAGAGCATCAATCTTGCGCTCGGCTCATCGCTTGCCACGATCGGGTTGACGATCCCGGCGGTCGGCCTCGCCACCTATCTGCTGGACAAGGAACTTGTACTCGGGCTCAGCGCCCAGGGCACGGTGCTGTTGTTCTTGACCTTCCTGCTGAGCATGCTGACCTTCGGCACCGGCCGCACCAACATCCTGTTCGGCTTGGTGCATCTGGTGGTATTTGCCGTATTCCTGTTCCTGGAATTCGTGCCATAGGGAGACAATGACGATGCTTTCCGCCAAATCCGACGTCCAGGTCGACACCCCCGAGGTCCGCGTCACGGAGTGGCGGCTGGCGCCGGGCAGCGCGACCGGGCGTCATATCCACGAGATGGACTATGTGATCGTGCCGGTGACCGCGGGCGAGATGACCATCGTGGCGCCCAGCGGCGAGCGGTCGAAGGCACAGCTCGGCGTCGGCAAATCGTACTTCCGGAAGGCGGGGGTGGAGCACGACGTGCTTAACGAAACCTCTACGGAGATCGTTTTCCTCGAGATTGAACTCAAGCCGTAAGCATCCGTGATCGCCGGAACCGGCCGGTTGCCATTGATCCGTCGCAGTTGATCCCTCAATGTGCCTCAAAGTTCCCGCATCTAACGGCGCGGCGGGGAGTGGTTGGCAATGCTGAAATACCTGACGAAATTTGTCGTCGATATCTTTCCCTCGGTGGCTGCGACGGTCATCGGGGCGTACATCGTTAACCACTACATCGTAGCCAAGCCGGAGGCGCCCGCGGCCGCCGCTGTTTCGACCGCCAAGCCGAAGGCAGCCGTGGCGAGCAAGCCCGTCGAAAAGCCTCCTGCCGAAGCCTCCAATCTCCCCGAAGCTGGCGTAAAGGCCAAGGGTATGTCCGAGCGCACGCTGATGGAGCGCACGGCGTCCGAGAAAGCTACGGTGACCGAGAAGCCGGCAGAGAAGGCGAGCGAGAGCAAACCTGCCGAAGCGCCGGCCGAGACCGCAAGCATTCCGCCCGCCGAGCCGCCCCGTCGCCATCAGCCCGGGCCGCGTGAAAAGGCCGTCGCCAAGGTGACGCCGGCGCCAGTGCAGCAGCCCGTTACCGTGCCCGCCACGACTGCGCCCGCCTCGCCGCCAGCCGAAGCTGCGGCTGACGAGCATCGTGACGCCAACGACCTTGCGCGCGCCGCGATCGAGCGGTTGCGCGGCATCACCGACGGCGGCGCTCGTTCGCCAGAGGCGGCGCGCGCACCGGAAGCGCCTCGGGTGGCGACCACACCATCGGTGGTGCGGCCGTTGCCGCCGCCGATCATGGTCTCGACGCCGCCAAGCGAGACCTCCCAGCCGCGGCCTCCTTATGCCGCAGGCGTGACCGACGATCCGAACCGTCCGACACCGCCGGCCGAGATTCCGATGTCGCGTCCCCCGCTGGATCTGCGTGCCGACGCAGCAGCGGCGGAGCCAGCCAAGGAGCGCCCGACAATCGGCGATGACATGCTGTCAGCGGCCAAGTCGGTATTCCACGCGGTCCTGCCGAAATAGCTGATTTGAAGGGTGTAACGGCATAATCACCTCGCCTCCGCAAACACGATGTTGTCCCCGCTAAAGCGGGACCCATAACCAGGCTTGCCCGGGACGACGGCGAGAGAGTGCGTCTCTCTTAACCGCCGGTGCGCGCGAGGCCGCTGCGGGCGGCGTCGTCTCTGGGCCGCAATGCCACCGCGCGATTGTATGAAGCCGCCGCCTTGCTCTTGTCGCCTAGCCTTTCATAGGCCTCGCCGCGCACCGTCCAGGCTTGGGCGCTGTTCGGATCGGCCTGCACCGCTTCGTCAAGATCGGCAGTCGCTTCCTTGGCCTTGTTGAGCGCGAGATAACTGTTGGCGCGCGCCAGCAACGGCTCGACGCGCTGCGGCGCCAGGCCGCTGGCCGCGGTGAAATCCTCGATCGCCTGCTCGTGCTGGTTCTGGCCCTGATAGATCAGGCCGCGGCCGTAGAGTGCCTGTGTGTTGTAGGGATCGAGCCCGAGCGCCTGTTCGAATTCGGCGAGCGCCTGTTCGGTCTTGAAGGATCGCGCGAACTCCTGGCCCCGCGCCGCGTGCTCCTTGGCGTCGCTGACGTTCTGAGGACTGACGCTGCCGGTCGGCTTTTCGGTGGCGGCCTGCTTGGGCTTGTCGTTGCCCGACCCCAATGATCCGAGATCGAACGAGCAGCCGCCCAAGGGGATTCCAAGGGGGATGCCAACTGCGACGGCAAGCAGGATCGCAGGCCGCGCCATCATGCGCGGAAGAGGCAAAGCTCCAGGGCGGGATGCCGGAAACACCATCAACGGAACTGCTCGCGTAATGGAAATGATCGCGTCTGCAATTCCGTATTCGTAGCCGGCCACGGTGCAAATTGCACCGGCCAAAACGCAAAACGCGGACCGCTCAGGCCCGCGTTCTCATTTCCGACCTTACGAAGGTGCGATCAGCGCGGACCGCGTCCAGCGCCCGGGCCGCCACGTCCACCAGCGCCGCGGTCACCACCAGCGCCGGCGCCGAACACCGGCTTCGGCTTCATCGGCAACAGGCCTTCGCGCTGCAGCTTCTTGCGCGCCAACTTGCGGGCGCGGCGCACGGCTTCGGCCTTCTCGCGGGCCTTCTTCTCGGAAGGCTTCTCATAGTGACCGCGGAGCTTCATCTCGCGGAAAATGCCTTCGCGCTGCATCTTCTTTTTGAGCGCCTTCAAGGCTTGGTCGACATTGTTATCGCGGACGAGAACCTGCACGCGGCATCCTCTTTTAGATTGATCGGTTCGGAGATCTGGCAAAGCCAAGGTCGGCAAAAAAGGCCAGACCTTTAACCCTAGGCGCGCGCATGTATCAGACAAAATCGCAAATGTCCACCCGTGAAGCAGAGGCGAGGGCCAAGTAAAGCCACGAAATAGGACGAAATTGCCACCTAGCGGCCCTGATTGGGGTGATTCGACGCCAAATGCTTGGCCGCGACCGCAACTTTGCCGGCTCTGGGCAACAAAATAACGGGAGAACTGGTATGGAGACGCAAAAATATGCCGCCGAGGCGATCGGCACTTTCTGGCTCACATTTACGGGATGCGGCAGCGCCGTGATCGCCGCCGGCTTTCCGCAAGTCGGGATCGGCCTGGTCGGCGTGTCGCTGGCGTTCGGATTGAGCGTCGTCACCATGGCCTATGCGATCGGCCATATCTCCGGCTGCCATCTCAATCCAGCCGTCACCGTCGGTCTTGCCGCTGGCGGACGTTTTCCCGCTGGCCAGATCCTGCCCTACATAATCGCGCAGGTGGTCGGCGCGATCGTCGCCGCGGGAGTGCTCTATCTGATCGCGAGCGGCGCGCCCGGCTTCGATCTCGCCAAGGGCTTCGCCTCCAACGGCTATGACGCGCATTCGCCCGGGCAGTACAGTCTGCTGGCCGGCTTCATCACCGAGGTGGTGATGACGATGATGTTCCTGTTCATCATCATGGGCGCGACCCATGGCAGGGCGCCCGCGGGCTTTGCACCGCTTGCGATCGGGCTCGCGCTGACGCTGATCCATCTGGTCAGCATTCCCGTCACCAACACCTCGGTGAACCCGGCGCGCAGCACCGGGCCGGCATTGTTCGTCGGCGGATGGGCGCTGGCGCAGCTCTGGCTGTTCTGGGTGGCACCGTTGATCGGCGGCGCGCTCGGGGGCGTGCTCTATCGCTGGCTAAGCGAGGAGCCGACCGGCGTCGTCGAAGGCGCAAGGACTGCTTGATACCAGGCTGAGCTCAAGCTCCGGCAGGCGGTTACTTCCTGTCTGCCGGCACCACTTCCGTGACATGGCCCATCTTGCGGCCGGGGCGCGGCGGGCCCTTGCCGTAAAGGTGCACGGTTGCGCCGGGCACTGTCAGCCATTCCTCATAGCTCAGGATGTCATCGCCGATCAGGTTGGTCATGGTCACGACCGCGCCATGGCGGATCGGCTTGCCGAGCGGCCACCCGGCGATCGCGCGGATGTGCTGCTCGAATTGCGAGATCGAGGCGCCGTCGAGCGTCCAGTGTCCGGAATTGTGGACCCGCGGCGCGATCTCGTTGACCAGTACGGTCGGTCCGTTCTTGGTCTCCACCACGAACATTTCGACCCCGAGCACGCCGACATAGTTCAGCGCGTGCGCGATCTTCTCCGCCACCGATCGCGCCTCCGCAGCAAGCTCGGCCGGTATCGCCGCCGGTGCGCGCGAGATCTTCAGGATGTGATCGCGGTGTTCGTTCTCGGTGACGTCGAAACATTCGACGTGGCCGTCGCAGGAGCGCGCGGCGATCACGGAGATTTCGCGCTCGAACGGCACGAAGGCTTCGAGAATGGCGGATTTGGTGCCGAGGTCTTCCCAGACCTGGTCGATATCGTCGCCCTCGCGGATCATCGCCTGGCCCTTGCCGTCATAGCCGAAGCGGCGCGTCTTGATTACGGCGGGAAGGCCGATGCGCGCGATCGCGGCGTGCAGCGTTTCGACCGAGGACACATCGGCATAATCTGCGGTGCCGATGCCGAGCCTGGTGATGAAATCCTTCTCGATCAGCCGGTCCTGCGTGGTCTCGAGGATCTTCTGCGACGGCAGCACCGGGCGGCGTGCCGCCAGCACCAGGGCGGTCGCGGACGGCACGTTCTCGAATTCGTAGGTGATGATGTCGACGTCATTGGCGAACAGTTCGAGCGCCTCGACGTCGGCAAATTCCGCGCAGGTCGCGTGCTGCACCACGTCGAAGGCGGGTGAATCCGGGTCCGGCGAGAACACCTGGCATTTGAGGCCGAGCCGAGCCGCGGCCATCGCCAGCATCCGACCCAGTTGCCCGCCGCCGAGAATTCCGATGGTGTCACCCGGCTTCAGCATTCTTGTCGAAGCCGTCACTCCGATGCCTCCGGATGCTCCTTGACCGCGTCGGTCTGTTGCTTGCGCCAGGCGGCAAGGCGCCCCGCCAGCGCCGGATCGTTCAGCGCCAGCACACTCGCTGCCAACAGCGCCGCATTGATGGCGCCCGATTTCCCGATCGCCAGCGTGCCGACCGGGATACCGGCCGGCATCTGCACGATCGAATACAGGGAATCGACGCCCGACAGTGCCTTCGATTCGACGGGAACTCCGAACACCGGAAGTTCCGTCAGCGCAGCAGTCATGCCCGGCAGATGCGCGGCGCCGCCGGCGCCGGCAATGATGATCTTGAAGCCGGCCGCTTTCGCGCCTTTGGCGAACGCGTACAGCCGGTCCGGGGTACGATGGGCGGAAATGATCCGCGCCTCAAACGCCAGCCCGAGGGCGGTAAGCGTTTCGGCGGCGTGGCCCATGGTCTCCCAGTCCGACTGGCTTCCCATGATGATGGCTATTGCGGCGGGCATGTCGTCAATTCTGATCGGGAATCCAGAAGCATGGACCGGATTATAGGAGCGGCCCGTCACTGATCCAAGGCGTGGCAAGGAATCCGGAATGGACTATCCTGTCTTGGTGAATGCGGGCAAGCCTCATCAGCGGGCCTCAACAAGGATGCTTATGAAAAAGAAGAGGAGGGCGGCTGCATCCGGGGCCGCCAAAAGGAAAAGCGCGGCTGCGCGCAAGGTTGCGCCCCGCCGCGACCGGGCCGCGGCTGCCCAAGCCGCGCCTGCCCAGGTGCCATCTGCTGCGTTGAACCAGGCTAAGGCGACAATCCGCCGCCTCAGGGCGGAACTGGCCGCGGCGCAGGCCGAGATCGCGGAACTGCAGGCATCCGCGGAGACCGACTTCCTTCTGGACATCCTGAACCGGCGCGGCTTCGAGCGCGAGCTCAGCCGCTCGATCGCCTATATCAAGCGCTATCACGCCAGCGGCGCGCTAGTCATGCTCGACGTCGATCGGCTGAAGCCAATCAACGACACCTATGGCCATGCCGCTGGCGATACGGTGCTGAAGGCGATCGTGAAGACGGTCACGAGCCAGGTGCGTGCATCGGACGTGGTCGGACGGCTCGGCGGCGACGAGTTCGCGGTGCTGCTGTGGAACCTGACCGAGACCGACGCCAAGGCCAAGGCCGCCGCGCTGGAGCTGTCGATCGATCGCCTCACCTTCGATTTCCGCGGCCGCAGCGTCAGCGCGGGTGCCTCCGCCGGCGTCGCGATCCTCGGACCGCACTCCGATACGAGCCGCGCCCTGGAGGAGGCGGACAGCGCGATGTATGTGCGCAAGGCGCAGCGGCGGCATGAAGTGGTCGGCCAATAGCCTTACAGGCCGAGATCATCCGGCACGTTGCCGAATTTTCGGAGCAGCTTCGCATCGCCGAATTCGCCGATCGTGGGATCGCCGGTGCGGCTGAAAGCGACCGCGCCGATGCTGCCCGGCATCCGCGACATCATCTCGGCGCGCCGCAGCGCGGTCGCGGCGCTCTGGCACTCCTCGGCATGGCCCGCGACCAATTCACCGCTGTCGTCCCGCACGAAAGGCAGCGCAACGTAATAGGTGATATCGGCCATCGCGTGCTCCTTGGAGCGTTTTCGAGCGAAGCGTGCCCTCGGACTTGATCCGAGGGTGGGTACCGGTGCGCGTGAAGAAAACGGGCCAAAACGAGAATCTAGAGCTACGGTTGTGATCCAATCAGAACCGTAGCCCCGGCCTGCCTCACGCGGCGTCGTTCTTGGCCTCCGCGAAACAGGTCGCGAGCGCGTCCTGCAATTCCGCCACCTCGGTCTCGAGGAATTCGTTGGCCATGATCAGCGCCTTGATGGTGCTGCGCAGATTGCCGTCGCACATCGCGATCGCCTGGTCGCAAGCCACTTCGTAGCGGTTGTTGTCGGAGAACACTGACGGCACGGGCATGGCGAAAATCCTTCCGGTTCTGGCTGGGAGCGATCAATGTTCTTATTTTGTTCTTTCGGAGTCAAGGGGCGGAAGGGGGCCCTCGAGGGCCTTGTGACCGATTATGCCAAGTGCCTGTGGATGTCGGGGACAGTTCGTCAACGTGCGCCGTCAGCAAAGTCAGGCGCAAATTCTGTCGTCTTGTCATTCCGGCGCGGCGCGAAGCGCGAGCCCGGGAATCCATTTCACCACTTGCACGCGCGGCCCGATGGATTCCGGGCTCGTCCTTCGGACGCCCGGAATGACGGGCGGAGAAAACAGCAACAGTTCACGCGATGATGTCGGGCGTGATCTGATCCTCGATGAAGGCGATGCGATCGCGCAGGTGCAGCTTGCGCTTCTTGAACCGCTGCAGCATCAGCAGATCCGGCGCCGGCGACTGATGCAGCGCCTCGATGGCCGCGTCGAGATCGCGGTGCTCCTGCTGCAGCCGTGCAAGCTCTGCGTGGAGTTCGCGCTCATCGTCGGTCATGGCTGTGTACAAAAAATAAGCACGGTGAGGTTGTGGCCGGATCGCTCGGTATCCGCGTGCGGAAATATCCTCCCTCCACGCTCGCCGCGCAAGTTAAGACGGTTCCATAGGCACGTTCCGATACAGACAAATCCGAATTTGTCGCAGCGCTGATTCGCAATCCCCATCGACAGATTTTTTGGCTGGTGTACACTTATTTGTCCTGCCCGAAATTGAGGTTTGACCCACCGAGGAGATTTCGTAATGGCAATCCAGGCGCATCTGGTTGAACTGGAACGCAAGCACAAAATTCTCGAAAGCGAACTCCACGAAGCGCTCCTGCATCTATCTACAGACGACCTGCAAATCACCGAACTCAAGCGCCGCAAATTGATGGTCAAGGACGAGATCGAGCGATTGAAGCAATCCGCCGACGCGACCTTCCACTAGCCAGTCCCCCGGTAACATATCGCAACGCACACCTGTTCATGCCGGATGGGCGCCGAAGCGCTCATCCGCGGGAGATGCAGTTGATGTGCCTGCTCACACGAGTTCGCCGACGTAATCGGCGATCGCGAGCGACGACGTCAGCCCGGGCGATTCGATACCAAACAGATTGATCAATCCGGTGACGCCGTGGTCACGCGGTCCCTGGATCAGGAAATCCTGCGTTGCAACCGCCGGGGGGACGATCTTCGGCCGGATCCCGGAATAGCTTGGCATCAGCGCGCCGTCCGGCAGTCCGGGCCAGTATTTGCGGATTGCCGGGTAGAAACGGTCCGCGCGCGCCGGATCGACGGCATAATCGATGCTCTCCACCCATTCCACATCCGGGCCAAAGCGGGCCTGGCCGGCCATGTCGAGGGTGAGGTGCACGCCGAGGCCGCCGGGCTCGGGTACCGGATAGATCAGCCGCGAAAACGGCGCCCGCGCGCTGCAGCTGAAATAGTTTCCCTTCGCGAGATAGGCGCATGGGATAAATTCGAGCGGCACGCCTTCGATGCCGCGCGCGACCGCCGGCGCCCCGAGGCCCGCGGCATTGACGAGCAGGTCGCATGCCAGCGTCATCGGCGCCTCGCCGCCGGTCTCGACCTCGATCCGGCCGGCCGCGGCCTTGGCGCGGAGCAGCGGGGTGTGGAACGCGAATGCCGCGCCGGCAGCTTCCGCATCGCCCCTGAGCGACAGCATGTAAGCATGGCTGTCGATAATCCCCGTGGATGGCGACAGCAGCGCCGCGTCGCAGTTCAGCGCGGGCTCCAGTGCGTGGGCGGCGTCGCCGGAAAGGAGCTGCATGTCGAGCACGCCATTGGCCTCGGCATGGGCGCGGATCGATTGCAGCTTTTCGGTCTCTTTCGGCGTGGTCGCGACGATCAGCTTCCCGCTATTGCGATAGGGGACGCCGTGCTCCTCGCAGTAGCGGTAGAGCGCATGCTTGCCGCTGACGCACATCCGCGCCATCAGGCTGCCGGCGCGGTAGTAGATGCCGGCGTGGATCACTTCGCTGTTACGCGAGGAGGTCACGGTGCCGATCCCTTCGGCGGCTTCCAGCACGATCACTTCGCGCCCTGTTTGTGCGAGGCGGCGTGCGACGGCAAGCCCGATCACACCCGCTCCGATGACGACGCAATCAACTCTGTCCATGGATCCTTCAAGTCCGGGTATTAGCGCGAATATCTGTTGGCCGCTGTTGTTGTCCATCCGCGCTTTGGTAGCAACGCCCTGAATTGCCTCGAAACTGGTCTCGTGGCGCGCCGGCATTAGTGAGCCATTAATCATGTCAGGGCAATTGCCCTAAATTAAGTCACATTTTCCGGTTGCATCGCGCGCCGTTTACCCGATCCAAACTGCCAAGGTCAGACACTGTAATGCGGAAATCCGCAAGGTGACGGAATGGCTGGCAAGAAAAGGCAGGGAAGCGGGAGGAATCTGATTCCGGCACTGGCCGTCGTGTGTCTTGTCGCCGCCACTGCGTCGGCTGCACTGGCTCTCGCTGTGTCAGCCGGCTTTGCGCCATCGAGCTTTATCGGTTCACTCGCGCCCGACCTGGTCTGGGAGTTCCTGATCGGTGGCACCGTCGTCGCCTCCCTCCTCGGCGCGATCACGCTGTCGGTGCTTTCGGCGCTGCGAAGGGTGCAGCGTGGACAACTCCGGCGCAATGTCTTCATCAGCTCTGCCCTCAACCATCTGAACCAGGGCGTGGTGATGACCGATGCGCAAAAGCGGATCGTGTTCTGCAACGACCGCTATCTCGAGATCTATGGCCTGTCGCGCTCCGACGTCCCGCGCAACATGACCGGACCCGAGCTGCTGGAAATGCGGTACAGGCGCGGTCTGATGGATGTCACGCCTGCGGAGTTCTATATCCGGGCGGCGAACCCTGAAGGCATGGTAACGGAACTGCCCAACGGCAAATCGGTCGTGGTCCGGCATTTCGGGCTGCCCAATGGCGGATCGATCGCGACGCATGAGGACTGCACCGGCCAGCGGCAACTGTCGCGCAAGCTCGCGTCCACCACCCAGTTCCTGGAATCGGTGCTCGACAACGTGCCGGTCTGCGTCGCCGCGAAAAACATCGAGGACGGCCGCTACATCTTCGCGAACCGCGCCTTCGAGCGGTTCTCGCGCTTCTCGCGCGATCGCATCGTCGGCAAGCGCGCCGACGAGATCTTTAGTCCCGAGACCGCCGCCAGCATCGCGGCCGCCGACAAGGCGGCGCTCGAGGCGCCGCAAGGCTCCTTCCGCAACGAGTTCTGGGTCGAGCGTGGCTCGGAGCGGCGCATTCTCGCCTCCAACCGCGTGATCGCGCGCAACGAGAACGGCGAGCCGGAATTCCTGATCGCCCTGTTCGATGACGTCACCGACCGCCGTTCGCTGTCGCGTGAATTGGAGAACGCCAAGAAATTCCTCGAGCTCGTGGTCGACAATATCCCGGTCTCACTGATCGTCGAGCGCGTCAGCGACGGACGATATTTGCTCGCCAACCGTTCTGCCGAGACCATCCTCAACCGCCGCCGCGAGGATGCCACCGGGCTGACCGCGACTGATATCTTCAATCCGCGCGAGGCCAAGCTGATCACCGCGCGCGACGAGGCAGCGATCAAGAAACGCGGCCTGCTCACAGAGGAGCATCCGATCTCGACCAAGGACGGCTTGCGGCTGTTCCTGACCCGCCGCATGACCGTGCTCGACGAGCATGGCGAACCGCAATACCTGATCAAGACGCATGAGGACGTCACCGATCGGCGCCAGACCGAGTCGCGCATGGCCCATATGGCCTATCACGATGGTTTGACCGATTTGCCGAACCGCGCCGCTTTCCTGCAGGCGCTGGCGCAGATGATCGAGGCCTGCGGCGGCACCGACGAGGAATTCGCCGTGCTTTGCGTCGACCTCGACGGTTTGAAAGAGATCAACGACGTGTTTGGCCATGCGGTCGGTGACAAATTGCTGATCGAGGTGGCCCAGCGCCTGCAGACCGCGGCGCGGGGCGGCGTGGTGGCGCGCCTCTCCGGCGACGAGTTCGGTCTGATCATCGACGGCAAGCAGCCGGCTGCCGGCATCGTCCTCGCCGAGCAGGTGGCAGACGCGCTCGCCCAGGAATTCTCGATCGACGGCAAATCGGTTCGCACCGGCGTCACCGCTGGCATCTCGGTATTCCCGCACAACGGTTCGGATGCCGCCGCGCTGCTCGCCAATGCGGGCGCGGCGCTGTTCCGGGCAAAGGCGAAATCGCGTGGCACGATCTCGATCTACGAGCCGGAAATGGACCAGCAGATCCGCGACCGGCGCGTACTGCATCAGGACCTTTCCGCCGCGATCCGGAACGGCGAATTGTCGCTCTACTACCAGCCGCTGGCTGCGGCGGGCGCAACGGTGGCCGAGAGCGGCGTGATCGGCTTCGAGGCTCTGGCGCGCTGGCACCATCCGGTGCGCGGCTTCGTCTCGCCGGCCGATTTCATTCCGCTTGCGGAAGAAGGTGGCCTGATCGTCGAGATGGGTGAATGGATCTTGCGCGAGGCCTGCCGCGAGGCGGCGTCCTGGAAGCAGCCGCTGCAGATCGCGGTCAACCTCTCGCCGGCGCAGTTCATGCACGGCGATCTGGTCGGCCTAGTGCACTCGATCCTGCTCGAAACCGGCTTGCGGCCGGACAGGCTCGAGCTCGAAATCACCGAGGGCGTGCTGATCGAGGATTTCGATCGTGGCCTTGCGCTGCTGCGGCGGCTGAAGGCGCTCGGCGTGCGCATCTCGATGGACGATTTCGGCAGCGGCTACTCCTCGCTGAGCTATCTGCAGGCGTTTCCGTTCGACAAGATCAAGATCGATCGCGCCTTCGTCATCAATCTCGGCCGCAATCCGCAATCGGCGGCGATCGTCCGCGCCGTCATCGATCTCGGTCACGGCCTGCAGATGTTAATCGTCGCTGAGGGCGTGGAAACCGAGGAGCAGCTCGGCTTCCTGGCAAAGGAGGGGTGCGACGTGGTGCAGGGCTATCTGATCGGCAGACCGGCCCCGGTGGGACAGTACGCAGCGTTGGTGGGTGACGGCGGCAATGTCGTGGAGCTCGTCCGCAAGACCGGGTAGTTCTTGTTGGACGGGCTTTCTTCACCCGAGTCTGTACCTCCTTCAGGCGAAAACGCTATGACCGCCCGCGCATGGGCGTGCCGTCATCGCGGCCGCTTAGGCCCGTCTTAACCATCGGACGCCTTTTGCTTTCTGGCCGAAGACCTCTCGCGGTAGTCTCGCAATTGATCAGTGGGGAGGATGCCATGGATCAGCGGGATTGGAGCCGCGTCGAGCAGGAACTCGGCGAGCTGGTGCCAAAGGCGAACGTGTCCCTGGACCAGCAGCCTGCTCCAGCGCAGAGCAGTTTGGCAAAGAGGGTCTCGACGGAAGCAATCCTCGAGCAGATCGCCAAGGCCCTTGAAAGCGACGGAATCGTCAGCAGGAAAAGCCCCTGAGCATCGCCTTCCGACGCCATCTCGTGAGTACGACTCGGCGCGCCCTGGCAATACCAACTTCCGAAAAGGACCAAGACGGACGTTCGTAAACGTTCGCTTCTGACGCGCCTCTGCGCCAATCTGTCCCGTCTTTCGCCTGTGGCCGAAGTCGGACGATGCGATACCCTGATGAAAAATTCAGGGAGGGAGCGATGTCAGCGAAACTTGATCGCCGTCAGTTCATTGCGGCCGGTGCGACGGCTGCCGCGATGCCTTCTCTCTTGCGCAAGGCCGCAGCGCAGGAGGCGTGGCCGTCGCGGCAAATCCGCATGATCTGCAGCTATCCGGCAGGTGGGCAGACCGACCTGCTCGCGCGCGCCTTCGGCGAATTCGTCTCCAGGCAGGTGGGCAAGACTGTCGTCATAGAGAACAGAGCAGGGGCCTCGGGCTCGATAGGCGCCGCGGAAGTCGCGCGCGCGGAGCCGGATGGCCACACGATCCTGTGCTCCATCTCGACCACCTACGTGATGAACAGAGTGATGATGAAGAACCCCGGCTACGACATGGACAAGGACCTGACGCTTGTCAGCGTCATCCCGGGCGCTGGGCTGCTGCTGGTCGCGAGCCCGAAGGCCGGCGTCAAGACGCTCGATGAATTCGTCGCTTTCGCGCGCAAGAGCGGCAAGGTGAATTTCGGCACCTATAGCGCGGGCTCGTCCCCGCACATGACGATCAACGAGCTCAACAAACAATACGGTCTCAACATCGAACCGATCCACTACCGAGGCGAGGCCCCGATGTGGACGGGGCTGGCGGAAGGCACGCTCGATGTCGCGATGGGCAGCTACACGGCCGCGCAATCCGTCCTGCAGGGTAATCGCGGCGTTGTGTTCGCGGTGCATTCGAAGAAGGTCGACGCGATCCCGAACATCAAGACTCTGCCAGAACAGGGCGCGACGGCGAAATTCTTCACCGTGAGCGGCTTCACGGGCTGGGCGTTGCCGAAGGCGACGCCGCAGCCGATTGTCGATCGTTTGGCGGAGCTCTGCGTGGCGGCCAATAGCGATCCGAAAGTGAAGGAAGTTCTCAGCACTTTCGTGCTCGAACCGGCGATAGGCTTCAAGGACAGCAACGCATTGTATCAGCAAGAATTGCCGGTTTGGATGGAGAGCGCGCAAGCGCTCGGCTTGGAACCATCCTAGGCTAAAAGCCAGGGGCTTGGTCTCGACCCGCCTCCCGCGACCATGCTTCGTCGCGGCGGGACGGTCGCCGGTGCAGGCGATCGGCGATTAACTTTGTCGCTTTCTCGCCTCGCCCCGCACGAAGGCAGGCGACGATGAACGTATCCTCCCAAAGCTCGCGCTGGGCGTGGCTGCCGCCGATCCGCACCAGTTCCGGCATCAACGGCTCGAGCACGCGGACGGCGCCGTCGTTGTCGCCCGACGCGAATGCCTGCACGCCGCGGCAGAGGCCGATAGCGGAAGCGCCGGGCGCCAGCTTGCCCTCGGCGTGCCGCGCCTCCATTTCCGCAAGCCTTGCCGGCAGAGCTCCGCCGTTGGTCGCCGCTGCAGCCAATGCATAGTGGACGTCGGCAAAATGCGCCCCGGCTTTCGGAAAGAATTTGTCGCCGTAGGCGGCGACTTCCTGCCAACGCAATTCGAGCCCGGTCCTTCCCGCCAGCGAGAGCCGCCACAGCAATGAGGTGGTATCCGTCACAATGTTCAGAGGCGGATAGGGGCGCCCCTGCGGTCTGATGTGCCGTTCATAGATGTCGAACGCGCCGTCAGTGTCGCCGTCCTCGAGCGCGATCAGCGCGAGGTGCCAGGCAAGGTGCCCCTGCAGGAAGCTTGCACGGTCATGGGCCGGCAGCCAGCCGGACAGGAAGACGCGGCCTTCCGTGGGATCGCCCTGCTCGAACAGCGCATGCGACAGGGCGTGGGCCGCGCTGGCGTTTGCCGGCTTCATCGCGTAGGCGCGCTCGGTGGTGTCGCGGCCGGTCGCGACGTCGCCCGCCTCGGTCCGCGACCAGCCGAGATAGGTGAGGAACCACCAGTCCTCGCCATAATCGGCGGCGTAGCGCTCGCAAATCGAAAGCCGCGCCGCGTCGTGGTCGGCGCGTCCCGAGAAGGCGTAGAGGCCGAAGGCGCCGAGCAGTTGCGACAGGATCAGCGCGTCGCGCGGAAATTCCGCAAGGTGCTGTTCGGCGGCTTGCAGTGCCTGCCTGCTCTGGCCTTCGATGGCCGAGGCCAGGATCTCGACATGCTGTTGCTCGCGACGGCTCGCGGTCGCCGCCAATTGCCGAGCCCTGGCCGCCTTGTCGCGGGCCGCAGCGCCTTCCATGTTGATCAGATGGACGCGGGCGCGCGCCACATGCGCTAGCGCGAAATCGGGATCTTCGGCAATCGCCGCGTCAAGGGCCGAATCTGCTCCATGCCAGGCCGCAAGGATGCGGTCGATGCCATCACGGTAGAGCGCCGCGGCGCGATCGGAAGCGGTCGTCAGCGGCAGGTCGTAGCGGTCCCGGTTCATCATTCGTCCTCCTGACGTCTAGGCGAAATCTAGCAGAGCCGCCCGGGACAACAATATTGCGGCAGACGCCGCGTGAAGCGGTTGAGCCAGTGGCGATCCGCCGCTAGCTTGCGGTCACGATCGGGCTAAAGGGAATCATGGCTGAGGAACTGGCGAAGACGGCAAATCATTCGACGACGGAAGACACTGCGCTGCGGAGGGCGACCGATATGCCGCTGCTGCGCATCGAGGGCGTGACGAAAAGGTTCGGCAACTTCACCGCGGTCAATGCGCTCTCGCTCGACGTCCGCGCCGGTGAATTCTTCGCTCTGCTTGGCCCGAGCGGCTGCGGCAAAACCACGCTGTTGCGCATGCTTGCAGGTTTCGAGACCCCGGACGAGGGGCGCGTCCTGCTCGCTGGTCGCGACATCGCGCAGGTGATGCCGCATGAGCGGCCGGTCAACATGATGTTCCAGAACTATGCGCTGTTTCCGCATCTCTCGGTGCGTGACAACATCGCATTCGGCCTGAGGCGCGCTGGTATGGCGCGCGGCGAGATCGCTACCCGCGTCGCCGAAATGGTGGCCCTCGTCAAGCTCGAGGGGTTGGAGAAACGCAAGCCCGACCAGCTTTCCGGTGGCCAACGGCAGCGCGTGGCCCTGGCGCGCTCGCTGGCGCGCCGGCCGCAGGTGCTGCTGCTCGATGAGCCCCTGGCCGCGCTCGACAAGAAACTGCGCGAGAGCACGCAGGCAGAATTGATGGAATTGCAGCGCCGGCTCGGCATGACCTTCATCATCGTCACCCATGACCAGGAAGAGGCGATGACGATGGCGAGCCGGATCGGGGTGATGGACGCCGGCCGCCTGGCGCAGGTCGCGACCCCGCGCGATCTCTATGAAGCCCCGGCCTCGCGCTGGGTCGCCGAGTTCGTCGGCGACGTCAACCTGTTCGAGGGGCAGGTCATCTCCCGTGAGCAGGGCAGGCTGAAGGTGACCACCCGCGAAGCAGGGATCATCACCGTCGCCGAACCGCACCAACCGGTGACGAAGGAGATCGTCACCGTCGCGATCCGGCCCGAGAAAATCAAACTGTCTCGGCGTGGACTGGCGTCGGCTGTCGATGCGTTGCAAGCGATCAATCGGTTCGAGGGCGAGGTCGCGGAGATCAACTATCTCGGTGGCCTGACCGCTTACAGGATCAGGCTCGACAATGGCGCCGTGGTGCGCTCGGTGATGGCCAATACCGCGCGGCTTGATGTCGACGGCTATGGCTCGAGTGAGCGCGTGGCGGCATGGTTCGCGCCCGACGATGGTGTGGTGCTGGAGCAATGAGCACGCGCCGTATCTTTGCCCGTCCGGCGCGCTACGCCGCCATCGCGCCGTATCTCTGGATGGCGCTGTTTTTCCTGGTGCCGTTCGGCATTGTGGTGAAGATCAGCCTGTCGCAGACCGCGATCGCGCAGCCGCCCTATACGCCGGTGTTCGAGCTCGGCGAGGGATGGGAAGCGTTCAAGGCCGCGTTCGAGCAGTTGTCGCTGGACAATTTCCGGCTGCTGGTTTCGGACAATCTCTACATCCTGTCCTATCTGCGCAGCCTCGTCGTCGCCGTGACCTCGACGCTGATCCTGCTCGTGATCGGCTATCCCATTGCCTACGGCATGGCGCGGCTGCCGCAGCGCTGGCAAGGCATCGCGATGATCCTGGTCATCGTGCCGTTCTGGACCTCGTTCCTGATCCGCATCTATGCTTGGATCAACATCCTGCAGCATGACGGCTTGCTCAACCGGATCCTGCTCGCATTGCATCTGGTCTCCGAGCCGGTTGCCTGGCTCTCGACCGACACCGCGATGTATATCGGCATCGTCTATTCCTATCTGCCGTTCATGATCCTGCCGCTCTACGCCACGCTGGCGAAAATGGACCGCGCGCTGCTGGAGGCTGCCGAAGATCTGGGCGCCTCGCCGCTGAAGGCCTTCTGGCTCGTGACGTTTCCGTTGTCGCTGCCGGGCGTCGGGGCAGGGATACTGCTGTGCTTCATTCCGATCGTCGGCGAGTTCGTGATCCCCGATCTTCTGGCCGGCTCCAATTCGCTGATGATCGGCCAGACGCTCTGGCTCGAATTCTTCACCAACAAGGATTGGCCGGTGGCGTCCGCCGTTGCGATTGCGCTGTTGGTTCTGCTGGTGCCGCCGCTCGTGCTCTATGACCGGCTGCAGCGCCGGCAGGTCGAGGGCGGACGCTGATGGCGCGCACCGTGAACCGGCTTTCGCGCTTCAACATGACGGCGCTCGCGCTCGGGCTTGCGTTCCTTTACCTTCCGATCGTGATCCTCGTGATCTTTTCGTTCAATGCGTCGCGGCTGGTGAATGTGTGGGGCGGCTGGTCGCTGCGCTGGTACATCGAGTTCTTCAACGACCGCGCGATGCTCCAAGCCGCCTGGATGAGCCTGCGCGTCGCCGCGGTTTCCGCCACATTGGCGACGCTGCTCGGCACGCTCGCGGCCATAGGCCTGGCGCGTGGCGAACGCTTTGCCGGACGCGCGCTGTTCTCCGGCATGCTCTATTCGCCGCTGGTGATGCCGGAGGTGATCTCGGGCCTCTCGCTGCTCCTGCTGTTCGTCGCGCTGAACGCCGAGCGCGGCTTCTGGACGGTGACCATCGCGCATACCACGCTGACCATGTGCTTCGTCACCGTGGTGGTGCAGTCGCGTCTCACGTCGCTTGACCGCAGCCTGGAGGAAGCCGCGATGGACCTCGGCTGCAATCCGGTGAAGGCGTTCCTGATGGTGACGCTGCCGCTGATCATTCCCGCCATTGTCGCGGCCTGGATGCTTGCCTTCACGCTGTCGCTCGACGACCTCGTGATCGCGAGCTTCACCACCGGTCCCGGCTCGGCGACGCTGCCGATCCGGATTTATTCGGAGGTGCGGCTCGGGGTGAAGCCGGAGATCAACGCGATCTGTACGCTGTTTATCGCATTGATCACGGTGCTGATCGTACTCGCCTCGTTCGCCTCGAAGCTGTCGAGTTCTCAGGGCGAGAGCGCCGCGCCGCTATGAGCGGTCACGACTTCACCGCGCCTGCGGTCAGGCCGCCGACCATGTATCGCTTGAAGACGTAGTAGATGGCGGCCGGCGGCAGCGCGTAGATGAAGCCGGTCGTCATCAACAGCTCCCACGGCGAGTCGTCGGCGGCAAGGAAGTTGCCGAGCGCAACGGGGAGCGTGATATCGGTGTCCTTTGATAGCAGCAGGAACGCGTAGAGGTATTCGTTCCAGGCGAGCAGGATGGCGTAGGTGCCGACCGCGACCAGCGAGGGCATCATCAGCGGCACATAAACCAGGCGGAACAATTGCAGCGTGGTCGCGCCGTCCATGGTCGCGGCTTCATCGAGCTCGACCGGCAACTTGTCGGATGCCTGCTTCAGCACCCAGATCGCGTAGGGCGAAGCGATGGTCACCATCGCCAGGATCAGCGACCAGTGAGTGTTGAGCAATCCGTAATTGCCCATGGTGCGGTACATCGGCACGGCCAGGAACGCGGCCGGGATGAAATAGGTGAACAGCGCCAGGTTCATCACTGCGCGGCCGCCGGGCGTCCGCAATCGTGAGATCGAGAATGCAGCGGCGGTTGCGATGAACAGCGTCAGCGCGCCCGTCGCCAGCGCGATCACGGTCGAATTCCCGAACTGCATCCAGAAGTCCCGCAGGAAGTAGTGCTGCTGGCGGAACACGATCTCGAAATTGTGCAGCGTCGGATGATCGGGCCAAAGCTTGCCGGAGAACGCGTCTTCCTTCGGCGAGATCGCGAACAGGAACATGTGATAGATCGGCACCAGCGTCCAGATCAGGACGGGAATGCCGATCAGGAGCAGCTTGGCCTCGGTGCCGATCTCGCGCAGGGTAGGCAGCTTCATCGCGACAACCGTTTCATCATGAAGTAGACGAGTGGCAGCACCAGGGGCAGCGCACAGACGATCGAGGCCATCGCCAGATTGAGCTGGTCGAGCCGGAGATAGCGGATGCCGAGCGTCGACAGCACATGGGTGAGGTCGGCCGGCCCGCCGCCGGTCAGGAGATAGACGCTGTTGAAGTCGCCGAGCGTCCAGATCATCGAGAGCAGCGTGCAGGTGACGTACAGCGTCCGCATCGACGGCCAGGTGATGTAGCGGAATTTCTGCCAGAAGCTCGCGCCGTCGACGCCGGCGGCCTCGAACAGGTCGTTGGAGATGGCGAGCCGCCCGGTCATCAGGATCAGCGTCCAGAACGGCAGCGACTTCCAGATGTGCACGCCGATCGCCATGGTCAGGGCCACCGTGGGATCGTTGAGCCAGTTCGGGCCGTCATCGCCGGTCAGGCTGAAGATGATGTGATTGACCACGCCCCATTCCGGATTAAGCATGAAGCGTACCGACAGGATGGTCGGGATCGACGGCACCGCCCAGGGCAGGATGAACAGCACTGACAGCCACCTGATCCAGTGGCGCTGCTGGACGAAGAAGCCCGACAGAAACAGCGCGATCAGCATTTTGACGTTGATGCCGATGACGAGGAAGATCAGCGTGTTGACGGCGGCGCGCGCGAAGATCGGGTCGTTATAGAGCTCGACATAGCTTTGCGGATGGCGTGCGAGCCATAGCCCGTAACCGACGGGATAGAGCACGAAGGCCAGGAACACGAGCAGATAGGGCGCAAGCAGCACGATGCCCCAGACTTGCGGCGTCGACAGTCGCGCCGACAGCGGCGGGCGCGGGATCGCATGATCGGAAATCGTGATCGCCATGTCTTACATCACGTCCTGCATCGCCTTGACGGGGGAGGCCGGCCGCAGCGACTGCGGCCGGCTTGTTGACGTCAGCCCGCGACCTGCTTGATGCGGGCGATCAGTTCGTCGACGGCCTTGTCCACCGGCACCTTCTCGCTGACGACGCGATTCATGGCCTTGGCCCAGACGTTCTCGTTGTTCAGGATCGTGAACTTGTAGTTCTTGGTGAAGTCGAACGGCGTGGTGCCGCCGGTGAACTGGGTGTAGACCGCCTTGCGATGCCGGTCCGCCTGCCAGAAGGGGCTCTTCTGGCCGGCGACCGTGACCGGGAACCAGCGGCCAAGCGCGCCCTCGACATAGGGTCCGAGGTTCTCCTCCTGCAGCAGGAATTTGACGAACTCCTTGCCCTCGGCCTTGTTCTTGGCGGCGGTGAAGATCACGCCGGTCTTGACGTCGGAGCGGTACTTGATCGGGTTGCCATCCGGCTTGTTGGGGAAGGAGGCCGTGATGATGGTTTCCTCATAGGCCTTCTTGCCGGCGGCGCGCTGCTCCGGCGTCAGTGCCTGGTTGTTGGAATCCTCGAACCATTTCGCTGCGATCGAGATCGTGAAGTTGTGGGTCATCACGATGGTCTTGTTGTGGAAGGCGACGTTGTTGTCCGGGTCCTTCCAGGTCGTGGAGGAGGGCGGTGTGCAGCCCTTGATGTAGGTATCGGTGTAATCCTTGAGTGCATGGATCAGTCCGTCGCGCACCTTGGGATCGTCGACCAGGAGCTTGCCGTCGTCGTCGACGAGCTTGACGTCATAGGCGTCCATGAAGGTGTAGAACGACTGGAACGAGTCGGTCGATTCCACGCCCATCGGCTGGCCGACGCCGTAGATGCGGTTGCCAGTCGCCTTGCGGATCGCCGGCTGCACCTTGTCGCACCAGAATGACCAGTAATCTGCCCATTTGGTCGGGATATCGCTCGGCTTGAAGCCGGCCTGCTGCAGCATGTCGCCCCAGATCTGCACATGCATGCTCTGCTGCTTCAGCGGGAAGCCATAATAGCCCTTTTTCTTGGTCTGGTCGTTGTAGAGGTAGGCGGTCTCCAGCGTGTTCGGGGCGAAAGCCGATTTCATCGGCAGCAGGATGTCGGAGAGATCCTCGAGCTTGCCTTCGAACGCCCATTTGCCGCCGGCCTGCACGTCATACGTATCGGAATAGGCCACGTCGGGCACGGTGCCGGAATCGAGCGCGGCCACCGTCTTCGGGATCATGTCCTGGATCGCGTATTGCGAGAGCTCCACCTTGACGCCGGTCTTGGCTTCGAACTTCTTGATCGCCTCGAGGAGCGCGTCATCCTCGGATTTGTAGAAGCCCTTGCCCCACCAGACCGTGATCTTCTTTTCCTGCGCCATCGCCGGCGCGGTCGCGTGGATCAGCCCGACGGCGGCGACCGCGAACGAAAGCACAGCAATACCCAACTTGGATTTCACGTTCTTCTCCCTGTCTTGAGGCCGGCTTTTTTAACCGGTTGGATAAAAGACTAGCGCATGGCCGCGGCCTGATCCAGATGGTGCATTGGAATCTTGGCGCTTCGTCGGTCGCCAGTTCGCCTTTGAACCACGACGAAAGTCTGATGGTTCAATTCGGCTTGGCGTTCTCGGCCGTCGGCGCGCTCTGTGTGGCATCGGCGGGCTGCTGCCGCGCTCCGCCGGTGAAGCGCTCGATCACCGAGCGCACGGTGTCGCGCGTCTTGCGATCCTTCACCGCATCGAGCAACTGCGATGATGCCGGCGAGCGGCGGATCAGGCTTTCCGGATCGGGGAATACCAGCGGATCGTCCCACGGACCCTGCACTACGAACGGAAGGTCAAAACCATTGCCGCCGCCCGGTGCCGAATTCAGGCTGGCGACGCCCTTCAGATCATACTCCCGCGACGGCACCGAGGCGGTGCCGGTCAGCGTGATCTTGGCCGCAGGTCCTTCGAGGCGGATGTTCTCGGCGGTGGCGACGCCATCATTGAACCGCACGGCAATCGTCAGATTGTCATAGGGCGTCGAGCCCGAGCGGAAATTGCCGCCGCCGGACAGCGGCCGCCGCTCCAGCCGCTTCAGGAGCTGCTCGATATTGAAGCCAGCGATCGCGCCCTCATGGCCAGTCAGCGTCGCGGTGCCGTCGAGCGATTGCACAAGCCCGAACGGGCTCGAGCCGGAGGCCGTCAGCGAGACGTTGAGATTGCCGCGACCGGTGAGCTTGCTGACGCCGAACAATTCGCCGGCGCAGGCCTGCAGGTCGACATCGGTGAACTCGAGCTGCGCCTTCACATCGGCGCTGGCATCGGAGCGCGCGATCCCGAGCGAGCCCTTGGCGATGCCGCCATACATCTGCGCTTCCGCGACAGAGAGCGCCAGCGTGCCGCCGCGCAGATTGGCGCCGAGCGCGGTGCGCCCGAGCCTGGTCGAGCCGACCGTCACCCGCGCTGCCGACAGCCGCATGTCGAGGTCGGTGGCGGAGAGCGCGTTCAGATCGAACAACTGCCGGTTCCAGTCGCGCTGGCCGCTGGCGAGCAGGCGGAAGGTCGAGACATAAGGCGTGAAATCGAGATTGCCTGCAGCGAGCGTCGCCTGCAGCGTCTGCCGGCCATTGTTGGCGAAGGTCATCACGCCCTCGGCGACATTGCCGTCGAGCTCGACATTGACATTGGTGAGCGCCAACGAGCCGCCGACGAGATTGGCGCGCGCCTTCAGCGTGAAGCGGCCGAACCCGCCGCTGCCAGGCGGAGCCTGTCCCATCCAGCGCAGCGCGTTGCGCAAGGACACGCTGTCGATGGTGGCGGTCCCCTCCATCATCAGGCTGGTGCGGTTGGCGACCGTGCCGTCGAAGGCGAGCTTGAGCGGCGCGCTGGCAAGCCGAGCCTTCAGCCCTGAGCGGTCGCCCGACAACAGTGCGATGAAATCGCTGGCGCTGATCGACCCGTCGACGCGCTCGCCGCGCCAATCGAACTGTCCGGTTGCGGCAAAGGAACGCGATATCGACGGCCATGCCAGCGAGAGGTCGATGTCGCCGAGTTGCTCCCTGGCATGGTTGGTCTCATCCTCGTAATTGAGGATGCCGTCCTGGATACGGATCTCCGAGAACGACATCTGGTTCTCGGCGCCGGGCTTCATCGCGCGCGCGATCGTGTTGATGAACGGCGTCCAGTTGCTGTCGCCCTTGCTGTCCCTGATGACATGGATATGCGGCCGCAGCATCATGACGTCGGCAATCTCGAACCGCCGCAGCAGCAGCGGCAGGAGTCGCAGATTGGCGGTGAGCACGTCGACCTGCAGTGCGGGATCGATGGTGCCGCCGCCCTTCAGCCCAACGTCATGGAACGAGACATAGCTGCCGGGGAACACCGACACGTCGATATGGCCGTTCACGACCAGGTCGAGTCCGGTGACGGCGCGGATCTGCGCCTCTACTGCCTGCTGCAGGGCGTCCCGGTTCAGAAACCAGGATGTCCCGATCAGGCCAAGCAGCGCGAGGCCGAAAAACGCCGCAATCGGCATCCCCAGGCGCTTCATTGCTTGGGCCATCGTCAGTGACATATCCAGGTCGGGTTGTGGTGATCGGATATTCGAATAAAACCGGCCAGCGCACTTGGCGCCCCTGCCAACCCACGCAACTTGAAGGGTTTTCTTGACGCTTTCAAGGCCGTCATCGAGGTTGTAGGCAGCAGAGATGGCGAAACGGGGCGTCATTGACGCATTGCGAAGATTTCGCCTAATAATCCCGGTCTGCACCGGCCGTCTGCGCCATCGGGCTGCCAATGCCCCTCCATCAGGTCCTTTTTCATGAACAAGGTCTATCCCGACGCCAAATCGGCACTCGACGGCATCCTTAAGGACGGCATGATGATCATGTCGGGCGGCTTCGGCCTCTGTGGCATTGCCGAAACCCTCTCCGATGCGATCCGGGACTCCGGGGTCAAGGACCTGACGGTGGTCTCCAACAATGCCGGTGTCGACGGTATCGGGTTGAGCCGGCTGCTGGAGACGCGGCAGATCAGGAAGATGATTTCCTCCTATGTCGGCGAGAACAAGCTGTTCGCCCAGCAATATCTCGCCGGCGAGCTCGAGCTCGAATTCAATCCGCAGGGCACGCTGGCCGAGCGCATTCGCGCCGGCGGCGCCGGAATCCCGGCCTTCTACACCAAGACTGGCGTCGGCACGCTGATCGCCGAGGGCAAGGAAGTGAAGGAATTCGACGGCGAGAAGTATATCATGGAGCGCGGCCTGTTCGCCGACCTCGCCATCATCCATGCCTGGAAGGGCGACACCGCCGGGAACCTGGTCTATCGCAAGACCGCGCGCAACTTTAACCCGATGATGGCGACTGCCGCGAAGATCACGGTGGCGGAGGTCGAGCATCTGGTTCCGGCCGGCGAGATCGATCCGGATCACATCCACACGCCAGGCATTTTCGTGAAGCGAATCGTCGAGGTCGGCACGGGCAAGAAGCGCATCGAGTTCCGCAACACCCGCCCGCGCCCCGCAGCCTAAATTTAGCAGGAGAGTCCCATGGCCTGGACCCGTGAACAGATGGCGGCGCGCGCTGCGAAAGAGCTGCGCGACGGCTATTACGTCAACCTCGGTATCGGCATCCCGACGCTGGTTTCGAACTACATCCCCGAAGGGATCGACGTCAGCCTGCAGAGCGAGAACGGCATGCTCGGCATGGGCCCGTTCCCCTACGAGGGCGAGGAGGATGCCGACCTCATCAACGCCGGGAAGCAGACGGTGAGCGAATTGCCGTCGACCAGCTATTTCTCCAGCGCCGATTCCTTCGGCATGGTGCGCGGCGGTCATATCGATCTTTCGATCCTCGGTGCGATGCAGGTCGCGCAGAACGGCGATCTCGCCAACTGGATGATCCCCGGCAAGATGGTGAAGGGCATGGGCGGCGCCATGGACCTCGTTGCCGGCGTCAAGCGCGTCGTCGTGGTGATGGAGCATTCCGCCAAGGACGGCCCGAAGCTGCTCAAGAAATGCTCGCTTCCGCTCACCGGCGAGCACGTGGTCGACATGGTCGTCACTGATCTCGCCGTCTTCACCATCGACAAGCACGGCAAAGACGGCATGGCGCTGATCGAGCTCGCGGACGGCGTCACGCTCGACGAGGTCAAGGCCAAGACCGAAGCCGAATTCCGCGTCGCGCTGAAGAACACGTGACGATGGTTCTTCCCTTCTCCCCTTGTGGGCGAAGGTGGCGCGCATGAAAATGCGCGTCGGATGAGGGGTTGTTTCCGCGGGCGACGGTGCTCGTGGAAAGAGACCCCTCACCCAAATGAGCTCGTTGCTGGCGCCGGAGTAGCCCTCTCCCACAAGGGGCGAGGGCGCATCAACGGGCACCGGGAAAAGCGTTGTGCCGCTCACTCTCTCCACTATCGTCATTGCTGATTCAAATTTCAAACAGCACGTCCGTAGCTCGTAGGATGGGTAGAGCGAAGCGAAACCCATCGCGATGGAGCAAGCTGCGCGAATGATGGGTTTCGCTTCGCTCTACCCATCCTACCGATTCAAATGTCAAACAGCGTCTCCGTTGTCATCGTCCGCGAAGGCGGACGATCCAGTATTCCAGAGACCGCAGTGCTTGAATCGAGAGGCCGCCGGATACTGGATGCCCCGCCTGCGCGGGGCATGACGATAGAGAAAGGATATGCGTCCGCGTTCTCGCGGCATGAGATGCCCGAGGTTTGCTTCACTTCCACCCTCCTCGAAATCAGAGGGCGCAGGGAAAGCCGGGTGCTGGTTGCACCCGTGGGTCCCGTGCAACAAAAAGCACGGGGGTAGGACCACAGGTTCAACCGAGCATTCCGGCTTTCCCTGCGCGATGGTGTTACGGCTTACTTCGTGCTCTCCCCGGTGACCGGGCTTTCTTGCCACCGTCACCCTTAGGGATGTTTCCATCCCCCAGGACTTAGCGCCAGCGTCGGGGCGCCAGGACCACACGACTTCGCCGTCCGCGTTACTTGCGCTCGTCAGCCGCAACACCCGCGTCCACCGCATCTCACC